>JBHEMC010000124.1:0-11252 GCA_046262775.1 Pyrinomonadaceae bacterium | reverse complement strand
CGAATACTGCGCGTGGACCGGCTCACAAGCTTTCTTGGTGCCGAAATATCCGCCACCGGTGGCGAGATAATAGTCATACAGATGCCAGATCATGGATGGCCACGCATTGTTCAGCATCCATTGAATCACGCCAGTTGATTGATAGCGGCTTCCACCATAGGCCTCAAACATCGCGCGCTGACCTTCGTACGCCATCAATTGCGATTTGAGTGCATAGTTCTCGACATCATTTGCGGGTCCGTAACGAGCGTTTAGCGCATCTGTGAAAACTTTCAGGTTCTTGAACTGACCTCCGCCGGCGTGATAGTTCCAGTAATCGTCAATGGGCCACAGATGATCCGAGGAAATGAATCGACGCAAGCTTTCAATCGGCGGCACTGCCGGCCCAGGACTAGTCTCCGTGGCAAAACCGTGTGCGCCTCCTGCTTTCGTATCTTGTAACCAGTACGCTGAAGGCACCCATTCATATGGCCCTTCCATTTTTACGCCGGTAGCACCGGTGACGCTTGTGGGTTTAGCGGTAGCTGATGAAAGGAACGGGTTGGGCCAGTGATACTGCTTCAGGACATCCAGGTACATCTGCTCGACATCTGGTGGCGGGGGATTGTCACTGCCATTCAACCACACCAGCAAACTCGGGTGATTTCGCAAACGTCTGATTTGATCGGCCTGCGACTTGGCTGCAATTTCGTAATCTTCCTTGTCCCACGTGGGTCCTTCCATGTAGTCGGCTCTATGCTGCCAGTGCTCCCAGTGTGAGCAACAGCACCAGCCGGCCATAATCAAGATCCCATATCGGTCCGCAAGATCGAAAAAACTATCCGGCTGCAGTTGGCCTTCCAGCCGAACAGTGTTGAGATTCATTTCTTTGACGTACGCAAATTCTGAATTCAATCGCTCCGTGGAATACCTGAGAAAAATATCGGAGGCCCAGCCACCGCCTCGAATCAGCAGATTGCGACCATTGATCTTGAAAAGTCGATGATTCTGACCATCTAATTCAGAAGTGATTTCTCGCATTCCGAAATGGGCACTTGCGCGGTTGGAGATTTCGCCGCCGATTTCGAATTGCGCAGTCAACGGATGCAGGCTCTGCTGGCCCATGTGTAGCGGCCACCACACTCGAGGATGCGCAATATTAAGTTGCGGAAAATCGGTTGAGAGCAGTGAAATTGACTTAGTCTGACGTGGATTGAGCGTCACTCTCTGTCGCACAGAAGTTGCCCCAACAAGAACACTGAGTACGCCGGCAACCTCAACCTCTGTCGCATTATTAAGCTCTACATTGACGGTCAAATGGGCCATTTGCAGAGAAGCATCGTCAAAATGTGTGACGACCTGCGGATATCGGACAGTAACCGGCCCACTAGCCGTTAAGTAAACATCGCGGAAGATTCCCATGTTCTTGTCAGGCGGCGAGGGATTCCAATCCACAAACGTCCAACCAAGGTCATCTGTTTGCTGCGGGAAGACTTCAACTGCAAGAGTGTTCAAAAAGCCCGCTTGAAGGACATCCTGAACATTTAACTCATGGATGCGAAATGTGCCGGCTATCTGATCAGAACTGGCTATCTGTTTACCGTTGAGCCAAATGTTTGCACGAAAATTAATTCCCTCGAAATTCAGCCAGCTGATCCTGCCACGATATTTTTGAGGAGCACGAAACTGCGTTCGATACCACCATGAAACTTTGAACGGGCTGTCGTCAGGCATTGGAAGATTTGAGAAGTTTGCCCCAATGGGATAACTGCAACCCGGAATCAACCGCAGGTTTTTGTCTACTAGTGGATCCGGATACACTTTATTTTCAACGAGCGCGCCGATGACTGTCGAAGGGACAGTGGCAGGGTACCAACCCTTCGCCTGGTAATTTTCCTGTGAAATAGTTGCGCCGCCCTCTTTCACGAGGGCTGACGATTGGATCTTCCAGTTTTTTCGCAAAAGCAGTTTCATACCTGGCGAGTCAGGCTCAATCGGAGTGCGCGCAAACACACCGAGACTTAATAACAGGATAATGCTTCCGGAAAAGAGTCTTTTTCGCATATTGATTCTTCAGCTCTATTTGCAAGCTACAGACGCGCACGTTCTTCTGCGACCGGTGCGAATGGCCATTGTTTTACGTACCAGGACCAACCCAGAAAAAATACAACACCCAAAAGCAGTGTGCCGAGCCCCAGGATAATTACCGGCTTGGGAGTTGTCGCAAAGATAAATATCCAGCCAATCAAGGCAACAATACTTGGCGCCGGGTATAACCACATCCGATATGGGCGCACCATGTGTGGCGCTCGTTGTCTTAAAAGTATCAGAGCAAAGACCTGGCCGATGAACTGGACCAGTATTCTCGTTGAGATGAGTGCATCGATGACAGCATCAAGCGAGAAGAGACTGCAGACAATAGAAATTAGTCCGAGCACAATGAGAGCTACATATGGAAATCTTTGCGTCGGATGAAGTCGGCCGAATACCTTGAAGAAGTAACCATCCAAGGCAGCGGCGTACGGAATTCGCGAGTAACCAAGCAGCAGCGCAAACACGGATCCGAAGGCTGTCCAGAGCACCATCGCTGTAAAAACAGTCGCAATTTTTGGCCCGTAGATCTTTTCCATCATCAACGAAACCACGAAGCCGGCACTAGAATGTGCTTCCGCCGGCACAAACTCGCGCCACGGCACAACCCCGATGATCGAAAGATTGATCGCAAAGTAGATCAGCGCCACGGTGACCACACTGATAATGATTGACCGTGGGATTGTTCGTCCCGGGTTCTTCACTTCGTCGCCGATGTAACAGATGTCGTAGTAACCGAGATAATCATAGACGCCAATGCGGGAAGCGGCGCCCAAACCAAAGAGAAACCCGAGCGAAAAGTTGAACGCTCCAGGAGGAAAATCAAAAGCGCGTGCAGCACTAAAATGCACTGCGCCGGTAACAATCACAGCCAACGTTGTCAGGAGCGTTCCAATCCACAAACTTACCGTGATAGTGCCGATTGAGGTTATTCGACGATAGAGCAGCACTATGTTTAGTAGTCCGACAGCCGCGGCTACCATCATGGTTTGCCTTGAACTAATACCCTGCCAGATATATCCGGTATACCTGGCGAAGCCAATGTAGCCCGACGCGATTTCCAAAGGTCCGCTGAGAATGAACTGCCAAATGAAAAGGAAAGCCACTAACCGGCCAAAGGTCTCGCGACCATAACTCTCTCGCAGGTAAAGGTAAGAGCCGCCGGAGCCCGGCATCGCGGCGCCGAGTTCGCTCCAGACCATGCCATCCGGTATGGCGATTAACACCGCAACAACCCATCCCAACATCGCCTGGGGGCCGCCGAGTGCTGACATCAGAAGTGGGATTGTTATGAACGGCCCGACCCCAATCATGTTTGACATGTTGAGAGCAGTCGCCTGTAGTAGTCCGAAGCGCCGCAGCAGGGGTCGGCTTTCGTTTGCGGTTTCCGAGGCAGGGACGGTCATGTGAATTTATACGATGGGCCGGACATCATATCGGAAAAGCGAGTTGTGTAAAGCGATTCTAAATGGTGTTGAGGTTCGCTTGAGATAGTTAGTGGGTTTGCTGCAATACCTGCGCAAGTGCAATCGAGTCTATCTCAACCTCTAATCCACTCGGTTTCAGAGATCGTGTCAAAACTCCGAAGACCACTGGTTTCATGAGACTGTGTCAGAACGCTGAAGAGTCTGCAGTTGCGACTGGACAACTCAAGCCGAGTGAATCTACGCAGCTTGAGTTGTCCAAGTCCTCAGCTTCAAAGTTCCAAGGCATCCTCAGAGTTTTGACACAGTCTCTTTCAACCGGTGGGGTTTTTGGCTTTCGCTACCGTCTGCGCTCTGAATCCTCATTGATACCACGGCGGGAAAGTCTGTTCGTCGTTGTAGGTGAAAAGTAAGCAACCACTAATATGAAACCGGTGGTGTTCAAAGTTGCTTCATTTCACTGTTGAAAAATGCTTCTGCGTCTTACAATCACGTTTGAATTTTGTTCTGTCGTTCAATCAGACTGCTGTCGTAAGTCAAAACCAAACGCGAGAACCCAACAATGAAATTCAAATGCGTTGCCGCACTCCTGACATGTCTTGCTATTGCAACTTCCATAACAGGAGTTTCTCGGACGAAGCCACCAAATTTACCCACTGCTCCGAAGACCATTTCAGAAAGACTTGGTTATCCGGCGGATGCAAAGCTGCTTATTGTGCATGCTGATGATCTCGGCATGGCCCACTCCGTTAACCTAGCTTCGATCGAGGGACTCGAGTCAGGCCTCGTCACTTCAGCCAGCATCATGATTCCTTGCCCCTGGCTTCCGGAGATAGCTACTTATGCGCGCAATCATCCGCAAGCCGACCTTGGTCTGCACCTGACACTCACAAGCGAATGGACCCTTTTTCGATGGGGCCCTGTGTTACCGAAAGAACAGGTCCCTTCTTTGTTTGATAACACCGGGTACTTCTATTCCACCGAAACTGAAGCGGCCGCGCATATTAATCCGAAAGAAGCCGAGGCGGAGATTCGCGCTCAAATTGCGCGTGCGAAGGCCTTGGGAATTCAACCGACGCATCTCGATTCACATATGGGAACGCTTTACCAAAATCAGGCTCTATTCGAAACGTTCCTTCGTGTAGCACGTGAAAACAACCTGGTGACCAGAATCGCGAAGCAGTGGCTTACCACAGCACCGTTCCTGCCCGCATTACTTAGTGCGAACGATGTGGTGATAAATGACGTCATCAGCATCGAGCCGCGGATAACTGCAGAACACTGGCGCGACTATTATGCCGACGCTATTAAGAATCTGCAGCCGGGTATTACTGAAGTGATCGTCCATCTTGCTTACGACAACGAGGAAATGAGAGGGTTATCTTTCGACCATCCGAACTGGGGCGCGGCGTGGCGGCAGCGCGATTTTGAATTCGTAACGAGCCAAGCGTTCCGCAAGCTGCTTCAAGAGAACAACGTAAAACTCGTGACCTGGCGTGAAGTCGCCAATTCGATCAAGAAATCCTAAACCGCAACGTCGCCGCCCTTCAACAATTCATACGCAGAACTTTGAATTGTTCGCGATCGCTCGTTTTATCTCTACTACTTGTTACTTGCGCGTTGAGGGTGATTGCAGCGGGGCAATGCAGCGCCTTGCCACGTTTTCGACCTGGCAATTTTTTCGGGCGGCAGTACTTTCCGCCTTCTTGAAAAGCTCTCTCAAATGAGACAATAGTCCTGCTCCGCAGATCTATTTTCCGAGGAAAAGATAACCATGAAGAGAACTGCGCTTGCTTTGGCGGCAGTCGTACTCTGCGCTTGTTTTGGCATCAATTTACAAACGGCCGAGCTGTCCAATACAGCCGCATCGCAGGAAACGACCACAGCCGGTCCTGCGGCGGTTACAGCTGACGTGGATGATAGCGACCAGTTCTATCAGCAAACCCTGAGGACGGGACCCGAGCGCGATTATTCGCAAAAGATCGAAGCACTACTTAAACGCATGACACTCGAGGAGAAGGTCGGGCAAATGACTCAGTTAGCCATCGGCATGGTTACGAAGGGCCAGGATCAAAACATTGAGATCGATCCGGCAAAACTCGACAAGGCAATTGTTCGTTACGGCGTCGGGTCTATTCTTAACGTTGCGGATCAAGCGCTGACTCCTGACAAGTGGCAACAGATCATAGGACAAATTCAAGACGCAGCTACAAAAAAGACGCGGCTGGGGATACCCGTCATCTATGGGATCGATTCGATTCACGGCGCCAACTACATTCTGGGAGCAACCCTTTTCCCGCAGGAGATTGGAATGGCCGCCACCTGCAATCCTGAGTTGATGAAACGTGGGTCGGAAATCGCGGCGATGGAAACTCGCGCTGCCGGGATACCATGGAGCTTTTCACCTGTGCTCGACATCGGACGCCAACCACTCTGGCCTCGTTTCTGGGAAACATTTGGAGAGGATCCGTATCTCGCGAAAGTGATGGGTGTAGCTTTCGTACGTGGGTTGGAAGGTACGGACCTGGCATCGCAAGACCATGTTGCGGCCAGTCTCAAGCATTACATGGGTTACAGTTTTCCGCTTACAGGTCGCGACCGAACGCCTGCCTGGATTCCGGAAAATTATCTACGTGAATATTTCCTGCCAACGTTCGACTCTGCAGTTAAAGCCGGCGCCCATACAATCATGGTGAATTCCGCCGAGATCAACGGCACCCCGGGTCACATCAATCATCACATCCTGACTGACATACTTCGCGACGAACTGAAGTTTAAAGGGTTCGTAGTTTCTGATTGGGAAGACATAAAGAAGCTGGTAACCACATGGCATGTTGCAGCTACAGAAAAGGAAGCGACACGCATGGCGATCATGGCAGGCATCGACATGAGCATGGTGCCTTTGGATTACAGTTTTGCCGACATACTCATTGGGCTCGTTAAGGAAGGTTCTGTCCCACAAACACGAGTTGATGAGGCAGTACGTCGAATCCTGCGTGTGAAATTTGAACTGGGCCTATTCGATAACCCGGGACCGGATCCCACTCTCAAGACAAGAATTGGCTTACCCGAATCGCGTCAGGTTAGTCTGCAAGCCGCACAGGAGTCGATGACGCTGCTCAAGAATGCAAACAATCTGCTACCGCTCGCCAAAGATCGAAAAGTTCTCGTTACTGGACCAACCGCCGACTCCCTCGTGTCGCTCAACAACGGCTGGAGCTATGTTTGGCAAGGATCGGAAGAATCACTTTATCCTAAAGATAGACCAACAATCCGACGAGCCATCGAAGCGAAGGCCGGAGCAGCAAACGTGACGTACGCGCCCGGTACCAGGATCACGCGGCCCGCCGGCTCTCCCTCAAATAGCACTCCGACAGATGCAGAAGCTGAAATGGATATTCCCGCAGCTGTTCGCGCAGCGGCCAATGCGGATGTGGTCATACTTTGTCTTGGTGAAGGATCATACGCTGAGACACCGGGCAACGTTACTGATCTGACTTTGGGTGAACCGCAACTACGACTCGCGGAAGCTATCGAAGCTACCGGCAAACCAGTTGTGCTTGTACTCGTCGAAGGACGCCCGAGAATCATTAATCCGATCGTCGATAAAGCGGGCGCGGTGTTGATGGCTTACAACCCTGGCAATGAAGGTGGACAGGCAATCGCAGACGTCCTATTTGGTGAGATTAACCCATCCGGGAAGCTGCCCTTCACTTATCCACGTACCCCTAACGGTTTGATTACATACGACCACAAGTCTTTTGAAACTGAAGACACTGCTTTCGGCAACATGGCGTTCAAGCCACAGTTCGAGTTTGGACAGGGGCTTAGCTACACCACTTTCGCCTACACCAATTTACGTCTGAGCCAAAAGAATATCGGCAGGACTGGCCAGCTCTCCATAAACGTCACTGTGACGAACAGTGGTCAACGGGCCGGAAAAGAAGTCATACAACTGTATGTCACGGATTTCGTAGCTTCTTTGGCGCCCCCAGTGAAAAAGTTGAAGCGGTTCGCAAAGATTTATTTAGAACCCGGCCAGAGCAAGACTTTAACTTTCACACTGCGATCTGATGATCTGTCCTTTATTGGTGCCGACAATAAACCCATCGTCGAACCCGGAGAATTCGGAATAACTATTGCAAATCTGAAAGACACGTTCAGAGTCGACTAGCGTCAACAACACTGATAAGGAGGCAGAATCATTGTGCCGCCGTTTGTAAAAATCTTCAGAGATCCCGCATTTATTTTGATCTTTTCGCTTTTCTTCGTCGTGCCTGTTCAGTTGTTGCGGGTCGCCGCTCAGGATAAGAAGCAGTCGAAGGCCCCTGAAGAGGATGACGTTGTTAGAATCAATTCGAGCCTTGTTAGCCTCGATGTGATCGTTAAGGATAAGAAAGGCAAGGTGATTACAAATCTTCGCCCTGAAGATTTCACGATCGTGGAAAACGGCGTACAGCAAAAAATAGAATTCTTCGATTTGCCACTGACCGGTAGCAAGGAATCCACGAGAGAATCCGCTCCGTCGAACATATCCCCACAACCACAACCACCAACAGGGCCACGCATTCCACGAAACATCATCGCGCTGGTGTTGGATGGTCAGAGCACCGAACTTGCCAACTTGAAACATGTGCGGGAAGGCGTAGTCAAATACGTTAGCAGCAACATCTCCGATCAAGACTCAGTCGCGCTCTTTTCCATTTCCGGCGGTCTCAAACTGTTGCAGCCATTCAGCCAGAATAAAGCTCGACTAATTGAAGCAGTAGAGAAGGCATACGACGCCTCAAGTGTTTCCAAAACTTCGGAGGCACAAGCGCTTTCGGAAAATATAGCCGGTCTCCGAGATCAAATCGCAGGCGGGCCGGGGGAAACTCTTGAAAGTAGTCCGAGTGCTGGCGGTTCAGCGTCGAGTGCAGCGCAAGTCCTCATTGCAAAACATGTGCTGCAGCAATATATCCAACTGAGATCCGCGCTCAGCACTCAACAAACACGTCCTGTACTGGCAGCGCTGGCCGCGATCTCCGAAGGGCTGCGTCCAGTACCGGGTAAAAAGACGCTGATACTTTTCTCGCAGGGATTCATCGCGTCCGAAACACTCGACTGGCAGATACAAAGCACGATCGATATCGCAAATCGCGCTAACGTGTCAATCTATATCATCGATTCGACCGGTCTAACAGGCGGAGCACCAACATCAGGCTCACTGATCCCCGCTTCTCCCCTCGGCGGAATCTCAGCAGCGACTGATATTGAACTTAGAAGGAGGGCTGCGGCTGGTGAAAGTGTCTTTGACATAACTCGTTACGAGGGTCTGAATCGACAACAGGATCTTTTATACAGAATTTCCGAAGATACGGGCGGCCGTTTCATTAAAAATACGAACGACATCAACGGAGCGATGGAACGAATCGACGAGGAAATTCGATCGCGCTACACGCTGTCGTATCGCAGTACGAACTCCAACTTCGATGGAACGTTTCGCAAGGTGAAGATTGAAGTTAACAGACCTGAGACTACTGTGTTTACTCGGCCCGGTTATTATGCAATTCCTCCCGGTGAAATCGTGCCGTTCTCGCCTGAGGACAAAAAACTTTTGGAAAACTTTGCCGTTATGGAGGCGAACCCCACTTTGCCCGTAGCGATTGAGTTACGTTCATTTCAAGTTGGAGAGGGCGATTACGTTGTGCCGCTGTTGTTTGAGATACCTCCGGTTGCTGTGCAATTTGAACGTAAGGGCGACCGACAACGTTTACAGTTGGAAGTGCTCGGCGTAATTCGAAATGAAAGTGAAGACAAGATCCTTTCCAGGCTCGGAGGTAACTTTGACGTCGCACTTACCGCCGACCAATACCAGTCGATTCTCAGTAACAAGATCTTCTATCGTCAAGACATCCAATTGGCTGCGGGTAATTACGTTGTCAACCTGATAATTCGAGACAGATCGTCAGGGAAGTTCGCCGCTAAACGAGAGAAACTCGTCCTGCCCTTGGCAGGATCTGATTTCTCAACTACAGAAGCACTCTTGAGTCGCCATGCTGAGCCGTCGAAGAATTCGGGCGCTGATTTGATCAGTGAGGGCAATATCCAAATTAGGCCTTCGCCAAGTCGAGAGTTCCAAACGTCTGACAATTTAATTATTTTCTTCAATGTCTACAACGCTGTGGCCGCGAAGGAAACTGGAAAACCTCTCGTGCGGGTGACGGTGACCCTGCGGAAAGACGGCGTTCAAGCAGGACGACCCGTTGACTACCTGCTGACTGAGCCAATTACTAATCCGGTGCCGCACTTGACGTTTGCCAAATACATTAAACTCACCGGTCTCACTCCAGGAAAGTACTTTGCGATAATTGAAAGCCGCGATATGGTTCAACGCAAAGTGGTAAAGCAAGAGGTATCGTTTGTAATTGTGTCGTGAGAGATCACGGCAGCCTGGCTTTGCAAAGTCAATGCTCGTAAGCGAGCCGGCTGATCCGCTTAGCTCAAGTCTCGTGGAACTCAGCACCACCTCCAGCCCTAGAATTCTGTGAATAAACTCAGACGATCGCCGGTCGTGATCACGCTGGCAAATTTGCAGATTGGGAAGAGGGCAGGAGCGCGGCGTCGGCCTCGCTTCAAGGTGCATTAGAGGTCAACGCGCAAGTAAAAACAACATTGGTAGTGAGCCCGTAAAGAATTTGGGGTTGTATGCGTTATGCAGTCGAAGCGGAGGCAGTGTAGTGAAGGTATTCTTACGGGTTTTCATTTTCGATAGGCACCACCCCTAATGATTTTTAAGCTTGTCTGACTGTCTTTGGAGATTATGGCTTAAGTTTATGATTGCGTTTAGATCTCGATCGGCGCGGGTTTTGTATTCCGCTGCTTTGCCTGGTTCTTTCGAATCGATTTCGGCTGCATTCTTAAGTGCAGGGTTCTCCGTAAAACTGTCGATGAGCTTGCAAAGCCTGAGCATCGCATCAATCATCTCCACATCTTTCTGATCCTCTGACTGGATCTTCTCCGCATCTGAAACCCGAGCGAGCATGTACACCTTCAACCTTGCGGCACGTTTATTTATCTCACCTGTCTGTTCCGAAATGAGTTTGTAATCGAGCGGCTTGCGCGACAGCAACCCACGAGCAATGTCATTACGCACAATTTGAATTCGTCTGAAGTCTTCCTTCATATTGGCTATCGCGGCTTGAACGCGTTTCGCATTCTCGTTCTCAAGGTTCGATACGCTTTCCGCTGATCGTAGTCTGCTTTCGTCGATTTGTCGGGCGCGATCCTGCAGATTCGGATTGTTATTGGGAGGTGGTCCAGCTCCCGCGGGTGGCCCCGCGGGGTTCTGCTGGGCCATGCCTGAACCCACCAGGGAGAAATAGAAAACTCCGGCGATGAAGAAGCCCACAACTTTGAAACTTCCAATTTTGTTCCTCATTGAAGATTTCCTCCGCTCTCGAGTATAAGCGTTATCGTTGATAAACGCGGACATAATCAACCAGCATCGTTTGCGGGAAGACTGTCGTCGCATCAGGGTTGCCAGGCCATCCGCCACCCACAGCCACGTTCAAAATAATAAAGAACGGATGATCGAATACCCAATGAGTGCCGGAGGGAAGATCATGTGGCGTGCGCGTGCTGTATAACGCGCGGTCAATGTAAAACCGCAGAGTCTCAGGCTCCCACTCAACCGCGAACGTATGAAAATCATCTGAAAATCTTCGAGCACCGGGTAATGTGTAAGCAGCGCTGATGCTTTTAGCGGCTGAATAACCC
>JBHEMC010000123.1:0-11407 GCA_046262775.1 Pyrinomonadaceae bacterium | reverse complement strand
GACTATAAATGTCGGAACGCACATCAACTTTTTTGCCGTCGCACTGCTCGGGACTCATGAATGCCGGCGTGCCCATCACGGCATCCACGGAGGTGTTGCCGGAGTCCGTCTCCTTGGCCAGACCAAAATCGGAGACCTTCACGATTCCTTTTTTGGTGACCATCAAATTTTCAGGCTTGATATCACGGTGAATGATTCCCGCCTGATGAGCTGCCGCCAAAGCACTTGCTACTTGCGTTGCTATGTCGAGAGCTTCGATCAAACTTAATCCGCCCCTCTTCATACGTTGCCGCAAGGTCTCACCATCAACAAACTCAGTGGCAATGAATTGCTGGTCGTTAATGCGACCAACCTCATAGATGGTGAGAATATTTGGATGATTCAGCGCGGAAGCTGCCTGGGCCTCTTGTTCAAACCGGCGCAGCCGATCTCGATTTCGCGTGTGCTCAACCGGCAGGAGTTTGAGCGCGATTCTGCGCTTGAGGTTTTCGTCTTTAGCCAGATAAACCTCGCCCATACCGCCGGCGCCAAGGAATGAGAGAATCAGGTAATGACCGACGCGCTGTCCTTCGACGAGTTCAGGGATGTATTCCGATAGCAAAGCGGCCGCCGACTCAAAAGCGGGAGTATCAATTAAACTCAGTGCATGCTCACCGGAAGAAAGTAATGACAGGACTTCCGTCTTCAAATTTTCATCACCCCCGCAGACTCGTTCGAGAAACGCAGATCGTTCGGCGGACTCCAGGTCAAGCGCGGCCTGTAAGAGCTCATCAATTTGTCGCCAACGATCCTGATCCATCAAGAGGAATCTCCCTCAAACGAGTTGTCCCCAATTTGAATAGCGAAAACTTCCTTGGACTAGGCTCACACGATCAATCGTTTGTCATGATGCGGTGCAGCCACAGTTTCGCCGCCTGTAGTTCGCGGTTTACTGTGGCCCGCGAAATCTTAGTAACCTCAGCGATCTCTTCCAAACTTAACCCACCGAAGAATTGCAATTCGATGATCTGGCTTTTGCGAGGATCGAAGGCCGCAAGAGTGTTGAGTGCTTCATCCAAATCCACGAGTTCTGAAGCCTTCTGACTGTTTACGATTATCGATTCTTCCAACGGAACGTGTTGCGCTCCTGCACCGCGCTTTGCTGATTGGTACCTTCGCGCGTGGTCTATGAGGATATTTCGCATGACCTGAGAAGCGACCGCAAAAAAATGCGCACGATCTTGCCATTCTACTTTCTGTTGGTCCACTAAACGGAGATACGCTTCATTGATTAGAGCGGAAGTCTGCAGAGTGTGGTTCGAACGCTCGCGCCCCATGTATAGGCTGGCTAACCGGCGCAGCTCGCTATAAACGAGTGGGATCAACTCGTCTAGCGCCTGTTCATTTCCAGAATTCCAACTGAGGAGAAGCTGGGTTACTTCGTCCGGTAACTTAGGCATGGAAGTTCCCGAAGCTGCTTTTAGAAGGGGTCTCTAAAACGGTGGGCATTATAGCGCCTTCAACCCTGGGCTTGAACCCCATGCAGAAGGTTTCTGAGAAAGCTGAGCCTATACCCAGGAAATTATCGCTATACCAGATGAGCAAGGCCATACGCCGCGAAGGTTCGATGATCCTGAGTCGAAGGTCTGCCAGTCGGCGTCGTTCTTCGTTGGCGAAACATTGAGTTAGGAGATCTCTTATGCACAGAGAAAGAATCCTGTTAGTCGCTGCGCTGGCAGCTTTTATTTTTACCCTTGTGACGATCGGTCCTCCAGATAAAGCGACAGCCCAAAGCGCAGAGACTGCCCAGACGTTTAGCTCCTCAACATCCAGTAACGCGACGGCGACCTTCAATGACTACGATACGTCGGGAGGTACGTTGATGCTCCTCAGGAGCGACGACTACAACGATGTCGGTCAAGCGACTTACACTGCTTCGAGTTCGCGCCGTTCGTTGTTAATCAGCACAGTTGGCGACGAATGGAACCTGAACTTGAGCAACCAATCCCTTCGGACGGTCTTCATCACGCCTAACGCAGCCATTGATAACCTTCAGCCACAAGGCCCGCCCGCCGGATATTACTGGCAGGGCGTGACCGTCCGAAGCGGCTGCTTCGACCAGAACGGCAACATTGTTCCGCTGGCAAACGTTGTGACGGCGAGTGGCAATTGCAAACTGGGGGTCAACTTCACTTCCGGTGCTACTTCTTACAAGCTGCTCATGAGTCCGTTTCCGTTGAGCGGAAAGGGAGACCCACCGGCTACGTGCCCTCCGACCGGATGCCCGGTGACAGGAGCAGTGACAGTGACCTGCAATGCCGTCAGCAATTACAAGTGTGTCAACTGGACGATCGAGGCGAACGTCGCAGGGCCTCATGCGAATGTGGCCAACTTGTATCGTTATTCTTCGTCCAAGGGATCGGCTACCTGGATCTTCATCGGCCACTACTACAACAGCTTTCGAATTGGCTTGACTTATCCGTAATGTATTCGCGCCAGCCAAAGTTTTGCTGAGCAACGAACTTGTCCCAACACGCACGGATATCGGCAGCGACCCACGAAGAAAAAGAGATGTGATTGCTGACGAATCGAAGGCTTCGAATCGAGACGCTCGCTCAACAGTCAACCTACAAATCCTGTTCCATTGCGCTTGATAGCGGTGCCTGTATTTTCGAAACCGAGGTTTTAGTTCTTCCCGCGCTCAGTGCTGAGGCTATAGCAGAAAGTTAAAACCGCGATAACCGGTTTCTGATTCTTAGGCTCGGTCGGCTGACTGAAGAATCTTGAGGTCGTCCTGACAAGTGAACCGGCGTTTTGCGCTTGGGGGCCAATATGAAAAATATCAAAAGCCGCATCCTCGTTAAAGCATTTTTCGGCGCAACTCTAACTGGCGGCGTGCTGCTAGTGCCGGCTCGATTCGTCCAGGCTCAGTCAACGTCAGCTTCATCTACGGAGCGCGTCAAATCCAACGCGGCAAGGCTTAACAAGATGGGTTTAGATTATGCCCAAGCAGGAAGATACGAAGACGCAATTCAAATTTTCAAAGACGCCATTAGCGCACAACCAAGATTCACTTACGCACAATATAATCTGGGCATTCTCTACAATCTGCTGCACCGTTACGATGAGGCAATCCGGAGCTTCACAGTCGTAATTGATCTTAGTCCTGATTACGCGGAGGCCTACTACAACATGGGAAATGCCCTGATCAGCAAGGGGGACAACGCCGCGGCTATCAAACCATTGTTGAAGGCCCTTGAACTGAATTCCAGTCTCTTCCGTGCTTACAATGACCTCGGTGTTGCTCACTTCAATTTGCGAGAGTACAGCAGGGCGTTAGACATTTTTGGACGGGTGGCCATACTTCGACCCGACGACGCTGAGATCAAATTTAATCTCGGCAACACCCTCATGGCCCTCGAACGATTCGAAGACGCGCTGCTTTGCTATCAAGAGGTGACCGAGCTTAGATCAGACTGGGCCAGTGCGTATGAACAACTCGGCGATGCAGCTTCACGCGTTTCGCGTTTTAATCGTGCGGCGGATGCGTACCGCCAATTAACGGGTTTGCGGCCCGCTTATGCTGAGGGTTTTGCAAAATTAGGCTATGTTTACGCCAAGCTGAACCGGTATTCGGAAGCAATTCGCGCGTTCGAGCGAGCAATCCAAGAGAAGCCTGATTATGCTGTCGCGCATTTCAACCTTGCGTTGGTTTATTTTTCTCTGAAAGAGAGGCAGCACACCACGGAGCAGTTGAGGCTCTTGCAAACACTTAATCCGCACATGTCTCGTGACCTGCTCGATTACATCTACGCTAACAAAGTAATAAACGTCGACCCATCTCGCCAGTAAGCGCGATTTCAAATCGTGACCATCACAGTACCGGTCCTTTCTGTAAGTCACGTTTGGTCGGTTTCTACGGCTCGGCAAGCGCCGTTCAGACCGAAAACTCGTAACATGATGTTCAAATTCGATAAGCCACGATTTGTATAACTACGGACAAAAAGTCCTCAGGATTCCTCTCCTGAGCTTCTGACATGATCTAAATCACCTTTTCCCGTGGGACGGAATGTGGGCAATTGTGAGTAATGGCGGGCTCCGACTCGTAAGCAGGAGGAGAGCAATTCAAGAACTCAGGATTTCATCGCGGTCAGCCCAAGTAAGGTTGAAGAGTTCATTTCCTCCCGGCGTTTGGTCCACAGTGTACATAGCATCCTCAGCGTTTAATCTGACATACTCATCCCAGTCTTCCATTACGCCCGTATTGTAGTCGCTCCACCCCAATACTCGTAGGCGGCTGCCTTCTTTGGCCCACCATTCCACCCTTAGGACTGCATAGCCATTATTCGCGAGGAAGGTAATAACTTCCCTAGCTGATTCCTTGGCCCAAGCTGGTTCGTTCGCCAGAATAATAGCTTTAGCCCTTAACTCTTCCGGAAGGATCGAAAGATCCATGCTCAATGCCTCCGCTCAATATCTAAACCTTTGCGCATCGATGTGTTTTATCTCGTTTGTAATATCATCTATGACCACGGATTGGCCCGTGGTTGGATGAACGTAGCGCGTCGCTGCGGCTCCAGTTCGAAGCTTGTTAATAGCGGGAAACTTTTGTCCGACACTAACTGCGTCCTCAACCATTTTCTTCGTCCACGCTCTAGTAGCAGCTTGTCTGATGATTTCGGGGAAGCGCGTAAAATTCTTGCGCCGACGAAAAAACACCTGCTGTCGATGCAATCCGAATTCTCAGGCCACCTCCAGCGCATTACAGATGCGCAATCTTTCTACAGCTCAATTCAGGTGAGCATGATTAAGCGTTACGCACGGATTGCGAGCACAGGTGTCTTATACCTTCTCGCATTCGGTCTCAGAGCAACCGATGTACGTGTATTGTGCGCGCTAGAAAGTCTTACACGCTTTTCGCGATCGCTATGTTGTTGAAGAAACTGGTGGCCAGGGACGGAATCGAACCGCCGACGCCGGCCTTTTCAGGGCCGCCTACCGTATCGCGAAAGTGGTTTGATATCAACGGGATCTCGCGCAGGTTAAAGGGCTTATGACAGAAGCCAGTTAGGATGGCCTAGGATGATTTGGGCTGTTTTAGGCCCCACGATGTACGTCTATTGTACGTCGTCCTCGTATCCATGGGTTGAACACGAACCACAGACCAAGGATTTTCTATCGGGCTCCGGCAGCAACCTTGTTCCTGTTTTGTTCGAACATGTCGGGAATCTCACCCTTAATTCCGAGGATAAGCGGATCATTGATAACGGCTGAGAAGAGTTGTCGCACGTCGTCCATACGATCAATTAAGAAATGCCAATTTATAAAATTGACTGGTTTAGCATGCTTAAACTCATAAAGTTTGTCGTTGTAAGTTACGACATCGTCGGTCTGCTTGTTGGAGTAAAAAACGCCATTGTTGTGAATTGTGTTTCGGCTTAGCCGCAACAGCTTAAGTAATTCGCTTGACTGTGCGGGCTTATTTCCGATACATCCGCACAACGCTTCAAAGACAGACTTAATATCTAAAGTTGCGTTGTTAGCGGCGGATGGGTCAAGTTTTCGTAGGAGATGGCGAAACGTGTTTTCGATCTTGCCGAACAGTTGGTGCAAGACTGCATATTTAACAGAACCATTGTTGAAGCTATTAACCATTGACTCCTTATACCAGTCATCGAAAGAACCGAAAAGAGATTGTTGTTTCGGCGCACTCCACCACTCATTGTCTACTGGAAGTAAGTAGTTGTCGATGAAATGTAACGAGAGCATTGCAGAGTCAATAGTGTGATGTAAATGTGCAAACGCTCCCAATCTCACTTCAGCCTGAGTGAGAAAAGGCAAGGCTCTTTGGACCGTTTCGTAATCGGCTGTGATCGCTGATCTTAAAACGACGAACCTTTCAATTATGGGCTCGAAATCTGGAAAAGTGTAGAAGGTTGATCTTTCTCCGGCCACAACACTTACCCCCATCCCGGACTCAAAAACGAGTCGCGCGTATTTTGATCTAATCGAAACCAACTTATATTCTGCCACGAATAGACGCACCTTGCATTGTGCGACTATCACGCACGCGGACCTCTACTGAGCCAACGGCTTCAAACCGGGCGCGTCGTAGATTATCTCGCTTCAATTTCGTTGTGGGGGATAACATCCCGCCAAGCCTGATACTCCGATGGGCGTAAACGGAAGCGTGCCAAATTTCCTTCGTGAAGGTTCTCTAAGTCTTTAATTGCCATCCTGACAAAATCATCCAGATGTTCATCCGGCACGCGTTCGCGCGCGGCATCCGTCACCGCTTCGACACTTGGAACTAAGCCGCCACGAACAATGTCGCCTACTACTTTGGTGAGTTCATTCCGGAACTTGAGGCGGAACTTGTCCGGCTCGCCGAGCGATTGTCGCACTGCGACATACCGTTGAGCTGATCGTTCATAAGCCCACACAAAAACATCTCGCAGCAGGTCGACGCGGTTGAATTCGTAAACTCCCAATAATCCTTCGACGTAAGCTCGTTCAGGGAGATCGAAGAACGAAAGTGGTGATAGGTTCTGACGAACAAAGGGAATGTTAGCAGCCAGCCGCGACACGCGTTTATTGACGTCCTCGAATGGCTGCAAGTACGGTAGATGCACCATCACAAAGAATGCTTGCTCGAATGGATTGCGGATCGCTGCCGCTGTGTCGACGACTTGCTCAAAGCATTCCTCGATCAACTGCGGAACTTCGAGCGGATGATAAACAGATTCGTGAATGCCAACGCCGATACGACGTAACCGACCGCCTGCGGCTGGATCTGGCAATAGATTGTCCGAGAGCAGTGCATGCAAGTTCAGAATTGTCGGTCGGTTGAGCGCCAGTTCATCGCGTTGATCCACGATAAATTCAATCGCGGATTTGTGATTCAAGATCATTTGCGTCTCGATTGCATCTTTTCCTTCTGCGGCCTCTCCAAATTCGATGAGCCGTTCCGTGTCGAGAAGGGAGTACGTATTGCCTTCGAGCCGAGACGAAGCCCAGGAGAAATCAACAAGCAGTCGATTTAGAATGTGACGAGCGTAGGTTCCTGCCGGTCGCTCAGCATCGGTTGTTACACCGATGCGCGTGAGATAAGAGATTGTTTCACTTGTGAGGTAACTGCTTTCGTTCGGTCTGTACGTATCCAGAAATTCACGTTTGTAACCAACTGGCATGCGCTCACTCTGCCGCCTTCGCACAAGGTCGCGCACTTCAGCACCAGAAGGGGACAGCCGGACATAATCTTCTTCAGCTTCGCCAGTCGTTGCTAAGAGGTAGCGCGTCGAACGTCCGGCCCCTTCGGTGGCGATCCTCCCTGCCTCGGCTAGTACCGACAAGCGCCGTTGCAGCGTCCGGCGACTAACGTCGCCGCCAAGCAGACGCAGCAACTCATCGATGGCAAGTCCATCGGGCTCGTTTCCGATGTGCGACAGGATCTCCTCGTCGATGTTTGTGGGTGGTTTTCTAGCCATCTGTTTCGTAGCGAACGGTTGCTTTCTCGGAATCGCGCCACTAAAACATTTTAATTGTGGCGCGATTAGGTCTATTCGCGCCAGTAAAGCTTACCATAACTGGCGCGATTACGCTTATTCGCGCCACTAAGCAGCCCGTAGCGCACACAAAAGCCTTTGTGCGTTGACAGCGTACTCATAGGGGCGCTATTGTGTGGTCTGACGTTAAGCAGCAGGGAGGTAGACCGTGATGGCTTCAGAGGATTTAGTTGGAATTGCAGAAATTGCGGAGATGGCAGGCGTCAGCAAACAGGCGGTAAACAATTGGCGCATCCGGTATGATCACTTTCCGTCGCCAAAACAAAATTTACAGAGCGGTCCTGTGTGGGATCGCGAGACTGTCAAGGCTTGGGTAAAGAGTTTCCAAGGTGACAGCACTCACGTTCTCAGCTTCATCAACCTTAAAGGCGGTGTTGGGAAAACGACAACGGCCGTTGGTGTTGCCGAAATTCTCGCTCATGAAGACAGAAAGCACGTGTTGTTCATTGACCTTGATCCGCAGACCAATGCGAGCGTCACCTTAATTTCGGAAGAACAGTGGGCCGACATGGACGAGAACGGTCGTACGGTCGCCCAAATCTTCGCTGACAAGCTAAGCCCGCATCAGGCGGCGAGGTTTGATATTAATCAGGCGATCGCTCATCAGGTGTCAACGATAAACGACGGCATTGCCCGACTTGACCTCTTGCCGTCAAGTATTCGATTGATCGACATTCAAGATCAAATTCCAATGATTGCGTTGTCCGGTAACTTTACGGCCAATCCGCTTGAGATCTTAAGGAACGCTATTGAACCGATTCTTGATCGATATGACTACGTTATCATCGATTGTCCGCCTAGCTTAGGGACAGTTACGAAGAATGGACTAAGAATCTCAAGTGGCTACGTCATTCCGACTATTCCCGATATTCTCTCGACTTGGGGAATCTATCAGATCATAGATAATGCTCAGCGATTCTCGAAAGACACGGGACGGCCAATTCAGCCTCTCGGGATTGTTGCGACCAAAGTGCAAGGAAATAACCTACACCGACGCGTGATCGCCGATCTCAAAGACCGGAGGCTTGGTCGTTTCGGCGAAGCCAGTGCATTACCTCAGCCTCCTCTGTTTGAAAACTATATACCGCAAACGGTTGCTGTTGCGCGCGGTGCTGATGTGGAAGCTGATATTCGCACTTTCAAAGGGAAGTACGGTTCGGCCTACGAACCACTTCAAGGCCTGACTAAGGAAATAAGAACTCTATGCGAAAAGAAAAAGCCCTAATCAGCTTACTGAAAGAGCTGGTTGATTTGATAAGCAAAGAAGCTGCTCAGAATCCAGAGTTCGCCCGCAAGCTAGAGCTTCTATTGAGTCCTTTGCCCGCGAAGAAGCTGGCCAAGAGAAAACGACCGGCGAAAGCCTCGCTCGACTTGCCTGATGTCTATCGGGAATATAACGCGCGGGGCCAGGCCGAGTTCACGCTTTGGTTACGAGATCAGCCGATCGATCTGCTTCGTGCAGTCATACGCTCGCACGATCTTGATGCCACGAGACGAACATCGAAGTGGAAGGATCAGGGCAAGCTCAGTCACTTTATTACTGAACAGATTCGATCGAGGATGGCACGAGGGTCTGGATTCCTTACAAGTGCGACATAGTACTTTTCATTAGGCTCGTTCAGATATGGAAATAATTGTTCACATTTAACCAATTTCATTTCAGTGAACTCTAACCACAAAATGAAGATACGCTCAGGCCCCTCGGGCATGCATCTGTTTGATCGTGCCACAGGGCTAAACATCCTCATCGATGAAATAACCCCGCGTGAAGAGGCATGGGCTCTAGCTCCGCGACAGGTGTCAATCGCGTTAATGAATGCGTGCGATCTACGTTGCGCATATTGCTTCGCACCTAAGTCTCCGTCAGTGCTTGACCTGACGCACGTCAGGAAATGGTTGGTTGAACTAGATACAAAGGGAACGATAGGGGTAGGTTTTGGTGGCGGTGAACCGACGCTCGTCGCCGGATTCGCGGATTTGTGCGCCTACGCAACTCGTAACACAGACTTAGCTGTGACATTCACAACTCACGGGCACCATCTCGACGATAAGTTATTAGCAAAACTTAGCGGGAACATTCACTTCGTACGAGTAAGTATGGATGGGATTGGTTCAACTTATGAGCGATTGCGCGGTCGCTCATTTAGCGAACTTCAGACTAGATTGATTGTGCTAAAGGAAATTGTGCCTTTTGGAATTAACTATGTTGTCAATTCCGAGACGCTATCTGATCTGGATGCTGCAGTCCGTTTTGCTTCTAATGCGGGAGCCTCCGAGTTCCTATTGTTACCGGAGCGACCGACAATTGGGCGGCCAGGCATAGACGTTGGTTCCGCGCGCAGCTTACGACAGTGGGTGCGTAACTACTCCGGCAATTTGCGGCTTGCAGTAAGCGAAGGCGGATCTGAGGGCCTGCCCACATGTAATCCTTTTCAAAAAGAGAGTGGCGTTCGCGCCTACGCTCATATCGCGGCTAACGGTGTCGTCAAACGCACCTCCTACGATGTCGATGGCGTCGTTATTGGGTCGGATGGCGTAATCGCCGCCTTGCGTAAATTGAACGGTTCCGTGGTGACAACATAATGAAAATCTGGAACAGCTACGGGTCTGAACATTCTTCCAATTTGGTGATGATTGGGACCTTTAAAGAGGTCGCGTCTGCGAAGCGCGCTGAAGAGATTATCGATGAAATGACGTCATTTATGGCAGACAGTGAGGACGATCACGAAGATGCTATTAATTTCTCTGACTTGGCTCTGACCCTCTTGCACAAAGTTAGAGTTCATAGCTTGCGCCCCGCCGAACTTGCGCAATTCAGATACGACGTAAGGACCGAGCGGAGCGACAACAAGATCGTAATAACGACAGATGAGTATGATATCTCGGGTTTTTTGAAAATCCTCATAGATGAAGGCGCGCGAGTTGAAGTTTATTCGGCGCATCTGAATCCTGACACCGGTTTCGGACGATGACAGAATACAAAGTTGCGTATGGTGAACTGGACGGAATTTGAAAAACTCCCTGGCGGTCAACAGCACAATTTCGACACTCTATGCCGCTCGCTGATTTGGTTGCATTATTCGAGGTTCGGTCAGTTTGCGGCACTTGCACAACAGCCAGGCGTGGAATTCCACCTTAAGTTGGGGTCCGACTGCGCTCTCGGTTCAAAAGGACGGTGGTTCGGCTGGCAGTGCCGCTGGTATGACCTGCCGAGTGGACGGGCGATCGGCACCACACGCCGAAATAAGATATCTGCAGCTCTCACGAAAAGTCTGAAAGTCTTGCCTGATCTTACAGACTGGACTCTGTGGACACGCCACACACTGACAAAAGGAGACCAAAAGTGGTTTTACGCTCTGAACGGTAATGTGCGACTTCATCTGTGGACTTCGGAAAACGCCGAAACGCTACTTAGCGGCGACGCCGAAATACTGCGACGAACATATTTCGGGGAGCTCGTCCTTACGCCTCACGCATTGACAGAACAACATGAATTATCAGTCCTCCCATAAGAAAGCGCTGGTTGCCAGAGGCTCATCAAACAGTCGATGCTGAACGGACTCTGCGTCGCATGCTCGGTGAGGCGACCTCATGGGACGCGCTATCGGAAGTCGGTGACCGACTTGATTCGGCTGTAAATGTGATTACTCGGGAGCCCCGGGCGTTTAGTAAAGATCTTCTTACACCTTCTTTCATTGCCGCTGCTCGATTAATGTCCACAACTCTACACGAGTCTCGCACGTTGCTCGTCAAGGGCGATCTTCAACTGTTGCGGCAACAGCTTAATGGCCGAAAGAAAACGGTCAAAGATGTTTACGCACTCCCGCGTCAACTTCGTAGCATGAGACTACCATGTGCTATAG
>JBHEMC010000122.1:0-11605 GCA_046262775.1 Pyrinomonadaceae bacterium | reverse complement strand
TTTGCAGATGGCGAAGCACGCCCGTCGTCTTCCAGAGTCAATAGAAAAACAGCTGACGAATCCGTTGTTACATCCATCTTTACTTTCGTTGCGTCAGCGTGTCGCCAAACATTACTTACCGCTTCCTGGACGATTCGATAAATCTGTATCTGCGCGCTCGATTCCAATTGCGCAGTTTCTTCAACTGCATCATCGCAGTGAAACTCGTATTCAAACCGCTTCTCCAGCGGCGCATCCTGTACTGCATGTGACAAAGCGAACTCCAGCGCCGCAGCGAACCCTACATTCTGCAGAACAGAAGGACTCAAGTCTTCACAGATGCGCCGCACTTCCTGTGAAATCGACTCAATCTCATTTCGAAAGACTCCCGACGGCGCTGGCTTGTCACCACCTCCATGTGCCTTCATTTGATCTGTCAATAATGCGAGATGGCGCAGGTCAGCTAATGTCTGGTCGTGAAGGTCGCGTGCGATGCGACGTCTTTCACGTTCCGCTTCATTCGCCAGATTTAAACGTGCGCCGGCCAGCTCGCGATTTGCAATAACAAGTGCCGCACTCGTGCGTGTAATTCGACGTCGTTCAAGAATGGCCCAAAGCAGCGCTAACAGCGCAAGCGCGAGCAGAATTGCGAGAGCTGTTGAAGTCCAGGGGAATGGGGACCTCGCGACACTGAAGGAAAACGTCAATGGTTCTGATGGGACGAGATCCTTGGTGAACGCCCGCGCCGTCACCGAGTACCTGCCCGGCTTCAACGCATCCATGGTGAATTGCGACTCGTGCGAAAGTTTTTGTTTCACAATTTGTCCGTTCGCATCAGACAAGGAGAATGCATATTGAAATTGTTCCGGGAACGTTCGGCTGCTGATTGCCGTCACGTCTAAAAGAAGACTGTTCTGCGGATAATCAAGAGTCAGTCCTGCGGGCAACTCAGCGGCACTATGCAGGCGTTTGCTGATTATGCGGGTTGTGAAAAGCGTTGGTGGAAAAGTGCCTGGCTGATAGCGAGCGATTCCGCGATTTGTGCCTATGATCAGTCGACCTGTCTCCTTCTCCGGCCACACAGAAAAAACATTCTGCGATGGCAGTCCCTGCTCGACGTCGAGTTGTGACATTACGGGCCCGAGACTTTGATCGAACAGGATCTTCAGCACACCTGCAGCGGTTGCGCACCAGAGTTCGTCTGTCTTTAAGTCGTTTGCAAAACTGCGAGCGTCAACGCGCGGCGTGACCGCAGTGCAATCGTTTTCGCGACATAAATAAATTCCGCGGTTTGTCGCAAACCAAAGACTGCCGTCTGATGTTTTCGTAATGTCTTTGATCGCAACGCCCTTAAGTTTTACAAATGCCGGATCGGGTTTGGCTTCTGCCCCATCGAATACGAAAAGACCTTCAGATGTTGTCCCAATGAGAAGACGATTATCACCGTCGGCAAACAGACTCGTTACCTTTCGTTGTTCAGCGTCGCCAACCCACGCCGCGCGAACATTAATGCCGTCGTAACGTTCGACGCCTCGCCCATAACTCGCGATGTAATTGACCCCACGAAACTCAGCAATGGCGCGTACACTCCCCGTTGCATCCACTTCTCCTGATCCGCTTTCAATATGAATGAAGCTGAGCTCTCGATTGTGATTCAAAGAAGAATCGGCGGAGAAGAAGCCACTGGCGGAGCCGACAAGGAGTCGACCTTTCTTGTCTTCTGATAAGGCGTAAATGATGTTGCGCGATAGATTCCCCACTGTGTTCCATGATTGAGCCTCGGGGTCATACAAGAAAAGCCCTCGGTTAGTACCAGCCAGAAACGCACCGTCGTTAGTTTGAAAGATGGTCCTGATAAAATTGCTTGTTGGACTATCAGAAATCGTCTCACTGCGTGGAGCTTGTGGATCGAAACGACAGACGCCACGATCAGTGCCGAACCAAATTACGCCTTCGCGATCGGGAAAGATTGCATAAACGTGATCTGAGCGAAGACCTCCAGCAGTCCCCTCGAATGTCAATCGTTGCTCTTTCGTGTCTGACAGCCGAAACACGCCGCGTCCATCAGTGCCCACCCAGACTTCAGCACCGATCGCTCTAATTACCATCACAGCTCCACTCGGTGCATCGCGACGGGTCAGAGTTAATGAATCGCCCTCGAAAATACCTGGCTCTTCTCGTTTGCCCCGCGCGCCAGCCCACAGCTTACCGTTTTTGTCTACTTCCAGAGCGAAGACGGAATACATTGCCGGACGAGTTTGTAATGGCTTTGCAAGTCCGTTTTCGATCGCGACTACACCTCGACCTTGCGAGCCGGCAAGTAGTTTGCCGTTAAGCACTGCCAAGCTTGTAAGATTGAGTTTCCCTGGATGTTCGCGGTCTGCGCTTTCCAAGGGTGCGTTCAAGAGAGAATGAGTGACGAATAAACCATTGGGGTTTGCGGTGCACTCAAGAATGTTTCCTTGTTCCGTTGCGGCAATGACATTTCCGGAATCACCCACCCTGATTGCATTTATTGTTTGTCCAACCGTGTCTTTTACAGCAGTAACACTTCCCTCAAATAACCGAGTAAGCCCGTTATCGGTTGCAATCCAGAGTGCTCCAGTCTGATCCGTTTGAAGAGCGAGGACACGTCCCCCAGAGAGTGCCGGGTCGTTTATCGCTTGTGTTCGTCGACCATCGAATTTCGCCAGGCCTGCTTCAGTGCCGAACCACAGTGCCCCGTCTTTAGTTTGTGCGATTGCGCGAACTCGGTCAGAAGGTAGTCCGTGAAAGAGTGTGACAGCGCCCCACTGGTGTAGTCCTGTTACTGGTGTTGGAGATGGCGAAGGTGACGGGGACGGCGAGGGCGAGGGCGAGGGTTCCTGGGAGGAGGCAGGCGCGGCAGGCAGGAGCACAAAAGCGGTAACAACCGCACAGATGAGCGCGATTGGACAAAGCAATCGCCCAATACTGATATCATTTTTTCCGTGAGGCGGCATCCTTCTTCGTTTCCTCGATATACCGCTTCCGGTCGCGTTCGAGCCAGCCCTCCAGATCCTGTCCGGCTTTTTCCAACTCGTCGCTGTTCAATAAGCCACGACGCAGTGCTTCGAAGAAGGCGCGCGTGCGGATGTTATATGCCAACTTTTCGTAGGTCTCATACTCAGTTCCTTCAGCGACGGCGGCAAAGAGCTTTTCGTAGAGTGTTGCCAAACGGCTCTCTACACCTCTCAAAGAGAGACTGCATTTGCGTGCGATGGCCCAGTTGGATAGGCCAAGCGCGAGATAGTAGAGCGCTTCAGCCTCAAATTCAGTTAGCAGCGGTCGCTTGAAGGAGTCTTTGAACGCGGGGTCGATCATGTCTGCGCCGTCTTCAAGAACGGCAGCAACAAAGCGTAAGAAACGCGACTCGGGATTATTTTTGTGAATGAAGCCGTAGGCTGGTGGTGGATCCACCGACTTCACAATCTTGCGAATTTCGTTGATATAGATCTCGTGAGGAAACTGCGTCCAGAAGATGATGCGAGCGGAAGGATAATCGCGCCAGATTGCCCGGGCGGCTTTCACGCCGGATAGCCTGGGCATTTGAATATCGAGAATGCACACGTCGGGTTTAGATTGCAGGGCGAGTTTTACTGTTTCTTCACCGTCGCCGGCCTCGATGACTGGATGGTGTTCGGGAAACTCTTTTTCAAGAATCTCGCGCAAGTAATGGCGCTGGGCCATATTGTCTTCAGCAATTAGGATTGACATTGAGTAAACTATGAACGCTTCAGCAGAAACTTGTAAATGCTAAGCCTAAGGTATCGGAAGTAACGTTTCAGGTTCAATGTGGAATGCCACAGCCGCGCGAAGCGTTCAGCCTCGCCAGTCTGTGATCAGCCGCGGGAAGGCTTTGGCCAGGTCCTTGTGCCGTGGTTACTAACGTTGGTAGCTAATAGACATGTAGGCTTCAATGGCCGCGCCTTTGGTGCCGGAGGACGCCAACGCAACGGTTAGCTGGATCGTGATACTCCGCGGGAAAAGCGCGACTCCAGCTCTTCTCGCAAACTTCACATCCTAGCTGTTGAACAGAGTCTGCTCTTCATCTGTAAGTTGATCTTCATCCCCGATCCTAATTACGCAGCTCACTTCACCCGCACCGGCACCTTTAAACTTTTCGAACCCGCCCGCGCGAACCACGACACACCCTCCTGCAACATATCAATTTCCAACACATACTCTCCAGGGTTTGGTGGCGCATTGACCGTCAATGAAATAAGCGATTCTGTCGCTGGAGAGAGGTCGGCGAGTAGTGGGCCACGTCCGTCATCGCCTATTAGCATGCGCCCGTCAGGACCGAGCCAATGATTGCCAGCACTTATCTGGAACGGCGAGGCAGCACGTTCCCGGGCCGGCCACAGCACCGGTGACAAGTTGGTGACAGCAACCACGATCGTTTTTTCTTCAGAAGGTGCCATTCGGTCAACCGTCGTGACCAATCGAATTTGTGCCGCATAGGCCGCTGCCGGTAATTCACTGTAAACGCGCGGTGCACCCACTGCGCGATACAGCACGTAAGGTGGTGTTTCCGCTATCATCTGACAACGGGGACAACTATTCTCGGTAGTGATGGCGACAGCACCCTCGGGCGGGCCCGCGGATGGCGGCAGCACAATGAACTTCTCTCGCGGGACGTTGCTCAGAAGGCCGTACCAGAATGCCTGAATGTACCCCGGGATCGACGGAGCGTCTGCAACATAAATCGGTTTGTCTGCCGCATTGTTGAGCGCAGAAGCAAGGATCGTCGTTGAGTAGTCGGCATCAAACAGATGGCGTCGCCACGGCGAATGTACGCTGGCTCGATAGCTCGACTGGAAGGCAGCGCCCTGGACCACTCCAACCGCTAGCACGCCGCCCACGAGAACCCACTTCCATGGCGCAGTGAATGTGACTAATCGCTCGAGCGCAGGAACCGTTAGGAGCAATAGCACAACGGGTAACGCGGAGAGACGGAGCATGTGGAAATGCTCCTTAGTGAGCGATGCCGGTACGACCGAAATCAGGAGAAAATAGATCACAAACATCCACCATCGGTCATTTCTCCGTCGAACAATTATCACGACTACTCCAGCCAACGCGAGGAGCAAAGTCGATACCAACACCAATCCCGATCCGTACACGGTTGCGATCTGGTGAGTGTTTGGATCGCCGAGCACCACCATCCGCCAAGGATTGAAATTTCTGACATAGTGATTCAGAAACTCGGAGGCGATTTCAAAATAATTACTCTTTGTGTTGAGATAGCTTACTAGCGCAAAACGTCCGGACAGAGCCCCTGGATGGTACCGATGGAATACCAATATAGGAGCAAGCAACGCCGCGTAAACGGCCCAGGTTATAGCGATATACCGCCACCCCACGACGCCTGCGAAAATGATCAAGCCAATTGCAAGCAACGGACCGAGCAGCCTGCCTGTCGAATATGTGTACGTTGTCAATGTAAGCGTTAAGGCAAGCAGCGTCATATCCCAGGCGGACCATGAGTATTTTCTTGCTACGCGATGCAACGCCAGCAGAAAAAGAACGATTACAAATGGATACATCGCCACTTCAATCACAACGCGGCTAAGTTCAAACAGCCAGGGAGTCAGTAAGGTCATAAAGCCGGCAATTGCCGCTACGGTGAGATTCCTTGAGACTTTGATAGCCAGCAGCATCAACATTAGAACAGTCGTGATGCCCAGGAATACGCTAAGCAAACGCGCCGCAAGAATGCCTGGTCCAGTTAGCCTAAACACTGCTGCCAGCAGATAGATGTAAACAGGATTTTTGTAATCGCCAAAGGCTCTAAAGAACAACGGCATGAGGACGCCGTGTTCATCTCGTCCAGTTGTCGAGATCAGGTACGAGTTGTATGCAATCGATGACTCATCAGCGTAGAAGCCTGGCGGATTGTCACGCGCATGAGGGACGTAGATCAATCCGGCGCCGATCAGGAATGCCAAGAATAAAAGAGCGGCTGAGTGTGATTTAGCCGAGCCGTGAATTGTCACTGGCCCTCTTCGCGAAAGAGATAGATGCCGCCGAACACTGCCTCGGGTTTTCTACTGCGATAAACATCAAAATAGTTGATCCGTTCGTTCTCCGAAGTTACCGTTCCGTCATGTCTAACCCTTGGTGGCACGGTCGAGCCATTGAGGTAACTCGCGCCAATCGCAATGTACTTCGTGCGTTGGATTTCGATTGAGTCCGGTCCAAGCACGTCCACGTAACCAATTCCGTAATGATGCAAAGTCAGGAAGCCACCCAGAAACGCACTTCTGACGGCAGTCTCGCCGTGTGCGCGTAAATATGCTGCGAGCGGCTGGGCATCGTCACCCCATTCAACATTGGAATCAGACAGATACCACCAATGTGGTTTAGTCGAAGCAAACTCGTTAAGGTAAGTCATGTGGTTTGGATATGCCCGGAAAGCTTCAACGCCCATCCAGACAATCAAGCCGGTGACAATGGCCATGCCGACAACCCGCGCTCGGCGCAAATTAGCCAGTCGATCCAGCAACGCGCCACCGAGAATGAAAAGAAATGTGTAGGCAGGAAGAAAGTAGCGAACACCAATATCGATATTCGAGAACAGCACAAACACAGTATAGATAGCGAATCCGGCGAGCAGCAGAAACAACTTCAGCTCACGACGCATGACAACTCTATACGTGGCCCAGCCAAGTGCAATAAGCGTCAGCAGCAGAAAAGGGATCGTGGTCTTCAACGCAAACGCAACCGGGTAGTAATACCACCAGCCGGTTTGACTATACATGCCCAAAAGGCCCGCGCCGTGCCCGGTGCTGTTATGTCCAAGCTGGAACAGAATTCCCAGCACAAACTCAGCCGGCACTATGTGGGACGAAAGATTCGCGAGTCGCGTTACAGCTTCAACATGTTGCGGAAACGCTGAATGCAACCAATTATAATCATCACTATTCAATGCACGGTGTTTGAAGAAGTACGCTGCATTAATGCATACGAGAACTGTCAAAGCGACAACGCCCGCGTGAACGATAATTTTTTTCCTCGTCACGCCTTGTTTCGGACCGAACCAGAGGGCCAACAGAAAGAGAAGTAGAACGATTGGACCAGCCAACAACATTGAGAATTTTGCAAGTATCGCGCACGCGGCAGCTATGCCAAGCCACACTGCACGCTTTGTCGAAGCAACTGTAACGTAGCGGTAGATAGTGAAGAATAACAACAGATGACCAAAGGCTGCAGG
Source organism: Pyrinomonadaceae bacterium (assembly GCA_046262775.1). Lineage (GTDB taxonomy): Bacteria > Acidobacteriota > Blastocatellia > Pyrinomonadales > Pyrinomonadaceae > PSRF01. Next base: position 4,392 of record JBHEMC010000122.1, on the reverse strand, counting down.
TACATCGGTTTGAACCACTCTCCCATGCGCCAGCATTGTTGGTTCAAGACTGAATAATGCAACTGCTAAAACTGCTGTTCTCCGGTTAAACTCACGCGCAAAGACAAACAGCAGAATGCCAAGTCCGACCGTAAGTGCAATCATTCCCACGCGAGGCCAAAACGATAAAGCGTCGAACTGCTCTTCATTCCGCTCCCAAAAACTTTCTTCATACGTCCACTTGGCTTCCGGTGCGATCGGTAGAACCTTATCTTCTGCGTGAATTTCATTTGGTTGCACAAACAACAAAGGTATCGCTGCTACTAGTTTAGAGAAGGGAGGATGTTCGTTGACGAGTTGGAAGTTGCCGGTGGCCAGATGGTAGTATGCGGAGGGAATCATCACGATCTCGTCAACGGTGATGTTTTTGCGCGATATCACCGCAATCATCTGAAGCGACATGGCCGCTAACAATGCCGCGCACGCGAGTGTGGCTGCACGCTTTTGTGCCCAGGCCCACGCGACTGCGAGTGCGCGTCGAGGCTCGATGACGAGAACGCCGGTTTCCACCTGTGCCGCGACTTCCTGATTCAATGACTCGTCCATTCAACCCTCGCCTTAGGATAAGATCTGACACTCTCGGCGCGCTCGCCGTCGCACTTGCGCCTGTTCTCTACTTCCTGCCGTCCCTGTTGAGCGGCTCTGTCCTTTGTCCTGATGATGGCACCCTCTTTAACACCCCGATCCGAGTTGTCGCTGCACGCATTGTTCTCGGCGGAAGTCTGCCGTTTTGGAACCCATACATTTTTAGCGGCATGCCGCTCTTCGCCTCTGCTCAGGGTGGCCTCCTATTCCCCTTGAACTGGTTTTACCTTGCGTTCCCGCCCGTGACGGCGACGAACCTCATGGTCGTCTCGACTTATGCTATCGCAGGGCTTGGTGCTTACCTCTACTCACGACGCAGCGGTGCCTCAATCGCAGGGTCACTCATGACTAGCATCGCATGGCAATTGGGCGGCTTTGCGATTGGCCAAATCGGCCACATTAACATCGTCCAAACCGGGGCGTGTCTGCCGTGGATTTTATGGTCGTTGGACGGCTTTGGCGAAGGACGCGGTCGTAAGTGGGCCGTTTTTCTCTCGACTTTCGTCGCGCTGCAGGCCTTTGTGGGCCACCAACAGACTTTCGCCTACTCGGTCATTCTTGTTTCCAGTTACGCGATCGTAATGCGTTTCACCGGAAACCGTTCGCGGAAGCTTTATCTTTGGTCGCTCGTTTTCATTGCCGCCGGGGTGCTGCTCGCTGCGGTGCAAATCGTACCGACGTTCGAATTGCTGCGCAACAGTATGCGTGCTGAAGCAACGTACGACTTCATCACTTCTTTCTCGTTGCCTCGCAGGATGGTCGAGACGTTCCTTGCTCCGTATATTTTCGGCGGGGGCGACGGTCGTTTGTTTCGGGCACCTTACGTTGGTGCGCCATTTTACGGCGAACTCGCGGGGTATGTCGGCGTTATAAGTTTAATGCTGGCGATCATCGGAGTCATATCGAAGCCGGATTCGCGCACGAAGTTCTGGGCGGCAGCCGCGCTCGCTTGTCTCGTCCTGGCGCTCGGTCGTTATGCCCCGCTTCAGTTCTATCGAGTCATTTATCACGTTCCAATTCTTAACCTCTTTCGCGTTCCTGCGAGAAATTTGATGGTCGTTGAGTTCGCACTTGCTGTGCTCGCCGGAAGGGGATTTACTTCGGTTGCCCGTATGCGCGGAGAGACACGGGCCGTAAGACGTGCCTACATTGTAGGGGCAGGCGTAGTTATTGTGACGTGTCTTGCGGTCACAGTCGGACGACCGTCTGATTTCAAGCTCGGTCGACTAGCACCTGTTTCGTTCATGCGCGCGCCGGAGTTATTTGTTCCCGTCATCGTCGCCTGCGTGAGTGCGTGGGTACTATGGATGTTCGCACGCAGTCGGACCGGAGGCGCAACCGTTGCGGTCATCGCGATACTTGCGCTCGATCTTGTTGTATGGGGGCAGTCGAGCGGCTGGCGATTATCCAGTCCCAATTCACGCGATGAAATGTTTCAAACGCCGGAGACAGTTAAGCTTTTGCGACAAGCCGGCGCGAAGGATCCAGCGTCGTACAGAATCCTTACTGCCCCCCACACTTTTGACCCAGCAATTTCGCCTTTGCCTCCTTCTGTTACCCATTCGACTGACTGGATTCTGTGGACGCAGCCTGATCTGTACATGATGAGCGGTGTGCCGAATGCAGCCGGATACGACGGGTTCGGGCTCGCACGTTACAGTCGCCTTGCCGGTGACATGAAGGTGTGGGGTGAACTGACTGACCCTGACTCGACATTACGCGGCGACAGTCCGGCGATGGACATTCTTAATGTGCGGTATCTCCTCTCGATGCGAAGGACGTCAGACAGCTTGGCCGATATTTCACCCGAACTTCGTCCGGCGATAGTGAACCTCGGCGGCGCGTTGTTTGACGCGACCGACCTCGGATTGCCGGACGTTGGCGCAGGTAAGCGCCTGACGTTCAGTGTGCCGCCCATTCAGGTTGATCACGTGGCGCTACTGACGAACCTTGCCTGGTCCGACCGCGTGCCTGATGGAACAACTGTTGCTCAGGTGCGTCTACGTGCAAACGACGGGCGTTTCTTCGACTTTCCGCTCCGCGCGGGCGCAGACACGGCTGAGTGGTCGCACGACCGGCCGGATCTTAACTCGCGAATCAAACATAAACGCGCGACGGTTGGGATCAGTTATGCCGTTACCGATGCGGTCGCTTCCTATGAAGGCCACGCCTACGTTGCCACAATCGTACTCCCGCAAAACGTGACGTTGACCGGTGGCGAGATTGTCGTACAGGGTTCCGATAAATGGCCTAACCTCCTGCTCAGCGTGTTTCGACTTTCACTAACTAACGGCGACAAGTCGTACGCCTTGCGACGCGAACTTGTCAGCGTCGAAACGATCGGCGCACCAGGAGATGCGAGCAGCAACCGTTGGCGTTTCCTTGCTCACACTACATACGTTGACATCTACCAGAACGAACACGCTCTTCCGCGCGTGTGGCTTGCGACGAACACGCGTACGTTACCCGCACAGGCGACGCTTGACGTTATCAACAGCGGACGGTTGCCTGACGGGTCCGAATGGGAACCGCGGAAGACGGCGCTACTTGAATCAGAGCCAACGCTGCCGCTCGCGGGCGGAACGCAGTCGGCCGCGGAGATTGTGAAATACGAGCCGAATCGGGTGGACATCAGAACGAACGCCGATTCTCGTTCTGTGCTAGTTCTGAGTGAGAATCATTACCCTGGTTGGCGGGCTTACGTCGACGGCCGGTCTGTGGATGTGTTGCGGGTCGATTACAACCTCCGTGGTGTGCTCCTCGACGCGGGGTCACATCAAGTTACCTTTATTTATCGTCCGAAATCGGTGCTGATTGGATTGCTGGCGACGCTGGCGTCTGCGATGTTGATCGGACTTTGGTTCTTTCGTCTGCTGCCAGAGGAGCGGGCGGTGCGAGTGCTCGCGCGATTTGTACGCGCAAGGCGGAACGCTGACGCCGTCCTTCCGGAAGAGATCTGAAGAATGCGAACGGACAATAATTCGAATCTAATATTTGCGGCGCCACGCATGGTCGACAGTCTCGAGGAGTGCTTCTTCTATCATACCGTGGAGGTGCCGGCCTTCGGCGTGGTCCACGGCCAATGGGACTTGCGCAGCAGGTTCGACGACTACATCGGCGGCGTCGACCTATCGGGTAAGTCTGTGCTTGATGTTGGCACTGCGACCGGCTTCCTGAGCTTTGAAGCTGAGAAGCGTGGCGCGTCGCGCGTTGTGTCATTCGATATGAGTGACGTGCGACAGCAAAAGTTGCTGCCCTTTAAGAACAATCTCTACTATCAGGACAACGAACGCTGGGCACAAATTTATGGCGCTCAGATGGAGCGTTGGAAGAACGCCTACTGGCTCTGTCATAGATTGCTCAATTCAAAGGCAGAAGTGTTTTATGGCGATGTCTATCAGATTCCACCGGCGCTTGGACAGTTTGACGTTGTGATCATCGGAGCAGTCCTCGAACACTTGAGTGACGCAATAACGGCAGTTGGCTCAATTGCGCGTCTTGCAAAGAATGTTATTGTTGTCGTTACGCCTCTGCTTCAAACCGAAGAACGCATCGCACGATTCGAACCGCTTGCGGGCAATCCAAGTTACGACTTCACGTGGTGGACCTACTCCGTCGGTGTCTATCGCGAGGTCTTTTCGATGTTGGGCTTTCGAATCGAAAGGATTACTCAGTCGGAATATTTCTACGACTACGGCCAGCGGATGGAAGGCAGGTCAACTATGGTCGCCGTGCGGGAATGACATGTCAAAGCAAGCGCCTCAACGT
>JBHEMC010000121.1:0-11696 GCA_046262775.1 Pyrinomonadaceae bacterium | reverse complement strand
TGCTCGAGCAGCGCTGATTGAAGCGAGCGTTTCGTGGAAATCCCGGACAGGTGGCGGGACCGTGTTCACGTTGGAGAAACGGCGACATGCTCAAAAATGACGTCATCGAAATTTCTCAAGACATTTCGCAGGCGCTCGCGGCTAACAGATCCGTCGTAGCACTTGAATCAACTGTGATCGCGCACGGTTTGCCGCGACCGGAAAATCTGCAAACAGCACTTGCATTGGAAGCAATCGTAAGCAGTGCGGGTGCCGTCGCTGCAACTGTAGCGGTTCTAAAAGGCAAACTGCGGGTAGGTCTCACGCATGACGAGCTTCAGTTTTTGGCGCAATCCGATGAGATCAAAAAAATCAGTATGCGAGATCTTCCTATTGCGGTTACGCGGGACTGGAACGCAGCCACGACCGTTGCGACTACTGTCTGGATTGCTGCCCAAACAGGAATAAAGGTCTTGGCAACAGGCGGAATAGGCGGCGTTCATCGAGGGTCGCCGGCTGATGTATCGGCAGACCTCGTTGAACTCGCACGAACGGCAATTATCGTTGTGTGTTCCGGCGCAAAAATAGTGTTGGACCTGCCGGCGACACGAGAATGGCTCGAGACGCATGGCATTACTATCGTTGGTTATCGTTGCGACGAATTACCTGCATTTTACTCGCGCCGTAGTGGGCTGCCGATTGATGTACGAGCCGATTCAACGATAGAGATTGTCAAGCTCTTTCAAGCTCAAAGAAAACTCGGTCTGGAATCTGCTCTGCTCGTAGCTTCACCAGTACCGGAGGAATTTGAGATCGCTTCGGACCAACTTCAGAGTTTCATCGATAGTTCTCTTGCAGCGGCGACAAGGACCCATGTCTCAGGTCGTGAACTGACGCCGTTCCTTTTGTCTCACATGGCATCGTTAAGCGGAGGCGCAACGCTGCGAGCGAACATCGCGTTGCTCAAGAACAACGCTCTTCTCGCATCGCAGATTGCAACCGCAGCAGCCTGGAACGAGTCGTAAGTTTATTAACTTTGCGTCGGGCCCGCTTGTCTGGCCAGCATCAACTGCGTCAGAAATCTCTTCGCAACCTATGCGGCAACAGTGCCGCCAAGCGAACTCAGTTTCCCGTTGGCCACGACCAATTCAGTCCTGGGGTCGGTTGCCGTGTAGACCTACATCGTAAAGAGATCGTGCCTGAGTTCGCGAACGATATCCGCAGACTAAAGCTCTCTCGTCCGGAGAAGTCCCATTTGACTGAACTCGGGGCGCTTCTGCAGTTTGTCTTTAGTCACCAACGAGCGAACAACGCAGCGATTCTGAACGAACGCAAGTGTATTTTGCAGATCGCAGTGCTGCGAACGATCAGATGATACGGTCCTGACAGTTACTGTGTCAGCAGTTGCGACTGTCGGTGACACGCGCATGCCCGACTCAGCTTTGCGTCTAATTTGACAGGCTGTCGGTCACGCTTTTGCGCCTGAGCAGGCAACACTAACGAGAGGCATTGAAGACAACTGGTGTCTTTGTAAACGCGGCGATCACATAAGTCTTCATGGTCTTATTGTCGATCTATGCGACTTAAACGGGCGCCGGGTTATTACAATTTCATCAGTGTTACAGTCAGAAAAAGATCTATGGATTACACGCATCAGCAGAGTCAAGTTTTTACCCTGTGAACTCACGTGACTGATCACGGTGCTGTGAAATCGCTGCAATCCGCGAATCTGCGTCGTTTGTGCGTGTATGTCGGGAGTTGTGTTACTCTAGCTGCCCCGAAATTCCAGCTTACTCGAGGAGAAGCGTTCCATGTCAGAGGAAAAGGAAAAGCAATGCAAGAATCCATGTTGTACTTGTCCGCCGCAACCAGGTGGAAAATACTGCAGTGCGTCTTGCCAAGGCACCGGTAAAACAATCGAACTGGACTGCGACTGTGGCCACCCGGAATGTGAGGGTAATTTTTAATGCGTGTGGCTTGACTCGCAGGACCAGGAATTATTCAAGCACTTGAGGCGGTCCGTAAAGCCCAAAATACGAACTTTTGGTCTGCTTCACAGCTTGTGCCGCGGTGATTAAGAAGGTGTGTGACTGCTACAGTACTCACGTTTTCGAGAGTTCCAGAAATTGGGCTGCTAATTTTGGACCCGTCGCTTCGTCCTCATGTTTAAAAAATACGTACACGCTCTGCCAGTGCTGAGCGTTGATTTTTCTGATCCACTCGGCCAAATCATTTTCGCTGTAACTCACACGTCTCAACCGAAGGTAACCCCAATCCGCAGTTCTATCTATTTGGTTGGCCGGCAAATCATCAGTATCCGAAACACACAGTGTGCGGCTTTCAGCACGTAGTAATTCGAGTACGTCGTTATCGAACCAGGCCGGATGACGAAACTCAAACGCTGCGTTGATTTTTCGAGGTAGTAGTTTCAAAAATTGCTCAAGCCGGTCAAGATCCTTCTTCATGTTTGGTGGCAGTTGAAAGAGTACGACCCCGAGCTGGTCTCCAAGCGCTCCCGCCGTCTCGAGCAAGTACTTGGTTTCATTCTCAACATCTTTCAATCGCTTGAAGTGTGTGATTCGCTGCGATGCTTTGACTGAGAAGCGAAAATTTTCGGGGACTTGATCCTTCCATCCTTCGAGCGTCGTGCGCTGCGGCAATCGGTAGAAGGTGTTGTTAATCTCTACGGCAGGTAAATGGGAGGAGTAATAACGGAGCATTTCCTTCACCGGCAGGTCTTCCGGGTAAAAGCTCCCCTTCCACTCTTTGTAGCTAAAACCGCTCGTGCCAGCGTAAAGGTGCATTTAAAGACCGAACATACTGCAAGCAAGCTGTTGTCGCGTCAAGCGATCTATGGTACACAGGCAGGCAAACGTCTGAGCAGTTAACAACGAGGCTGGCATGTCCACTGTTGGTACGAACATCGAATCAGTTCTTCAGGAAGAGCGAACATTTCCGCCACCGTCTGAATTTGCTCGTAAAGCCCAAATCCAATCCATGGCGGAGTTGGAGCAGTTGCGAAACGAAGCAGCCGCAGACCCGGAAGGCTTCTGGGGTCGTATGGCCGAAGAACTTCATTGGTTCCGCAAATGGGATTCCGTGTTGAGCTGGGATCCACCACACGCGGAATGGTTTGGTGGAGGAAAAATCAACGTTTCCTACAACTGCCTCGACAGACACTTGTCGACATGGCGACGGAATAAGGCAGCACTGATCTGGGAAGGCGAGCCCGGTGACACTCGTACCTTCACGTATCAGCAACTGCATACAGAAGTTTGTAAGTTTGCGAATGTCCTGAAATATGCCGGTGTAGCGCGGGGTGATCGTGTCGCGCTTTACATGCCGCTGATACCTGAATTAGCGATCTCCATGCTGGCGTGCGCGCGAATTGGCGCAACGCATTCCGTTGTTTTCGGTGGTTTTTCAAGCGCGGCTTTGATCGATCGAATTAACGATGCGCGTTGTAAAACAGTGGTAACAGCAGACGGAGGGTGGCGTCGAGGGAACGAAGTAAAATTAAAGGGCGCGGTTGATGAAGCACTGAAGCAAACACCGTCAGTCAAGAACTGTATTGTAGTGAAGCGCACTGGCTCACCAATTCACATGGAAGCAGATCGCGATTTTTGGTGGCATGAGCTGATGGAAACGGTAGAGGTCAGTTGCGCGGCCGAAGAGTTGGATAGCGAGCATCCGCTCTACATTCTTTACACGTCAGGAACAACCGGGAAACCGAAGGGAATCCTACACACCACCGCCGGTTATCTCTTGCAGTCACATCTCACTACAAAATGGATTTTCGACATCAAAGATGAAGATGTGTATTGGTGTACGGCCGACATTGGATGGGTGACCGGCCACAGCTATGTTGTGTATGGACCACTTTCGAATGGCGCTACTGCGTTGATGTACGAAGGCGCACCAAATTTTCCGGAGCCTGACAGATTCTGGCGTTCGATAGAACGACACCGCGTGACCATCTTCTACACGGCGCCCACCGCGATCCGTGCTTTTATTAAATGGGGAGAACACTGGCCGCTGAAACACGATCTCTCCAGTTTGCGATTGCTGGGCACGGTTGGTGAGCCGATTAATCCTGAAGCATGGATGTGGTACCGCGAAATTATCGGCAAAGGACGTTGTCCTATTGTCGATACCTGGTGGCAAACTGAAACCGGAGCCATCATGATCACTCCCCTCCCGGGCGCCACACCCACTAAACCAGGTTCAGCAACAAAACCTTTTCCCGGGATCGAAGCCGACATATTGAGTCGGGATGGCAAACCCGTGGCCGATAATCAAGGGGGCTACCTCGTGATTAAAAGACCATGGCCTTCAATGCTGCGCACGATTTGGGGCGACGACGAGCGTTACAAACAGCAATATTGGTCGCAAATTCCGGGAATTTACTTCGCCGGGGATGGGGCGCGACGAGATAAGGACGGCTACTTCTGGATCATGGGCCGTATTGACGATGTCATCAATGTAAGCGGTCATCGTCTCGGAACGGCGGAGGTGGAGAGTGCGCTGGTTTCCCATGAAGCAGTGGCAGAAGCTGCGGTGGTTGGTCGTCCAGATGACCTTAAGGGATCGGCAATCGTGGCGTTTGTGACGCTGGAAGGTTCGCATAATCCTTCCGACTCACTCAACAAAGAATTAGTGGCACACGTTGCAAAGGAGATTGGTGCGCTCGCGCGTCCTGACGAAATCAGATTTACAGACGCGTTGCCGAAGACTCGCTCTGGAAAGATTATGAGGCGGTTGCTGCGGGAAATTGCGACCAGTGGATCCGTCGTCGGTGATGTATCGACGCTGGAAGATTTCTCGGTGTTGGAGAACCTGCGTACTGCAGAGGAGTGATATTTTCACGTGGTCATTGATATTCGACGAGTGTCATTTGGCTTTCGACGCACGTTGTAATGAGACAACCGTCGGGAGAAACAAATCACAAAAATTAAATCATTTGGGTTTTGACATGAGCCGCAAGTGACAAATGAATTGTGAATGAGCGTGGAGCTGCTGGTTTCAAAATATTTCAACGCAACGCCTTCGGAAGGAGTATCTCTATGACCCGGCAAATGCAAACTGAATCGCGCTCTGGCCCGCGGTACCTTGCCAGCCTCGAGATACGAGCAGAATGGGATGATCAGGGCGGTGACCACATAGTCGCAGAAGGTACAACGGAAAACGTCGGACCTGAAGGAACACTCGTACACCTGCCGCGAAAACTACCCGATGTCGGAAGTCGGGTACGCCTCGAAGTACACGGTGAAACGGGCGAGACGTTGCAAGTTGTCGCCGAAGTATTACGTATCGAACGTAATCCGGGACATCCGTTGGCCGCACTGCAACTGTTAGGCGAAACTGATGAATGGCGCGGCCTCATTTGGGAGCCTGCCGCTCCTCGAGTCGCCCCTCAGCCACTACCTGAGGAAGGCGCAGAAAACCTCGAGGACATGGATGATGAAGATGAAGAGAACCTGACGAACTGAGGTTTTTTATGACAACCCTCCTGAACGACAACGATCGACGGCGATTCCCCAGATACTACGTGACGTCGCGAGTGACGCTGGCAATCGAGGACGAAAGTTTGAACGAGTCGATCGGACTCGGCGAACCGTCAGATATAAGCCTCGGCGGTCTTCGCGTCAGAAATCTTCCTAAATGCCCTAATGTTAAAGTAGGCGATCAACTCGGTCTGCTGTTAGTTGATTCAGACGATGCTTTATCATTGCGCGGTGAGGTGGTCCATCACGGAACACCAGATACGTTTGGCGTGGAGTTTCGCGATATCGCACGCAACGAAGAAATGGCGGTCAGGTACATGATTGGCCGCCTGCATGCGCGTCTTTGAATTGCGGTGAGGCTCGCTAACGATCACTGTGAGCAACCAGGAAACCAAGGAAGCTGCAACATCTGCTGTAAAAGCGGCGGTGGAAGCCGCTGGTCCACCGGCGCGCACAATTCTGCGCGTCATCATCATTACTCTGGCTGTAGCGATCGTTTTATGGGTGATCGTCAAACTCACGGGCGTCATTCTCCTTCTTGTACTCTCGATCTTCTTTGCTTATCTTGTCTCACCTTTAGTTGAATTCTTGCGACGTCCTGTTCGCCTCGGTAAGCGTGTGTTCGCAGTACCGCGCGCACTGGCTATTGTGCTCGCTTATTTGATCATTCTTGCTGCATTGATACTTGGTATCTATGTGGTAGCGCCAAGTGTCGGAGGACAGTTTCCGGAGTTCGCCGGACAGGCTCGCGGTTACTGGAAATCCCTTGGTGACAAATCACAGCAACTAAATGAATACTTTCGCTCGCATCGGATGCCCGGTCCGCTGGTCGATGCCGCAAATAATGCCCTCACTTCGGTCGTCGAGCGAGCAAGTCAAACCTTGAGCGCGCTGGTGTCGGCAGCACTTGCCTATGTTGCTTATGTACCGTGGCTCGTTCTCATTCCTATCCTGGCGTTTTTCTTGCTGAAAGACGCTGAGAGTTTTCGCCGCTCGTTGTTACAGATGTTGCCTCGTGGAAGGTGGCGCTGGCGTGGCGACGAGTTTTTTCAGGACGTCAACACAACGTTAGCAGCTTACACACGCGCGCAACTGACAGCGTGTTTATTCATCGGTATCGTTTGCGCCGTCGGATTTACGATTCTTGGTTTGCCGGGTCCATCATTTATGGGACTAATCGCTGGCTTTTTCGAGTTTGTCCCGCTGGTAGGTCCGCTGGTTATAGCGGTTCTCGCAGGACTTTTGGCGATGCTCCACGCGGGACCGTTTTCCGCGTTACTGGTTCTATTATTTCTCGGCGTGTTACGGATAGTGCAGGACTACTTCATTTATCCGCGCCTGATTGGCCAGGGAATTCACCTGCATCCTTTGGCGGTAATCTTTGCGATTTTATCGGGTGCTGAACTGGCAGGAGTCGCAGGTATTTTTCTTGCCATACCGGTCGTCGCGATCTTAACCGTCAGCTACAGACATTGGCTCGAGCATCGTGGCAGCGAAGGGTTAGCCGATTTGCTTGAACCCACGCAATCTCCAACAGTCGACATCCATACCACAACAGAATCTGGGATTCAGCATCACCCTACCCCTACCACTACTCCTGAACAGATGGCTCAATCTCGACCTGATTTAACCACTGGTGAGTTGAAAATGCCGGTGGAGGAATGATGCTGTCGCACTGAGGTTCAGTCTCGGGGAGGCTAAAGCTGCCGTGTTGATCCTTTTGCGGAAACTTTTACTCACCGCATCGAGTAAACTGGTTCTTACGATTCACAGCGGATTCGAGCGACCGGCCCAATGGATCAAGCCCTGAAGAATTAACGTTGTATCTAGACAATACTTAAGCCTCACAAATCGTGAATCTTGAGATATTTCTTCACAGTTGTTGTCGCCAGGCTCGTTCAGTGAATGCGGGACCAGGGTGTCGCTGCCGATTCACTCTAACCCGAAACAAATGGTGCTTCGTTGGTGCGAGGCTGTGCTGCCATCAAATCTATAAATCGGCGGAAATGGTGCTCGGCGTCGTGTGGACCAGGCGCCGCCTCGGGATGGTATTGTACCGATATAATCGGAAGCGTACGGTGGCGCATACCCTCCACGCATTTATCATTCAAGTTCACATGCGTTACTTCTACGTCGCCCGGCAGGCTATCGGCCTGCACGGCGAAACCATGGTTATGTGAGGTTATTTCAACACCACGACCCGCTACTTCTTTCACGGGTTGGTTGCCGCCACGGTGGCCGAATGCCAGTTTAAAAGTCTTACCTCCGAAAGCACGACCCAGCAACTGATGTCCGAAGCAAATACCAAACAACGGTATTTTCGTCTTCACTAATTGCTGAATCTCTCCTACTTCCTTGTTCATTGAGGCTGGATCCCCTGGACCGTTAGACAGGAAGATCCCATCCGGATTAAGCGTCATGATCTCCGCGGCTGAGACTGAAGCAGGGAGCACTGTTGTCCTACACCCAAGCTGCGCGAGTTCGCGCAATGAATTCTGCTTCACACCGAAGTCCACGCAGACGACGTGAAAACGTTCCTCACCGGTGGCGGGAAAGTCGTAGCGCTCCTTCGTAGTCACAACGCTGGCAAGTTCTCGATTTTCCATTGACGGGGAACTCCTTGCCTTTTCAACAACACTATTTTCGTCGAAATCCTCAGTTGACAGGCAGGCGCGCATCGCACCCTTATCCCGAATGTGACGTACGAGCGCACGTGTATCGATATGCTCGATCGCAACAATGTTCCACCGTTTTAAGAACGACGCCAGACTCTCCTCTGCACGCCAGTTCGACACGATTCGGCTTGCCTCCCGCACGACGAAGCCTTCTATCCATGGGCGAGAGGATTCACTGTCGGCGCTGTTGACTCCGTAATTACCGATCAACGGATAGGTCATACAAACAATTTGGCCCGCGTACGAAGGGTCGGTGAGCACTTCCTGGTAACCAGTCATTGAAGTGTTAAAGACCATCTCACCGCACACTTCGCCATCAGCGGCCCAGGCGCAACCGCGAAAGGTATGCCCATCTTCGAGTGCTAGTAGAGCCGGCTTACGATCATTGATCATTCGCGTCCTAATCCTGTGTTTTTGATTTTTACTGATCTTTCCAATTATTCATATCTTAACGCTTCCAATGGTTCGATTCTCGTTGCGCGACGCGCCGGAATCCAACACGCCACGAAAGCGACCACGAGCAAAAGTAGACCAACCATCAAATAGGTTTCCTGATCACTGCTCTCGACCTGGAATAATAATGAACGCATGAATCTCGTCAATCCGAACGCCGCCGCCAAACCCATCAAGACACCCACGCTCGCGAGTTTAAGTCCCTGCCGAATCACAAGCAGAAGGACACTCTGCGGCGGTGCCCCGAGGGCCATACGGATCCCGATCTCCTGCCGGCGCTCGGCAACCGAGTACGACAACATGCCATACAACCCGATTACCGTAATCAACACCGCGACAACACCAAACACTGTAAACAGAACCAAAGTAAATCGGCGCTGATCAAAAGCAGCCGAGAAGACCTGTTCCAAAGTCTGAAAGCTTACGGGCGCATCACGTCGCAACGACTGCACTGTCGTTCGCAGCGCCGGTATCAAATTTCGTGGATCACTCTGTCCTCGGACGACAATTGCCAGATGCGCAACCTGCCACCACTGAGGTCGCTGCAGTGAAAAAGCATAGACAGTTGGGTGAGCATCCTGCTCCAGACTTGCGTCCCGCACATCGCCAACAACACCGACGATCTGAAGCAAGTGCTTGTCGGTATCCATGTTGCCGAATTGAATGAGCTTCCCAAGTGGATCTTCGTTGGGCCAATACCGCTGTGCGAGCAATTGGCTGATCACCGCCACATGTTGTGAATTGACCGTGTCTTCACCTGCGAACATGCGACCGCGCAGCAAGGGAATTTTCATTGCCGCAAAATACCCGGCACTCGCGACCCGGTACTCCGCCTGTCCTGTTTGATTCGAAACATTATTGACCAAAAAGGTCCCGTTAGCGCCTCGATCAGCGAGGGGTAAAACATTGATGCCCCCTACAGCCGTCACGCCCGGCAGCTCACGAACGCGGTCGAGCAGTTGAACGTAAAACTGACGCAGTCTCTCATCTTCACCAGGTGTGATTGTGGTAGGAAGAGACAACGTCATTGCCACGGCACTCTCAGGCTTAAACCCGGGATCGACTTTCATCAAATTAAGAAAGCTGCGACCAAGAAGACCCGCACCCGCAAGTAACACAAGTGTCATACTTACTTGACCCACGACCATTGCGGCACGCATGCGATGTCCGATCCCGGCTGTAGCTTGTCCCCGACCGGCTTCTTTGAGTCCAACAGTGAGATCGCGACTGGCAAGTCGCAGGGCAGGCAGAAAACTCATGACGACTCCAATAGCCACTCCGACTCCGCAGGCAAACAGTAATACCCGCACGTCGATCTCGACAGTGTTGACTTGAGGCAACGTTCCCTTGTCCAAGGCCAGTAAGAGACGCACGCCAAAGTTCGCGATGAGCACTCCAAGCGCAGCAGCGGGTAACGTCAGTAGAAGGTTCTCGATGATCAGTTGCCGCGCGAGTCGTAATCGTGAGGCACCAAGCGCACACCTGATTGTAAACTCACGCTGCCGGGAAGCGAGTTCGGCCACCAGCAGGTTTGAAAAATTGGCTACGGAAATAAGTAAGAGCAGGCCAACTGCACCAAGTAACAGCCAAAGTCCCTGACGAACGTTACGAGTAAGGTAATCCTGAAGAGGAATAACAGCGAAATCGACCGCATCAGTTTTATCGCCGTATGCGTTGCGTAACTGCGTGGCGATCAAACTAAGTTCGGCATGAGCTTGTTTGGCAAGAATGCCTTTGTGGAGCAGACCGATGACCGGCCAATTGTGAGCAGTTCTTGAAATATTCAACGGCTCCGTGTTGCGCGTCATCCAGATCTCGGTGTTTGACGGGTAGTTGAATGAAGGAGGCATTACTCCAACAATACCGCAGTCCACACCATCGATATTCAGTTTAACTTGACCGAAATCTGTTCGTCCGCCCAAAGCTTTTTGCCAGAACCCGTAGCTGATTAAAGCTGCGACTGGACCACCATACCTTTCCTCTTCGGCATGGAAAACCCTGCCTTGATACGGCTTAACGCCCATTGTCTCAAAGAAAGGTCCAGAGGCCAGAGAAACGTTGGCACGAACAGCCTCGCCCGCTCCAGTCACAACCAATGGAAAACTACCGGCGGATATTGAAAGCGCCTCAAAGCTCTTGCTGCGAGCTTTTACATCCTCAAAGTTTGCTTCGGCGAACGACATTTGATTGCCCTTCACTCCGACTTCGCGCAAGAGCACAACTCGGTCGCTGTTAGGGTATGGCAATGGTTTCAAAATCACGGCATCAACAATCGAGAAGATTGCTGTAGTCGAACCGATGCCGAGCGCCAGGACAATTACGACGATTATCGTAAAACCTGAGTGCTTCAGGTGGAGTCGCACACCAGTGCGAATTTCTTTAGCTAAAGCGTGCATGTTGCTCTTTGAGTGGTTGTCAGTCGTCGGTGATCCCTGTACGGCTATAGACGGTGCCAGTTTGGGTAGCAACTGGACAACGGGACAATCGGACAACTGACCGCGGACAGTTTGACGCTTTCACGACGCTTGCTGTCGCAAGAACTGCTGTGCTTCGTTCAGCCAGCGTTTGCTCGTGCGGTACTTGTAGGCAGGTGCTGTCTTTACCGCTTCGATACATGCTTGCATCAAGCTCGCCGCTTCTCGTTTGTGTCCTAAACCCGCGTGAGCTCGACCCATCAAGTACAGGCCCTCGGGATCTGATGGTCTGTGTTCCAAAAACTGCTCCAGCGCCACTCGCGCATCTTCGAACTGGCCCGCAGCTATGTACGTTGCCGCCACCTCGCGCCACACTTCGTACTGCGCGTGTGCAGGATTTCGCAACACTACTTGTTCAAAATTATTAATCGCGTCCGCATAACGTTTCTGCTGCCGTGCGATTCGACCCAGTTGGTAACTCGCATCCACTTCCTCAGTATCAATCTGCAGCGCCCGCTCGAATCGTTCACGTGCTGCTTCCAGTTCTCCCCGTTGATGATGTATTAGCCCAAGATTGTAATGTGCTGAGGCGTCCGCCGGGTTCAAGGTGGCAGCTTCCAGGTTCTGCTTGAACGACGCCTTCGCGCGATGTTGAGACATCACATCCGAGA
>JBHEMC010000120.1:0-11845 GCA_046262775.1 Pyrinomonadaceae bacterium | reverse complement strand
GGGTTGGGCTTGGTGCGTGGTTCTGCGGTTAGAGCAAGAGAAAACCCGCACGAGCAATCGTAATTGCAATTCATGCAACTCATCGATAAAACTGCTTCTCAAACTCCAGCGCGTGCTTTAAAGAGAGCGATTCGATGTAGTACAGCCGTTGACCATTCGTCCAGAGTACGGCTGCTTGCTCTTTGTGAAAGTCAGGGAGCGCAAAGGTCAACACCGCCCTTTCCCCGATCCGCTCAGCCTTATTTTTTAGCTTAGGTCCTCGCTCAATCATTTTGATCGCCGTTCTAATCTTCCTTTGCAATGCCTTTTGTGCGGAGGCAGGTGATCTATGATTTTCAACGGTTGTAGTGACCCCTACACCGTCAGACGATTTATACAAGTGATACGAGAACGGAATGCCGTCGGCCGTCTTTCCTCTTCCCCCTTGGAAATCCTTGAACTCTAACGGTTGAATAGCAGGTTCTTGCAGATAGGATCTGTCCTTTGTATTCACGGCAGAACCCTGAGTTAATATCAAAAGTTGTGTATGAGGCGAAGAAAGGTGGCGTATTCTTGATGAGTTGTTATCAAGAAGCATCAACCTTATTGCTAAGGAGGAATACGCCGTGGAGGAAGATAATCGAGGACGAAGAAAGAATCCAGCGGTGGTTGAGTACCGCAATCCGGGAGTGCCGGTGCAGGATGCATTAACGGAGGTGTTGCGTAGCGGGGCGCGCGAGTTGTTACAGTAAGCGATTGAAGCCGAAGTGGCGACGTTCCTCGCACAGCATCGCGAGTTGAAGGACGAACGTGAAAGACAGCGAGTGGTACGCAACGGTTATCAGCCGGAGCGGACGATTCAAACCGGCATTGGTGATGTAGCAGTAAAGCAGGCGCGGGTACGAGACCGGCACGGAACGATCAAGTTCAGCTCGAGTATCCTGCCGCGCTATCTGCGGCGCACGAAGAGTATTGAAGAGCTGCTGCCTTGGTTGTATCTGAAAGGGCTCTCGACAGGAGACTTCTCGACGGCGCTCACCTCGTTGCTGGGCCAGGCTGCACCAGGGTTATCGGCGGCGACGATCGGGCGGCTGAAGGAAGTCTGGAAGGAAGAGTATCAACAGTGGTCGAGGCGCGATTTGACGGGCAAGGAGATTGTCTATGTGTGGGCCGACGGAGTGCATTTGGGCGTGCGGCTGGAAGATGCAAATCAGTGCATTTTGGTAATTATTGGGGCCACAGCGGACGGTAAGAAGCAGTTGCTGGCGATGACGGACGGTTACCGCGAGTCAGAGCAGTCGTGGAAAGAGTTGCTGCTGGATTTGAAGCAACGCGGCCTGACGATCGATCCCAAACTGGCGACGGCGGATGGCGCTTTAGGCTTCTGGAAAGCGTTGCCGCAAGTGTTTGGCAACACCCGGGAGCAACGTTGCTGGGTGCATAAGACTGCTAACGTGCTTAACTATCTGCCGGTGGGCCAACAAGCCAAAGCCAAAGAAAGATTGCATGACATCTCGATGGCTGAGTGTTGCGCTGACGCGGAGCAAACTTTTGATCTTTTCTTATCGACCTATGAAGCCAAGTATCCGAAGGCCACCGAGTGCCTGGCGAAAGATCGCGACACCTTGTTGACGTTTTTTGATTTTTCAGCCGAACACTGGCTGCACATCAGGACCACGAACCCGATTGAGTCGACCTTCGCGACGGTGCGCTTGCGCACGGTGCTCGACATGTTCGTGTTTCAAACTTTGAACGAGGTCCGTGAACAAACAGAAACGTGGCTCAAGGAGTACAACGAAGAGCGGCCACACGACTCTCTGGGAGACATGACCCCCAGGGAATATTTGTTAACCCAAAAACCCGAAGTCTCTACTTATGAGTGGTCCTAAACACGGGAGGGTTACATTATCTTCATCTCGATCCATAGTGTTTCCTCAGTTCGCTATTGTAATAGCCGCTGTTGTTGAGTATGCCGTTCATGTCTTGGTTGTTTTTAGGAGGAGCCGGTAAACCAGCCGCTCCAGGAAGTTTGCTGGCGGCGGTAGCCAGTTCAGTGTCGTCGTAACCACTGTATCTGCCATCAGTGCAACAGCTTGCCGATCGATCCGTCTTACTCAGCGTGCCTATGCCTACTGGGAGCGACATCCTGTGGCGCTCCGGCCAGACCAACTACTCAAAGTGGCCGAAGCGCTCAATGTCTCGCTGGAAGATTTCGTGGGTACTAACGGAAAGAAGAAGCGCGGTGCTGGTCCAACCGGGAGGATGAAGAAACCATTCGAAGCTGCCTCGAAGCTGCCGCGCAGCCAGGCTTTCATCGCTCATAACCGTGGAATTTAGTTATTACCGTGCCATCTACCTTCGCGGTGCCTGGGAGTCTCTCCCCCTGATAATAACCTTCTTCGTTTCGGAACTTGGTGGTCTTGGATTATATGTAAACCACTCGTCACCGTCATTATCACGAACAAAAAGCGCTTGATGGTATCTGTCGAGTGATGGATCATACGGTGCCTCAGACATTTTTGCATTTTCTCTTTCTTCGGGCGTCTCGATGTCCTCTAAATTAGTGTAAACCTGAACATCCAATACCTTCGGCTTTGGAAATCGCTTCGAGACAAGCCTGAATAACTCTTTCAGATTGCTTTCTGAGAAAGCCTTTCCATCCAGCAGAACCTCAACGTAGCGATATGAATCTTGTGGAGGAGTGCCGCTGTCGTCAATTACCTCGTTACTCACTATGACATAACGAAACGGCGAGCGTGGTGCTTGCGACACATGCCTTTTGTTGACTCCTGCAGCAATGCTAACTGTCAGGAGAAGACCGAGAAACATTCCGATTCCTAACATCATTGGTGTCCTCATGGTGTTTTCTTGGTGCACTGACTGCTGAAAAACCGGCTCACAGCATCTGACCAGCTTTCGTTAGCTCCCTTTGTCAAGACAAGTTTCCGGCCCAAAGAGGCATCAAGATCACGTCCGACCGGATAAGCTAGGTGAGTCATTTCATGTAACTCTAGATACATATGCCCAGCGAAGGCGCTTTCGCCACCCCTGACGTAAACACCAGAATGAGGAACGTGTACTACTGTGTTAGCACCCCCTGACCGAGTGTTTCTATCGAACCATTGGCCTAAGGTTTCCCTGCCTCTTGCCAGTCCATTCACATATGTGGACGCGCGCGCATTCTGAAGATTGTTCACATCGTAGACTTGCGCGGTGTTTGCTAAATTTGAAACCGTTCCCAGAAGGCCAGCATTTCTCAATGCGTCCTTACAATCCTGCGACATCGTTTGCAGGAAGTTCTTAAACTCTTGCCGGGGATTGGGTGTTGGCGAGGGTCTCTGCGGATTCTGCTGCCAAGAAAAATACCAATTTGGCAAAATCTCGTCTCCGATTCGGATACCCGTATTCACGGCGAGCACTCCTCCGTGCTGCAGTGCCCAAGTTAATCCGCCAACAAGCGCTTGACCAATTAAATGGGGGTCGGAAGCACCATCATAGGTTGTCAGCCCGGTGGGATCCACAGAGTTCGGTGAATCATTTTGCACGTATGAATAGCGATTCAGCGATTGCGGGTCGGCGGAATCGTAACTCCCATCGTAAGGGTCCGGTTGATCAAACCGCGAGTGCCAGCGGTTGTAGCGACGGAACATTGCTTCATCGCTGCCGTTCCCATCGCGTTCATACGAGGTGAACTTCTTCGGTTGAAACGCGCCGTTACTGCTGCGGCTGGTGTCGGCGCCCCACGGGTCAAGCTCGATCGTGCTCACGATAGTGCCGGAGCTGTTGGTGATTCGTTTACTCTTTGTGATCGGATCTTCGTGCATCCAGTAGACGCCACCCTGCTGCACCGCCAGCAACTGCGAGCCGCGATAGACATAGCCACGGTTCCACTGCCAACTCCCGTTCGTCAACGTTATCTCCGCCACTACCTGCCCACCCAGCACACTCGAACGCAGGTACAACGTCGGCAGCAGCCCATCTTCCGTTCGTTTCACCCGCAGTCCATCGCCATCATAGAAGTTCTGCAGGTTCGTGTAAGTGGACGCAGTCTGCTGCCCTGTCGCGTCATAGGTGAACTGCTGACCCAGATCATTGGTTAAATTGCCGCTCGCGTCATAGCTGAAACCATTGCGCCGGTTGTTCGCATAAGTGTAGTAAATGTCGCTCGACTGTCCGGCCCCGCCCCCCTGAACTTCGCCGCCCCAGCCATACTTGTGCGTAACACTCCCCCACACGTCGTAATCATACCCTTGCGAATACGGACCATCCATAATGTTCCAGGGTCCCTGGCCGGTGGCCGCCCGCGCTTCCGCTCCCGAATGCGAGATTGCCAATCGCCCCACCTGGTCGTATTCGTAAGAGCGATCCAGCGTCGAGTCCTGAATGTTCTGCGCATAAGTGACCCTGCCCGTGTGCTCGTTGGAATAGTCATAGGCGTAGTTGTAACCAAGCACGTTGGCCACGTTCCAGGTGGTGGGCCGCAAGCGCGAATCATAAGTTGTCGACAGTGAACGCGCATCGCCATAGCTCATGCCCTTGAGCGCTCCAAAGGCGCGATAGGTAAACGCGCTCGCATAGCTGGATATCCCGTAATAGCCGGAACCAGTGACGCTCGTGACGCGCCCGGCCTTGTCGTAATTATAACCAACCTGAGCGCTCCAGGGATTGGTGATGCTCGACAACTCGCCAGCCAGATTGTAACCATAAGTCAACGTGTAAGTGCCGACGCCGGTGAAAGTGCGCGCTTCCGATTGCAACTGGCCGAGGTTGTTGTAGCTGTAACTCATTGACCCCAGCCCGTCAGTCATCGACGTCCGATGACCTGCTGCGTCATAGGCGAAGGAAACATTTGCCGTTGCCGCCACGCCCGCCGGTACGCCGTAGGTGAGGGAAGTTACCAGATGTCGCGGGTTGTAGCCGAAAGTGGTTGTCGCGCCGCGTGCGTCAGTGACAACGTTCGTGGTGTCGTCCTGATTGTAAGTGAAAGTCGTCGTGCCCTGCTCCGGCGTGGTCCTATGCCAGAGTCGGCCATGTCCGTCGTAATCGAAGCTGCGGAGCTGCCCTGCCTGGTTGCTCTGCGTAAGCTGGTCGCGCAGGTTGTAGGAATAGGTGGTGGTCGCATAGACAGTTGTGCCGTCCCAGTTCATTTCTTCAACTTTTGCCAGTCGTCCAAATCCATCTTTGGTTAAGCGCCGCTTCCGTCCATGCTCATCCTGCAACGTGGTAACTTCGCCGCCAGCGCAGCCGCAGCCGCCATAGCTGGCAATCTGAGTGGTGCCATCTGTTTTTGTGGTTTGCGTGGGACGTCCTTTCCAATCGTAAGCCTGGGTGGTAATCCGCCATAACGTGTCATCGCCTGCGGGCGCCCACGAGCCATTCATCTCGGTAGAATTCGATTGCTGACTCACTCGTCCCATATTGTCGTAAACGACGTACTGACCCGAAAGGCCTCCCACACTGCCTGGATGATCTGAAGCCGTGGCCCGCACTCGGCCCGCGCCATCCATGATCTGCCAGGAATGAAATTCGTTTGCCTGCGTCAAATCGATGATCGTCTGATACGTGTGCACATAATTTGCGTTCAGGTCGTAGACGAAGTACACATAAGCACTGTTGGTTTGATTTGTTGCTCGATTTAGTCGTCCAAAGACGTCGTACGTTCTGACCTCGTCAACGTAAGTTGTCGTGCCCGCCGTGCCGCTGGTGGGCGCATGAGTGCGCGTGACGGCGCCAAAGTCATAATTGTATTGCACGGTGGAGTAGTTCGCTTCCGCGTCAGTAACCTTCGTTGGGTAAGCAAAAGTGTTGCGATTCACGGCATCCGAAAATGCATCCGCGTAATCGAAGAAGGTCTGATGCCAGAGATGGTCTCTGATCATCACCATGGTGCCGGTGCTGTTCACGCGCCATTTCGTTTCCGTTATTGTGCCGTTCTGATTCTGCGGATCGTCGATGTTAAAACGCGACATCTGCGACAGATTGCCGCGGCCGTAAACAAGGGTTGGACCGTAGTTAGTGCGATCGTGCTGAGTGGCCGGAGCAGGTGTGTCCTCGAACAAGTCATTGAAGTCCCAGTCGTATCCATAGGTAACTTTGGAAACCAAACCACCCGCTCCATCCGTGACCTGCACGTTGTCAACCAGGCCGATGATGCGGCGATTGAGATACTCGCCATCAAATCTGTAGCCCGTAGCTGTCTGTCGATAGAGCGTTGTTGCTCCAGCGCCAGTCCACTCCTTCACGGCGCTCGGCAAATTGTAGGAAGTGTAATCGATGGTAGTGCGACGCCGATTGCCGGCCTCGTCATAGATGTTTACTTCAAAGACGCGAGGATTTTGGGGATAAGTGAGCGCGGTGTTGTCCTGCGTCCAGGCAGTGCTGGTCCATTTCTTTCTAGCGCCGCCAGACCAGAACTCAGTCAGCCGCGGCATGCCTGCATCCCAACCTGAAGCGTTGGAATATTCTTTGTAAACCGTCCCATCCGGCGCTGTCTGTTGCACGAGAGTTCCGGTCTGCTGAATATTAGTTTCCGGATTGGTCCAGGTGGCGTTAGTGGTAACGGCATAAGTGTTGATGGCCTCTTGATTGTTATTCCAGTCCAACGCATAGTCGCGCCGGTCAGTGACGCGCGGACAATCGCTTTGCGCCCCGGCAGTATTGATTGTGTAGAGCGTGTGTTCCAGTTCATGACCGTCAGGTGCTTTGTGTCGGATCTGATAGACCTGGCCGTAGGAGTTATAATCGAAATTGTATGTTGTACCTTCGGGAAAAGCGACGGAGGAAAGAACCGTCTTAGTTGTGTTGTTCGTGGCGCCAATCGCCGTCAACCCGGTAAAGCTAAATGACATCAAAACCGAGCCGTAAACAAAAGTCGCCCATGTATGCGGCGTACCTGCCCAACTCTGCGTGATCGTCTCCAGATTGCCGTCGGTGTTGTAGTTAAAGTTCACTACGCGCGAGAGCGTGTCTGTAAGCGACAACAGATGACCATTGGTGGTGTTGTAAGTAGCTGAAATGTAGTTACCATTGCGATCCTCAATCTTCGTGCAACGCCATTCGCCACTTACCGCAGTTCCGTACACCAACTGGGTACCGTCCGTAGTCTTCAGGATCGGTGTTGAACCCGAGAACGTCAGCTGCATAAAGCTGCCGTCACTTGATTCATACACGCTGGTCGTGCCCACCTGCTTCAGCTCTACTCGTCCGCCCGATGGCGTAATCAGGATATAGGCGTAGGCACTGTCGTCGTTGTCAAAGTACTGCGTTTGCAGCCGCGGCAAGCCAATCTGAAAACCCGGAGCAGGTGTGCCATGGTCCGCGTTGTATTGGATATAAGCTCCCTGTTCCGTCCATACCAGGGAGTTGTAGTACAGCGAAATTGAGAGATCGAGTCCCGATCGGCCTTTCAATCCTACGATTGGCAGGCTCCAGTTGAAGTTTCGCGATCCGAGCGTGACCCCGACCTGCCCGGTTCTGTTTCCAGGTTGCGAACGAGTTGTACTGAAGTAGGGATCGGTGCCGCCAGCCCCGCCACCACCACCTGGATCGCAATCGGCACAGATCAGGTTCGACTGAATAGGCGCTGATGGAGCGGTAGTAGTTGGTGAAGTGCGCACCTTCCGAGACTGTGCGAGATCTGGAAGATTCACCAGAGGCGCGCCCTCTACAGTGGGCGGAGAAGTGACTCGTAATCCGTCGACACCATAGCCGCGGCTACCGCTGTTGTCCGGGCGCAAAGCTGGAGGCACGTAGCCTTGACCGTTACCCTGTCCGGTGCCATTTCCGTTGCTGTTTCCGCCACCGATTCCGGCGTACGGGTTTCCTCTGATTGACTGCAGCGTTGCCGCTGCATCAAGCACGCCTCCTGAGGAGACTTTGTCGGTCAGAGAAGTGATCTTTCGCGCACCATCTGAAATCGCTTTCACCGTTTGCTGAACGTTGAGCGCCGGATTTACGGACTTCAGCAGTCCCACTACGCCACTAACGAGCGGCGCTGAGGCCGACGTGCCAGTTACGGCCCAGTAGCCGCCACCGATTTGGGTTGTGAGGATATTCGTTCCGGGTGCCGCAACAGTAACATTCCTCTGCCCAAAATTGGACCAGGAAGCAAGCTGGTCCAGGTTATCAGTCGCCGCCACAGCGACGAGATCTCGTGAACCAAAAGAAGCGGGATAATAAGCTGTGTTATCTACATCCTGACCGTTGTTGCCAGCTGAGCACACTACTGCCACGCCATGCCTGATAGCCCGCTCGATAGCGTCTTTCAAAATCAGGGAATTGCCGCTCGTTCCCCACGACAGGTTGATAACTTGAGCGCCATGACTGGCGGCGTAATCAATTGCCTCAACAGCATTGCCGACATCTCCAGTTCCACTCGCGTCCAGCACACGTAGACTCATCAATTTCGCACTCCACATTACTCCAGAAACGCCTAAGCCATTATTACCTTGAGCGGCAATGAGTCCCCCGACTGCAGTTCCGTGTCCCTGCTCGTCCCTGATAACTCCTGAATCATTCGTGAAGTCCCAGCCATTCATGTCATCCACATAGCCGTCGTGCTCTTCATCCAGACCATCCACTGTGTCTGCTTGATTTCTCCATTCGGTATTCAGTAAATCGGGATGAGTGAAGTCTATGCCGCTGTCGATGACCGCAACAACGACAGATGACATTCCAGTTGTTGTTTGCCAGGCACCCACGGCGTTGATGTCAGATCCGTACTGCCCACTCTCCTGGCCCACGTTCCGTAATGCCCACTGCTCACGGAACCGCGGATCGTCCGGCGTGGTAGCCAATTGATCTTTATTGATAAGGAAATTTGGTTCGGCAAACTCTACGGAAGGGTCAAGCATGAGTTGCAGCGCCGCTGTTTCAATATTCTGACCCGACGCCAGTTGTAATTTTTCTATCCCCGCGCCGCCCCGCAGTACTTTCTTCCGCTGTAGTCCATGAGAGGATGCAGCAATATTCTTCTGCAGTTCACTAATACCAGGACGAAATTGCACCAGCAATTCGCCGTCGCGTCGCGCCGCTGCAACAGTCGTCTGAGCCGCGCGCTTCGGCGCAATTCGCCGTACATTCAATGGAGGCCGCGCAAACGGAACGAGAAACGAAACGAAAAAAATCCAGCAAAGGAATAAGGTAGAACTGAGACGTGAATGAGAGACGAATAGACGTGAGCGACCCATAGACCCTCCCCGATGACAGCCATCTCAAAGCTATCGCTCTCGTGTAACTTGGCAGTTGTCGCGCAAGAACGACTCGTGACGTGAGGTCTACTGGGCGCGTCGCATTCAAGCACCATTGCTCCGATCAGTCAATTCGTAAAACCTTTCTTTTGTGTCACAGAAGTTTTCTCGCGAGGCATTGCCAAATGAACCACCGATATTTCTGGCGGGCGTGCGGTACTCTTTGAATCGCGACCTGGATGAAACTCTCAAATTCGCTGCGCTCTCTGTTGGTCCATGAGAGCATCTACTGATCGAATTAGCGCAATTGCAACACATTTATTTCGTTGAGGAGTTTCCTTGCTAACACTAGAATCGGGATTTCGGCGAAGCAGCATCTCAAAATGATGGCGGGCTTCCGTAATCATGCCGACCTTCGCATAAAACAGTGCAAGTGCAAGATGTGAACGGTTTTTTTCAAAATATTAAGTTGCTGGAGATCACTACTGGATAGGACTTGGAATTTCATTTCGGGTGCAGATGGGCCAGGCGAATCTCCTTATTATTAACAATTGCTGTCACGCTCCATGCGTAAATTTCGCCTCGCTTAAGCGGTTTGGGAAGGATCTAATCGGTAGTTTCTGGCGCTAATGCATCACTCTTCGTCAGGATTTGTTTGTTGGCATCGTTTACAAAGACAATATACGCAGTGGCGTCGGAGACATGATCCCATTTGAAGGTCGGACGGTTGGAAGTAATTACGGCGCGGACGGGCGCGATTAGTTTGAACGGCTCGCCGGTACTACTTACCCTAAGTCCACTGTTTTCACCGCGGAGATCTCTGAGAATCGGAGAGCGATCAATTCTTCCAGACAATAACATTTGTGCGATCTCATTGCGCATCGACGCGGGTACATCACCCAAGCCGTTAACGTTTCCACTCTTGTCGACTGTAATGGTTCCGCTCTGATCGTTCAACATAACGATTGCTTCGGTGCTGGTTGGCTTCTCATTAGGCAGCCCATTCGGCGAAGAGTTCGGAGATGGTAGGTTTGGACCAGGCGTCACTTGAGGAGGCGACACTTGATGCGCTTGTTGATTATTTGTTCGTCTGTTGAATAAGAACACAGCTGCAATCAACAAAACAATTCCAATTACGACGACCCGCCGCCGAATAAACTGGCTTCCCGGTCAAACTGCACCACCAGCTGCCCAAAGATCGGCAATCATGCGCAGGCTTTTGCTCGATCGGTGCGTAAGACACTCTCAACTCAGGCTCAATCTGTTGACGGAAAGCGAGAAAGCTTCGCAGGTCTTCCTGACAAGCTGAACATGCGTTGAGATGAACACAGATGACCTCGCAGACAGATCATCAACTTCCTCTTTGCTTTCCAGATTCAGCCAAGTCAATACTGGCCCAACGTTACCGTATTTTTTTCGATATTCCGAGTTCGCCAAAAACATTCGGCAGTTTCCGTTTGAGATTCCGGCGAGTCCAAGTCCGTCGCCACCCCAATCCAAAGTGAAGCCAAGACTGCTCTCGTAGTAAGCGGCCGCCTGAGTAATATCCTTCACCGGTATTTCAGGTATCGCACCGGGAAACGTGGATTTCATCCCGACTCCTTTTCTGATGTTGGTAACTCGATAATCAGTCCTGTCCGAGATTATTACGCATCATCGATAATTCCGCTATTTCGTGGTTCAGCCTGGGCTGATTTTATACTAGAGGCGCTTTCGATTGTTCTTAGGAACAAGCGGATAACAACTTCAGCCAATGCTACGTCGGTAATATTTCGCTCCCGGGTTCTGGTCCTTCGTTCCTAAAATCGAGGAGACTCGCGTAAGTTGCTACCACATAACCAAAAAAGAAGCAGCGCCAAAAAACTTGACCGAAGCTCTCCAACTCAATCATTGCGTCATTGATTTCTGGTAATTCGGAGAATCCCCGATTGGGGGACCAAAGGCATTGCCGATGCTTCTTTAATGTTTGGAGATTTTTGGACAATATATGGTTCTGCTTATGAACGGACCACTCTCACAATGAAAAATTGCAACACAGTGACTGGCTGTCGGCGACTCACGCTGTATAATGGATACCCCCCATAGCACCATCGAATAGTTCGACTAAATTTGAAGCCACTGCAGAAGGAGGCCTTAATGCCTGGGCCGAACCAGTCGCTCACACGCGTTCTCATTTTCGTCGTACCTGTCCTATTTGCGATGTGGATTTTTTTGTCGGTATCGGAAGCTGCACGACCTGCAACGCGGACTTCCATTGCAAACCCAACGTCAACCTTATATGACACGTGGCCAACACCTGCACACTACATAACTACAAAGATTGCAAAGAATACCGAGACCGCTGCACTGGCGGCATGGGATCAACTCTATTCAGTCCTGATATCGCCTCGCTGTATCAACTGTCACACTGCTACGAATTACCCGCAACAGGGAGACGATCGCCACCGCCACTTCGCAAATGTAATACGTGGTCCAGAAGGGAAAGGCGTGCCCGCCTTAAACTGCGTCAGTTGTCATCAGGAGCAAAACGCCGACAGCACGGGAGTTCCGGGTGGACCAAACTGGCACCTCGCGCCACTCTCGATGCAATGGCAGGATTCCAAGGATCGACCATTGTCCAGCGCGGCCGTCTGTCGATCGGTAACAGACCGTTCCAAGAACGAGAATATGGATGCCAC
>JBHEMC010000119.1:0-11878 GCA_046262775.1 Pyrinomonadaceae bacterium | reverse complement strand
CGTTGATATGCTGTAAGCGGCCGGCCGCTCGCGCCTCACGTTGAAACCTCACGCGAGCAGCTTCATCTTCAACGAAGCGTTGATTCAGGACCTTCAGAGCAACCACGCGGTCGATCATCACGTGCCGGGCGCGGAACACTGTACCCATTCCACCTACGCCGAGCACAGATTCAATCTTGTATTTTCCGTCGAGTATTTCGCCAATGAGAGGATTGACTGGAATATCGCCGGCGATAGTAGCGTCTGCCTGCAGAGGTGAATTGTCAGCCGGACAAAACTGAACGTCTGCTGGATACTGTCGTCCGCATTTTGGGCAATGAAGCATCAGTCGTCGCAATTAGAGGGGAGCCGGACAATTATCGCTTAATTTACGGAGGGATGCACTTGAGGCTTTTTTCGCGCTGATAGGAGGCATGCAAAAGGTTTTAGTCACCTGTGGTTGCGCTCAACCGATCGTGCAGGATCAAATCCACTTCACTATTCTTGTCCATCGAAGTTTCCGTCTGCAGTCGATTTTCATGCGCCGCGCCAACGAAAGCAGCAAACAGTGGATGGGCATCGAGAGGTTTCGATTTGTATTCAGGATGAAACTGGCAGGCAACAAACCATGGATGCACCTCCCGTGACAGTTCGATCATCTCGACAAATTTTCCATCGGGAGACACTCCACTAAACACGAACCCATCTCCTTCCAGCTTGGGTCGATATTCAGGATTGAATTCGTAGCGGTGTCGATGACGTTCACTGATCTCTTCAGCACCATCATAGATCTCGCGCACGAGCGATTCGGGCGCCAGACGGCACGGCCATGCACCTAGTCTCATTGTTCCACCCAACTCTTCGACCCCTACCAGATCACGAAGTTTGAAAATGACGGGGTGCGGTGTTCCGAGATCAAACTCGGTCGAATCTGAATCCTTCAGATCGCAAACATTTCGCGCGTATTCGATACAAGCAGTTTGCATACCAAGGCAAATCCCAAAATATGGAGTGCGGCTCTTTCGGGCATAATAGATGGCTCGGATCATTCCGGCGACCCCGCGTTTGCCGAAGCCTCCGGGCACAAGAATGGCATCGAAATCTCTCAACCGTTCTTCAAAGTCGTCGTCCATTAACTCTTCTGATTCGATCCATTTCACGTCAACGCGTAAATTATTCGCCACTCCACCATGGGTCAACGCCTCACGCAATGACTTGTAGGAATCCTCGAGCTCAACGTATTTGCCGACAATAGCGATTGATGTTTGACCGGCCGACGGCTCACGAATGGTGCCAACCAGATTGCGCCATTCGGCGAGGTCCGCTTCAGGCACTTGTCCATCCAGACCAAGTTGCGAAACGATCAATCCATCAAGTCCCTGTTCGTGAAACGCCAACGGCACTTCGTAGATTGTGTCGACATCCTGTGCGCTAATGACTGCCGACTCCTTGACATTGCAGAACAGCGCAATTTTGCCCCGCAAGTCGCGTGATAGAGGTCTTTCGGAACGACACAAGAGAATGTCAGGAGCGATACCGATTTCACGGAGATCTCTGACGGAGTGTTGCGTTGGTTTCGTCTTCAGTTCGCCGGCGGCTGCGATGTAAGGAACCAGCGTCACGTGAATGAACAGCGCATTACCGGTCCCTTCCTCATTGCCCATCTGACGAATGGCTTCAAGAAACGGTAGAGATTCGATATCACCCACTGTGCCGCCAATTTCCACTATGACAACGTCCGGCTTATCTTTTTCAGCGACTGCGCGCACGGCTTCTTTGATTTCGTTTGTAATGTGCGGAATGACTTGAATCGTTTTTCCGAGGTAATCGCCGCGACGCTCCTTTTCGATGACCGAAAGGTATACTCGACCCGTGGTCCAGTTGTTTGCCTGCGACAGATGAGCATGGGTGAAACGTTCGTAGTGCCCAAGGTCGAGATCAGTTTCCGCTCCATCATCAGTGACAAAAACCTCCCCGTGTTGAAAGGGCGACATCGTTCCCGGATCGACGTTGATATAGGGGTCGAGTTTAATTAGCGCGACCTGTAATCCACGACTCTCTAGCAAACACCCGATCGAGGATGCAGCGAGACCCTTACCCAAGCTCGAAACCACACCGCCCGTAACGAAAATGTATTTAGGCATAATTTTCTCCTGGATCGTCGCTATCAAATTTCACTCTCTGAATCTCGGTTTACGTCACCAGCTTCGGATGGATCGCCGCTTCCTGTTCATCCTCGTAGCTTTCGTGCCTAAGATTCTCCCAGACCTCAACTGCGTTTTCCATTGCAGAATCCTGCCTATGCAAACCAACTAGTCTCATTCAACTTCTTTGTGGTGCGGAGTCTGGCACTGGTTTGTTAGATACTCAACTGTCAGCGTTCTCGATGACGAAAAGGTGCCCGGCAGCATGTCAAAAACATTTAAACGGTTACCCAGTTTATCTTACTGTCAACAACTCTATCTGTTCACGCACCGTACGCAGATCGTCAGCCGTATCGACCCCGATTGAACTTGAGCTTGCTTCGATCGCTTTTATCTTCATTCCATTTTGCAAAGCACGAAGTTGCTCCAAACCTTCAATGCGTTCCAGAGTAGTTTGTGCGCAATTCGCAAATTCCAAAAGAACCGAACCTCGATAGACGTACAACCCAGTATGCTTTTTGAAGATCTCCAAGAGACCGGGCTCCACGTCAAGCGCCATTCCGGGTCCACCGTGCCTTAGGGCGGCATCGCGTGGAAATGGAATCGGCGATCGGGAGAAGTACAGCGCGTAGCCATTGTCATCAATAATGACTTTTACGACATCCGAATTCAGCAGTTCGCCTTGCGTCTCGATGTGTTCCCACGTGGTGACGATTCCTGCCCCACTGAGCGGCTCCTCAATCAAGGTCGTAATGGCGCGTTCGATCGTCAGAGGCGAAATCAGTGGTTCATCGCCCTGCAGATTGACTACGATATCCACATTGGTCAGCTTTGCAGCTACTTCTGCGATTCGATCCGTTCCACTGGCGTGATCGGCTGATGTCATTACGGCTTCAATGCCGTGTGCTTCAGCGGTTTCCCGTATCTGTTCGCTATCTGTAGCTACTATGACTCGATTTACGTTGCGCGCAGAACGGGCACGTTCCGCGACCCAACAAACCATGGGTTTCCCGGCGATTTCCATCAGGGCTTTTCCGGGCAAACGCGTTGACGCGAATCGCGCAGGGACGATGGCAACTGTATTGATTTGTGGAAGATTTTGAGGATCTGAGCCCGTGTGATTCACGGGGTACCAATGTAACGTGCAGGACAACCAGTGTCAATGTATTGTTGTTTATCTTGCTGCCTCAGTTCTGAAGTGGCGGTTTTGTTGAAGAGCAGGTTGAGTCTCTAACAAGGCGAAGCCAGACCGCCGAACGCCAACCAGGAGAATTGTTGTTAGATCGATACCGTGTCGAGAGGAGATGCTTTTATCTTCCACGGCCTGGGTTTATCATTGCGCCAATAACCGATGCACGTCTTCTACACACCTCGTTACTACGCTGACATCGGAGACAATCACATATTCCCTATTCGTAAATTTGAACTCGTCCGCGACCGCCTTGTCGCGGATGGCACACTCTCTCTCGCTGAACTGATTGAACCCGCGCCAGCAACAATCGACGATGCACTTCTAGTCCACACTCAAGACTACATCTCGCGATTATGTAGCGGCTCACTGACTGGAAAGGAACTTCGCCGGTTAGGGCTTCCCTGGTCACAATCCTTGGTTGAGCGCTCATTCTATGCTGTGGGAGGCACAATTGCCGCTGCAAAAATCTCTCTTCGAACGGGTTTCAGTGCAAACCTCGCAGGCGGAACACATCACGCATTTGCCGATCGTGGCGAAGGGTTCTGCGTTTTAAATGACGTTGCGATTGCGATTCACTCACTGCGTCGGCAGCAACTCATCAACCGTGCAGCTATCGTCGATTGTGATGTTCACCAGGGTAATGGCACAGCGACGATCTTCGACGGAGACGATCAAACATTTACGTTTTCAATGCATGGCGCAAATAACTATCCGCTGTTCAAGGTCCAATCGAAGCTGGACATCGAGTTACAAGACGGAACTGGCGACGGTGATTACCTTACCAGCCTTTACCAACACTTACCCGCTGTGTTTGCTCACGATCCCGATCTTGTGTTCTTTCTCGCCGGCGCCGATCCATACTACGGAGACAAACTCGGTCGCCTCGCACTCTCAATGGAGGGCCTATACGCGCGCGATCAATATGTGCTCCAGCAGTGTTACAAGCATGAAGCGCCCGTAGTTGCTGTCATGTCTGGGGGATACGGGAAAGACCTAAGTGACACAGTAGAGATTCACTGCAATACGATCAGAGGAATGAAAC
Organism: Pyrinomonadaceae bacterium; assembly: GCA_046262775.1. Taxonomy (GTDB): domain Bacteria; phylum Acidobacteriota; class Blastocatellia; order Pyrinomonadales; family Pyrinomonadaceae; genus PSRF01. The sequence continues at coordinate 7,521 of JBHEMC010000119.1, read as the reverse complement.
GGGTGTTTACAGTCGAGCAAGTCTCGAAGCAGTTCGCTTAATGAAGAAATGCGAAGACTCATGCGAATAATTGTTCTCGTCATTCTCGGTGTAGTCGTAGGCATCATCGGCTATGAAGGCATAATGGTTGCCCGCATATTGAGATTACGATCGCACAACCCAAATTCTTCTTCTCTGATTGACGCTCGGGCCAGTGAAGCCGCATCACACGGACAGCAGCCGAGACGCGAACAGGCATGGGTTGCCTTGAACAGCATTTCGCCCAACCTGCAACGTGCAGTGCTTGCTGGCGAAGATACCAATTTTGTCAGTCATCACGGCTTTGATTATCAGGCAATTCAAAAAGCGGTGGAACAAGCACAGCGAGAAGCCGCGAAGGAAGCAAAGAAGGAAGGTGAAGACGACGATTGGGTTCCAAACTTACCTGAGTTCAAACGGGGCGCTTCAACGATCACACAACAACTCGCGAAAAACCTTTATCTTTCGTCGCAACGGTCGTTTGTTCGCAAAGGACAGGAAGCGATTCTGACTCTTATGATCGAGCGCTCCCTTACTAAACGTCGTATCCTCGAACTCTATTTGAATGAGATTGAGTGGGGCGACGGAGTGTATGGGGCCGAAGCGGCTGCTCGGCATTATTTTCACAAACCCGCGTCAGCATTAACTGCAAACGAAGCAGCGTTCCTGTCGGCAATGATTCCCAATCCGAGGACAGTTTTTAATCCACAAATGAATCCGCGTCGTGTGGCGCGCAGACAACGGATCATTCTCCGTGGGATGCCCTACGTAAAGCTGCCGCAGTAATTCTCTGACCGTCAGAATTCGCGAAGACCAGACACATTTGTGCCCGACGTTATCCCACGCGACACGGATTGTGAGTCGTATTGCACGTTGGAGTTTCCACCTCCATTAGTTGAAAAAGTGGGCGCGAGAAAGCCGCCGGAAGTGCGACTAAACTTTGCGATGATAATCCCGCCAAGTATGTCTCCGTTTCCACCTCCATCCCGAATTAGCTCGCCCTGCCCGAGCACCAGGATGGCTCCTTTAAAATTTGTGTTGCCTCGCATAGTAAGTGTGCCTGTCACCACCAGAAATCCAGCGCCATCCTGCAGAGTACAATTGCCGTCTACAAATGTGAATTGAGGACTATCGAGTGCCTCCTCGATCGTGTAGGTAGCGCCTGCGGATGGCTTGAAATAGCGATTGACTGACGCCGCCTTTGCTAATAGTGAGTTCAGGTAAGATCGCGCCTCATCGGCACTATCCAAGAATGACGGCCTCTCGACCGTAATAGGACCAGCATCTGCTGCTAACACGCCGATCTTCGGATTGGCAACCGTCAATGGCTTCTTGATACCGGTGAGGGCGTCGTTCTGATCGCAATCATTCACTGCGAATGTAGGTCGTTGCGGATCTACACCGGAGTAGTCGGCACCCGAATAGAATTTGGTACCGCTACTTCCGGTGTCCAGGTTTAGTGGCGAACAGTCGTCGGCACCTTGCAGCGTAACTCCGGCAGGCGCTTCAAACTCAAGGTTCGCATGCGTCACCATCATCTCCAATCGCTTCTCTGAACCTCGCGGTCCGAAGCCGTAAGACTTAATCAGTAATCGCTTCGGATCGGGTGATGTAACCCTTCCAGGGATGGCGGTAGTGGTTGGCGACAAGGTATACGAGAGCGCCAACACCTTAGGATCCGGTCCAGAAAGGTTCAAGGCATAATTGGTTCCGTCGGCTCTCATTGAAACCTTCTTGAATGTCACGGTTACCGAACAAGAAACGAGATTCACAATACCTTCAAGAGTTGCTTCGAATATCGTTGTCGCCGGCCTCGGCCTGGTCTGCGTTATCGTTAAATTGAAGTGGGTCTTCGGAATCACAACGGCGTTTTGAACGCTGCTGATAGGCCTTTCAATAACGAAGCTTCCGAGTCCGGAGTTCAGGGTGAGCGGATAGACATTTGGATTTGGCGTCAATGTAGTCAAGGGCTGGCCTGTATACCTGATCGTTACTTCATCGATTGCCCCCACTAGCCCATAGGTCCTTTGGTTCGGCGTCCCTGCAGCGCTTCCCTCGATCCATCCTGATGTTTGGTACTCCACAATGTGACTGTCAGGATCCAGGTTCTCTACTGTAACCCGGTAGCCACCAGTTACGCTGCCGATAGGAACGGGCACTAGACTTGCCGCATCCGTCCGGTTGTTGTAAGGCAGCCAACCAGCGAATCTGAGGGCGCCTGTATTTGCTGGCCCATTTGATATGTCAGGGATGATAGCAGTGCGAAAACCCATCTTATCCGTTGACGTGACCAGTGGCTTGACGTTACCCCGTAGCACGTTCAGCGCTGCCTGCATACCTGCCTCTGCAACATAGTAAGCCTGCATCTCTGATGTTGCATCGATCGAATTCGTTGACGCCATCGACGTACTCAGTATTAAGGCTCCCCCAGCGCTCAATAACAACAACGAAACGAATAGCGTCGTTATCAGTGCTGCACCGCGTTCGCCGCGGTTGCTTTTAACTTGTGTGTGGTACAGGTGACTCATGGCTTGTTTGGGCCTATCAGTAAACAATCGAATTACGCAAGACTACATCCGAAGTCAGTTGAAGCTGCGATGGTGGCTGATACCCGGAGACTGCGGGTTTGCCGACCGCGGGCAGCGTAACGCCGACCGCTATGACAATGTATTTTGCTTGAGCCGGCGATACTTCCGATTTTGGGGAGTTTGCACTATTTACAACGTTGGTGATGTCACAAGTGCCATCAGCAGCAACGGTGGTGCTGTATGTGACTTTCTCGTCATAGTATCGAATGACTAAGGAATCGATGCGATTGGCGAGCACGGTCGTGGCGTTTGTGGCATTGTTCTCGTACCTGACGATGTATCGCTGACCAAGGGCAGAATCTACATAGATCAGGAACTTGACGTCCTCGTCAGCGTCGGCGACGTCGTTATCTCCGACGAATCCGTTCGTGGCAGTCGGGCTGCCATTCTGGTTAGTTACAATGCGAATTGATTGAGAATTACTATCGCCGACCACTATGCCGTTACTGGCGATGCCCGGGAGCCCACTTGGAAGTCTGAAGCCCGCATTTCCGATCTCGCGAGTCATTATATTGAGTGCTCGCTGCACATCAGCTATTGCGTCTGACTTTCTGTCTTCTCGAGACCTGATTTTGAACGAACCTGCAAGAAGAGTGGTAGCCAAGCCCATCACCACGATTGTGATAACCATAGCGATTAGCAATTCGAAGAGAGAGAATCCGGCTTGTCGATGAGCTTTAGTCATAAAAATTTCGCTTACTGGGCTACATACGGACCAGGGGATAGAGTGGATCTTAGCGACGTAAGCACTACGGGAGTGCTCTGCCATGGTTCTCCGGCATTCTGCGGAGTCACTGTAATTGTTATCCTTTTCAAGCGCTTCAAGGAACCATCACTGTTCGTCACGTTTGCGATGGTTCTTACCACGCCATAATTGCGTTGTGATTGCGTGACCGTCGGTAGCGTAGTTGTACCGATGGCGAGTGTGGCATCATCAAAGCTGACACTGCGCAATTGTTCGAGCTGCTGCTGTGCGACAGCCATAGCCAGCGCACGCTCGGCGCCACCAAGATTGTTCTGAATTGAATAAACGAAGAGCGAAGACACTGCCAGACTCGCTACCATCATTACGACGAGGGCAATCGCCGTTTCGACAAGAGTAAAGCCCGCTTCATTTTTACCTTGGCTGTTCATACTTTCACCTTTAGAGAACTGTCACGGGAACGACAACCTGACCACAACCGGCACTGAACGTTACAGTGTAAACGCCCGCTGATTTTTTTGATTTGATCGTAAAGTTGACATTACCTGCAGCTGGAATCGTCTGTGCTGAGGAAGGCGTTACCTGCAAGTCTGAAGGCTTACTTGAAGTTCCAGTTACATTTATTGATATGGAACTGCTATTCCCCACCTGTATCGTTGCAGTTCCATTTTGAGCAAGAGTAAGGACAGTTGGTTGCGCCGTGATCACGCACGGCAAAGGAGTGGGGGTAGGCGTTGGAGTTGGCGTTGGGACAGGCGTCGGCGTTGGAGTTGGTGTTGCGGTAGGGGTCGGCGTCGGTGTTGGAAGTTGAATGGGCGTCGGAGTTGGCGTTGGGGAGGTGGTCGGAGTCGGACTCGCAGTTGGGCTTGGCTGAGGCGTCGGACTAACACTTGGAGACGCACCTGGCGAAGGCGTCGGAACAGGAGTCGGAGCAGGTGTTGAAGTGGCAGACAAATCGCCGACATTCAATGTTACCGTCGGAACAGCGTCGTCAAATACTCGACTGTCGATGGTAACGTCGCCCGAACCGGTCACGTCGACAGATACGGAATCACGACCATTGCTGAGAGTGATCGAGACTTGAGCATGCGATGATGTTACGCCGCCGACCGTATTCCAGGTTCGGCCACGCCAATCGAATGCTATTGCCTCAGTAGTTTGAAAGCTGACGCCCGCCGGCAGTGGAATTGTGCGGCTATCCATTACACCATCACCGTTGAAGTCGAGAGTAACAACGTATTGAGTGCGATCTGCACTGATGACAACACTGGCGGCCTGGCTCACAGAGTCAGCGTGATGTCTGACGGAATGAACACGCGCTTTTTCGATATACGACGCATACTCACGCGCGGCACCCGACAAACGCATGGTGGCGCGGGCGCGAGCTATACCTATCAGACCCGCCGATGACACAACCGAGAGGAGAACAACAACTACGAGAATTTCGAGAATCGAAAATCCGTTTTCCTCTGGGTGCATTGCTCGTTGATTGGTAGGGTGCGGTTTCTTCGTACTTTTCATCATTCGCTCCGGCGGGTTCCTGTAGCCTCATTCAGAGGTATAGGAGCTTCACTCAAGACACTGTATTGCAACGGCGATGCCAATCACCCCAATGACCACTTCTGTGGTGTTTTGATTAGACATTTATTCAGCAGCGTTGCGAGGCCTTCAGGTTGGTCGGTGAGGATTCAACTTGACAGGATTTCATTCAGATTACGTGAAGACTAGACCACGAATTCTTTCGCCAATTGCAATTCGGCCTTCCGAAGCTCGAACCGGCCCCTGCCAAGATTTCCTTCCGGGGTGATAGCCAGCACAACAAAATAGTCGCGACTGAGTAGTCGGACCACGAGAGTTGCGGTAGTAAACGAAACGACAAGTTCTCGCAGGGCTTCAAGTCCGAGATCCGTCCCAGCGCGTTGCGAACTGCGCACGAGCGTGGTGAATTCGGCCGCTGCCACATCGAGGTTAGCCTCAGATCCGGCTTCACCAAAAACTTTGTCAACCGCGATACCGTCCATGCCCATTATGAGAGCACCGAGGCTGCCCTCAGTGCGCTCAAGGATTGCTTCAAGGAGTTGTTTGAACATTATGGTCTCCGATTATGGACGCTGGCCTCCGAGTGCGCCCGGCCGGGCCGTGGGAGCCGCGGTCGTTGGTGTGGTTGTCGGAGTAGGAGCGTTCAGCAACTGTCCGGGTATAGTTTGTGGAGCTGACTGTTGCTGTTGGAGCTGCGTCGGTGTCGGGGTATTGCTGGGAGGATTACCCAATGGCACCGGTTGCGGAATCGTAATCGATCGCGGTCCGTTGCTGACAGCGCCAGTTGTCGGTCGTCCCTGATAGTCTGGACGATATATGTGGGGAGTGATGAAAAACAGGATTTCGCTGTTCTGTCGTGTGGTTAATTTGCGCTTGAAGAGATTTCCAAGCACTGGAATCGAGGCCAGTCCAGGTGTTCGTTGTTGAGTTTCACCTTCCGTATCAGCGAGCACGCCGCCCATGACGGTGGTGCCGCCATCCGGAACCAAGACTTCTGACTGCATCCGCTGCGAGTCGATACCGGGAACACCACCCACGGCTATGCCGGTATTAATGGTGTTGTTCTCGATTGTGACGCGAAGAACAACAGTGCCGACGTCCGTTATCTGTGGTGTGATAGAAAGCCGTAACGGTACGGATACGAATGTGGTTGTTACGACGGCCGTGCCACTAGCGGCTTGAGTTGTTTGCACGGGAATTTGTGACCCACTCTCAATCTGCGCCGGCCGGTTGTTGAGCGCAGTCACACGAGGCGTGGCAACCGTCTTCGCCTGACCTCTCGACTCTGCCAGTGTAAGCAGCGCGCTAATCTGCGCGCTACCAATCAATCCGGTGGTCAGACCTATTACCGTACTGGCGGCAGCTGCTGCTAGTGTCGGTTGGGGTTGAGTTGTGCCGCCGAGTCCACCAAATGCGCTAAGCGGATGTGGTCCAGGCGATACGCCTGTTGAACTGCCCCCCGATCCCGTTCCACCAGAGCCTGATGTATTCGTCACGGGCAAAGTGGCGATGCTCGCTAGGCCACCTCTCGATAGGTTTGCGACACCTAATGAAAGCTGAGCGCCGAGGTCACGGCTGAAATTGCGTTGTGCAATGACGATTCGAGTCTCAATCTCAACCTGAGGTTCAGGTTGATCGAGAATAGCTACAAGCTGTCTGATCGCCTCGATGTTTTCGCGAACGTCAGTGATGATCAAAGTATTGCTCCGGCCATCGACTTCGATCGAGCCCCGGCGCGAAAGACGACGCGAAATGATGGGCAACAGTCCCTGGTCGCCGCTACCGCCAGTTGCATCACCTCCAGCACCACCACTAAAGCTGAGATTTGTAGCGCCACCGGAGAATGCACCGGTTGAGCCAGCAGCCTGCGCCAACGTGCCTGACGCACGCGCGTAGTTTAAACGAATGAATTCAGTCACCAGAGGCGACGCATCCAGTCGAGAGTCATTGATGACCTTCTGCGTTTCTGCTTCCTTCGCAAGCACATCAGTCGTAGCCACACGCAGAATGTTTCCGTTGGCTTCGACACCGAGTCGATTCGCTTTCAAAATTGCGTCCAGCGCTACGTTCCAGGGAACGTCTTGTACATTTACTGTCACGGGTACAGCGCCAACAGAAGAGTCGATTACGAAGTTAACGCCATACTGCTCCGTGATGTAATTCAGGATATCGCGGATATCAGCGTTAACTACGTTCAGGTTGATCGGTTCACCGACGAATCCCGGCTGACCGTACTGTTTCCCCTGCTCCGACTGCCGGTCTGTTGCACGTGCGGCACTGACGGTTGGTGTAGCCGAAGGTGTGGGTTTCTGCTGTGCTGGGTTCTGAACGTCGGAATCTCCAGCGGGGTTGGTTTTGGGAGCAGCCACAATGCCGGCGCCGGAGAGGCACACTAGCAGGACGAGCGTAATCCAAAATATGGCCGACTTCATTCGAGACTGATAAGGCATCTTTCCCTCCTTAGGGGAATGCGGGGCACTTACCCGCCACGCACTACGCTCGATTGCCGGGGCAACTAAAGCGCGCGCCGCACTGAACGCGGGAAGGTCCGGTTGATTGTCAAAAGACGCCGGGAAGCGTTAACGCTTTACGGCAGATTGGTGTAAGGGTGGTTACGGTTTGGAACCCGCAACAGGTTTGTCTTCGCGATTGGCATCGGCTGGAGATGCAGAC
>JBHEMC010000118.1:0-11994 GCA_046262775.1 Pyrinomonadaceae bacterium | reverse complement strand
GCGGCACCTGCATCGACAGCGCTTTTAACGGCAGCGACCTCCCCTCGGACGATCGCCGTCACCAGACCTGCGTCGATTTTCTCCCAGCCTACCAGACGAACGTTGGCGGCTTTGACGGCGGCATCGGCGGCTTCAATCATCGCCACCAGTCCTTTACATTCGATCATACCGAGCGCTTCAGGCATATGACCTCCAGTTTCCCGCGCTAATGCTAACACGATCAATTTCGCAGTGATTGAATGGGCGCCGGAATTCGGCCACCTCTGCGAATAAAGTCGCTCGAGGAAAAAGCGTTAACGGGCATGATCGGAGCACTGCCGAGCAACCCACCAAATTCTACGATCTCTCCCACCTGGCGACCCGGCACCGGAATAATTCGAACGGCGGTGGTCTTATTATTCATCACGCCTATTGCCATCTCGTCAGCAATTATTGCTGCAATAGTCTCCGCCGAAGTCGAACCGGGAATTGCAACCATGTCGATGCCAACGGAACAAACGCTCGTCCACGCCTCAAGCTTTGCAAGTGACAGAGCCCCCATACGTGCTGCTTCGATCATTCCGGCGTCTTCTGAAACCGGAATAAATGCTCCACTCATACCACCAACCGAAGTACTGGCCATAGCGCCACCTTTTTTCACCGCGTCCGTTATGAGCGCCAGGGCTGCCGTGGTTCCATGTGTTCCCGCTCGTTCAAAACCTATTGCCTCGATGATGTTAGCGACTGAATCGCCCGGCACAGGTGTCGGAGCGAGAGAAAGGTCAATGATCCCGAATGGGATTCCCAAGCGGCGTGCAGCTTCGCGTCCGACCAGTTCACCGGCCCGGGCCAACTTGAACGATAACTTCTTTATCGTTTCTGCTACTTCATGAAGCGGCAAGTCTCGATCTGCGTGGCGCACCGCATGGTGAACAACACCGGGACCGGAAACGCCAACGTTTATGCACGCTTCCGGTTCGCCAACTCCGTGAAATGCACCGGCCATAAACGGATTGTCTTCAACTGCATTTGCAAAACAAACGAACTTTGCGCAAGCCAAACCACCTTTGTCTTTCGTTCGTTCAGCGGCGGCTTTTATGATTTCTCCAACCTGTTTGACCGCATCCATATTTATGCCGGCACGAGTGGTTGCGGCATTCACAGACGAACATAATCGATCAGTCACTGCGAGTGCTTCAGGGATGGAGTCGAGAAAGCGCACCTCTGCATGTGTCGCCCCTTTCTGAACAAGCGCGGAATAGCCTCCAAGAAAATCGACACCAACAGCGGCAGCGGCGTCATCGATAGCGCGGGCCAACTCAACAGGATCGCCGGTTGCCCCTTCCGTCAGCATGGAAAGTGGCGTTACCGCTATTCGTTTGTTGGCAATCCTGATGCCGATCTCATTTCCAATCTCATCGACTGTTCCCACTAAACGCGCCGCCACGCTGCGAATTTTCGCGCTGCACCGTTCAGCCACAATCGGGATGGAATCGCCGCCACAGTCTCGAAGGCTTAGTCCGAGGGTGACAGTGCGCACGTCGAGATGCTCCATCTCGGTCATTGCTACAGTCTGGAGAATTTCGGTCTGGCTGTATTCCATAAGAAAATCGGCGATGCGCGGTTCCTTGAGACTGCGGGCGAGGACGGCGGCGTTCCCGCGAGAGACGCTGCGAAGCGACGGCTACCTCAGATTGAAGTCGATCGCTTTGCTCCACTCTGTGGATCCGAAGTTCAAAAAAGCCATTTCACTCAGTGGTTTCTAACTAATGACCTTGTTGAGAACAATCAGTAACAATACGAGCACAAGGAGTACAGCCGCTACGAGCAGGAAGCGAAGACTTGGATCGTAGGCAGCCTGGTCTAACACTACTCCTGAAACCTTTCTTATCCTTTCCACACGGCCCAATACGTTATCTTCAAAACCCGCTCGTGCAACGTGGGCCGCACGCTCAATCGTCTCGCGACCTCTCCGGGCAGGCTTCTGTTCAGCCGCAGCAGCTGGAATTGCTTCTGCAGTCTCAGAACCGCTGGTCGCACCCTGCTCTTGCTCTGCGTCTAAGAGCTCTCCCGTCTTTCGCCCACCTGCTGCTGCGGTCAGTTGATCGGTAATGATCGGTTCTCCGCACTGGTGGCAAAAGAGCGCCTGCGATCGCATACTCGCCCCGCAGACCTTGCAACGTCGAGCTATTTCCGGTTCAGTCATAGAAGAATTCGGACCGCGGGGCGTCCTCGCCTGCTCACTCGCGTTCCGGAGCGCGGGCGTCCTCGCCCGCCTACTTATAATAGATCGATTGCCATCGCCCTAAGAGCGGGCGAGAACGTCCCCGCTCCAACAGAATTCATACTCGATGCATTGCGTTGAAGAGATCTTCTCGCTGCGCATAAATTCGTACGCCGAGGGTCTCGCCTTCCCGTCGCAATCTGTCTTTCAGTTCGATAGCGCTTTCTCGTGCGCGTGTGGTGTCGACGATTATCACCATCGCAAATTTCCCCTGCACAACGGTTTGATTGATGTCGATAATACTGCATTCTGCCGTAGCGAGGATCTGTGAAACGCCTGCCACGATGCCCGGATGATCGAGCCCAAAAACCGAGATCACCATCCGGTCCGAGGAACCCTGTGCAGAAGGTGTCGGAAGGTCAGTGCCTGATGCCGTGGATTTGTGCGGAGTATTGAGTTGGCACTCACGGTAGAGGTCTGTGACGAGTTGTTCCACCGTTTGTTCATCAACGGCCGTTCCCAGACGCTCATAAACCGTTCGGGTAATGCGATAGATCAAATCTTCATCGGCCATTTAGCTGTGTTAGGAATGTGAGTCAGTATGGATAACTTTTCGTCAGTCGTCAGTCATCAGTGGGTGGTTGGCGTTGGTGTCAAAATCGTTTTTGGGTGCTCCTACTGGATTGCAAGTCTAACCATGTAACAATTGACAACGGGCAAGCGACGACTGACCACCAGCCAATCGGCAATGTTTGACCGCAAATACTTCACCCTCTGCCGTTTTCACGAGCAAGTCTCAGAGCAGCTTCCCGCATTTCCGGAGAAACCGTTTCACTAATATCTACGCGATCGACTATACCAACTACAGCGGCTTCAATCGACATATCCTGATTACCAATAGCTGTTCGTGCTGCTTTCCCAAAGGCGCACATCACCATTTCACCTGTGCCAGCACCAAGACGATCGGCTACCACAACAATATTTCGCGTAGGCTCCTTGTCGAGGTCATAGGGATGAACGATCAGAAACCTGACACCCTCCAGATCGGGCGACTTTTTCGTTGACCAAACCGTGCCTACAACTTTAGCTAAAAACATGTTTCTTATTTGTCAGTTGTCAGTGGTCAGTAGCAATTACCAACTCAACGGGTCCTTTGTAGCGGTGCTCCGGATCCAAATTTCAATGACAACGGACCAGTGAAAACGGACCAGAGCTCAAACTTTTGCAAACACTTCCGCGGGTTCACCGATATCGCGAGCGGCCGGCGTAATTATGGTTTTCGTGTTGATGTAAATCTTCTCGCCTTTCCGAATTGCGCGACGTACATCGTCTTCACTCACGAAATCAATCGCCTTTCTACCGTTCCCCTCAACCGCTGACGTTGGCCGCGGCGCCACGCCGGAACTCCGCTCACCGTTGCTTCGCGATTCTGTACTCGGTTGCGTCGCTGGTCCCGTGTACATACTTCCGGCCTCAACCTCGATTTTGGATGCCTCCATTTTCGGCGACGGCGCAGGTTCGCCCTCGACACGCTTGCCGGCCAGAAACCTATCGACGATGGCTGCAATCTCTTCCCGTTTGATTTTGCCTCCCGCGATTGAAGCTTGTTTGGCGCTGACAGTCTCCGTTGGTTGCGCTGCGACAGCGGGTCGCATGCTCTTAACGGGCCGCGTTTCGAAAGCGACTCGTTTGATGTCCATCAAATGAAGTGGCGACACATTGTCCGAGGTAACATTCCCACCCCAGGATCCGCAACCCAGCGTCATAGAAGGTGGTAGTGCAGTCGAGAATCCAATGGCGCCATGGGTCGTCGGTGTATTTACGGTAATTCGCGAAGCCGGCATATCAGCGCCGAACCGCACCGCCGCTTCACGCGAGCGCGTGTGAATTCCTGCGGTGTGTCCCATGCCACCATACGCCAGCACCTCACGACTTCGTTCGGCACACGTGGTCAGACCATCACCGACATAGAAAGCAAGGACAGGGGAAAGCTTCTCCATAGATAGCGGATAGTCGCGTCCCACGCCACCAACATCCGCGATCAAACACCGCGTTCCAGGCGGAACATTCAGCCCTGCCATCTTTGCGATGGTTTCAACCGACTTACCAACGATCGCCGGATTCAGAGATCGCTGTGGCGTCGCCACTAGTCTTCCCAATTGATCCGCTTCAGCAGATGACAAGAAATACGCACCTTGTAGTTTGAACTGCTCACGCACAGCTTGTTCGATTGGCGCATCGCAAACTACGGCCTGTTCGGAGGCGCAGATGGTTCCATTATCGAAACACTTTCCGGTCAGCACGTCCTGCACTGCCTTCGGCACATCGGCCGAACGCTCAATACACACCGGGACGTTTCCTGGCCCAACCCCGAATGCAGGTTTGCCGGATGAATAGGCAGCCCGGACCAGACCAATTCCGCCAGTCGCCAGGATTACGGCGGTCTGCTTGTGCTTCATTAAAGTTTCGGTACCTTGAATGGTTGCAGTAGTCATGCAACCAATGGCTTCAGCGGGCAATCCTTCTTTAATAGCCGCCTCACGCATGACTCGCACTGTTTCGTTAATGCACTTTGCGGCGGATGGGTGAGGCGACAGGACGATCGTATTCCGTGATTTTATGGCAATTAGTACCTTGAATATGGCAGTTGAAGTTGGATTGGTCGAGGGTATGATTCCTGCGACAACTCCTCGTGGACTCGCAATCTCTACAACATCTTTCGACTCTGAAACAACACCTTTGGTACGTAGTCCGCGAAAATAATTCCAAACGTCTTCGGCAGCAAAGCGATTCTTCTCCTGCTTGTCGGCAGGAATTCCGTACCCCGTCTCCTCGACGGCCACTGCACCGAGTCGAGCCGCTTCGCGCAACGCGGCGTTCGCCATCGCCTCACAAATTCGGTCTATTTTCGCCTGATCGAACTGGGCCACCTCAGCTTGCGCGCGATGGGCCGACTCTACCAAATTCCTTGCCTGTTGAACGGAAACGAGATCCTTATCGACTGACATAACAACCTCAGTGTGTCAGTGGTCCGAGGTCAAAACAACCGACAACTTACCAATGAACTGACAAATTAGCGGCTTCGCTCCTTACTCGTCTCGCGAGTTCCGGCAGCCAGTGAGCGGCCCTGATCGCCTTCACCTAACTGACCGCGAGCGCCGCCCTGCAATGAATGTTCGTCCGGACTCACGCCGGTTCGCCCATTCACAGGCAAAACGCGTTCGACCTCTGCATGAGGACGGGGGATCACGTGCACGCTGATCAATTCACCAACTCTCCTCGCTGCGGCGGCACCTGCATCGGTCGCTGCTTTTACTGCTCCGACATCACCACGCACGAAGATAGTTACATAACCTGCTCCGATGTATTCCTTTCCGAGCAGTTGTACGTTGGCTGCTTTGACCATTGCGTCGGCCGCCTCGACTGCGCCGATGAATCCTTTGGTCTCAACCATTCCGAGTGCTTCTAAGGGCATCTCTTTTGAACCTCACTTTTTTGATTGTAGAGATTAAAAGCGACTGTTTCGGGTCACTGTTGAGGTCAACGTACCACCCTGTGACAGAAGAATCAAGAGACATGGATCTTTTGCCAAAACAAAAGTTTGACAGCGTTTAGCAGCGCAAGCTATAGTGCGGCAAAAGCGGGAGTTGTAGTCGTGGGAACAGCTACTTGAACTTAACTGGTGGTCCGAAAGTCTCCTTCAATTTTACTTTCGAACCTTATCTGACAAAGTTAACCCAACCAAGCCCGACGCCCGGGGATCGAGCGATTGCAAATGGCTGCGAGTATCGGCGAACAATTGCGACTCGCTCGCGAGGAGCGAGGAATACCTCTGCGGCAAATATCCGATCAAACACGAATCTCTGTTCGCTATCTTGAGGCAATCGAGAGTGACGAGTACGGGCGTCTTCCGGGAGGAGTTTTCAATCGTAGCTTCATCAAGGCCTATGCAAAATGTATAGGTTACGACGAAAAAGAAGCCATCGAAGGTTACTCGCGGTACCTGCGCGAACATGGTAACGACGCAGATGAAGTACAGACCACGCCGATGCATTCCAAGGTCTACACCGATACACCGGCAACGCGTTCGCCTGTTTTGACAGTGGTCCTGACCATTCTGATTCTCGCATTAGTCACGGCCGCAGCGCTCGCTGCGGTACATTGGTTTCAACGACGGGCCGATGCTGGAAAAGCTCATCAGCCGATCAGGTTAGCGAGTATTATCGTCTGCGAAGTTTTGGGCAAACGGCAAACTGATTATCCAGCAGTCTTGCAATAGTGATCACACAAAGATCCGCGCGGCGCGGCGCAAGGGAATGCGTGCGCCGCGAACAAATAAATCGAATTTCAAACTGCCCGCTTTCAACGCGGGCAGTTCTGTTTTTGATCTAAATATTGGGCGAAACATTTGCAGGTCGGGAAGGGGTCAAGCGAAGCGCGACCCCGCTCAAATTTTAAGATCGAACAACTTACATGGAGTTGCAGAGGGAGATTGCATGGAACCTGTGCCAATAACTAGTGTCGATTCGACATTGTTTGAACAACCCAACCTGGAATTTTTCAGAAACAGTGCCACCCTGCTATTGCTTGCGAAAGCTAGCGAGTATTATTGTCTGCGAAGTTTTGGGAAAACAACAAATTGATTATCCCGTCTTGCAATAGTGATCACAAAAAGATCCGCGCGGCGCGGCGCAAGGGGAATGCGTGCGCCGCAAACAAATAGATTGAATTTCAAACTGCCCGCTTTCAACGCGGGCAGTTCTCTTTTTAATCTAAATATTGGCAAAACATTCGCAGGTTGGGAAGGGGTCAAGCGAAGCGCGACCCCGCTCAAGTTCCAACATCGACCAACTTAAATATTCAACAGACTGCGAGATTGCCGGAACCTGTGCCGATGGCTAATATCGATTCGATACCGTTTGAATAACCCAAGCTGGAATTTTTCAACAAACCTTCAATTAGCACACGGACAGTTGTTACCTCTAGAATTAGTGACCCGCTCAAGGAGTTCTTATACAAAGATGCTTACAACCGACATTTTTGAAGGATTAACTTTTGACGACGTTCTTCTCGTCCCCGATCGTTCCGACGTTTTGCCGTACGAGACCGACACGTCGACGCAGTTCACACGTAACATCCGTCTGCAGATTCCACTATGTTCCGCAGCGATGGACACGGTTACTGAGGCTGCACTCGCGATCGCAATCGCACAACAGGGTGGTATTGGTGTCATCCATAAAAATCTGAGCATCGAGCGACAAGCCGAAGAAGTTGACAAGGTGAAGCGCTCAGAGTCGGGCATGATCGTAGACCCGGTAACTATTCGGCCCGACAGACCCGTCCAGGAAGCATTGCACGTCATGCAACGGTTCCATATCAGCGGGGTCCCCGTTGTGGATGAAGATGGTCACCTGGTTGGAATTATTACTAACCGCGACCTGCGATTTGAGACGCGATTCGATATTCCAGTTGCCGAGGTAATGACGAAGCAACCACTCGTTACAGTGCCCGTCGGGACAACTCTGGACCAGGCCAAGGCTGTGCTGCAGAAGCATCGCATCGAAAAGCTATTGGTGGTTGACGATGACAAACGAATCAAAGGATTGATCACCGTCAAGGACATTCAGAAAGCCATCAAGTATCCAACTGCAGCAAAAGACAACCTCGGTCGATTACGTGTCGCCGCCGCGATTGGCGCAACAGGAGACTATCGTGAGCGCGCTGACGAACTAGTGAAAGCCCGGGTAGATTGTTTGGTTGTCGATACGGCGCATGGACATTCAAGTCGGGTGATTGATGCGGTGTGCGACATCAAACAGCGTCACTCAGAGACAGAGTTGATTGCAGGCAATGTCGGCACGACTTCGGGTGCACAGGAATTGATTGACGCCGGAGTTGATGCGATCAAAGTAGGTATTGGACCAGCTTCCATCTGCACACCAAGAGTTGTAACCGGTGCTGGAGTGCCGCAGATAACTGCCATAGCCGCATGCATGAAGGCAGCGCGGGCGAATAATGTTCCGGTGATTTCAGACGGAGGCGTAAAGTTTTCTGGCGACGTGGCCAAAGCCATTGCTGCAGGCGCAGATGTCGTCATGATCGGCTCTTTGTTTGCCGGTACAGAAGAGGCGCCCGGTGAGGTGATCCTTTTTCAGGGTCGTTCCTTCAAGACCTATCGCGGTATGGGATCTATCGGCGCCATGCGTGAAGGCTCGCGCGACCGCTACGCGCAAGATCTTGAAGTAAGTGAATCGAAGTTAGTACCGGAAGGTATCGAGGGTCGCGTCCCTTACAAAGGTACACTCGCCGATATGGTCACTCAGCTCGTGGGTGGCTTACGATCCGGCATGGGCTACACGGGTTGTCACACCATTAAAGAATTTCAGGAGAAGACGCGCTTTCTGCGCATTACGTCCGCTGGTTTGAAAGAATCGCACGTGCACGACGTGATTATTACCAAGGAAGCTCCAAACTATCGACTGGAATAGACCGGTCTGTCGTCCTAGCCTTTTGATTGCCGTTTTCCGTTTGTTTGAAACTTGTACGCATTGAGCTCGCGGTCATGGCGGCTCTGAAATAATGCTAACGCACAGATTGCGCCCACGAGGGCCAGAAACATGTCCCACTGCGTGTCCCAGATATCGCCTTGTGTGCCTAAGAATTTGTCGCCAAGGTTGGGCGTTGCGAGAACTGCTACCCACCATTCGATGAATTCGTAAAAGGCGCCAATCGCCAACACAATCGCCGCTGTCAGAAAAGCCATCCACCGTCGCGACGTGTTCACGAAGTGCATCAAGATTTCGCGAATAGGCATCCCCAAAAGAAACCCGAGCATGAAATGCGCGACGCGATCGTAGTGATTACGTTGAAAATGAAAATGGTCGCGGATCCAGTTGAAAGGTGCAGCTTCAGCATAAGTGAAGTGTCCGCCCCATGACTGCACGAAGAGATAAAAGAAAATCAAGTAATACGAAATGCGTGTGAACTTGAAATAACGATAGAAGATAATGACGGTTAGCAGCTGGGAAAGGGGAAAGAAATTTTCAAGCGCCCAGTCAGCACGGTCATGCGGGTGTATCGCGAGAAGCCCAAATCCGATAAGGTAAATACAAAGGAGGACAACAAGCTCCTTGTTTGATGCAGTATGCTTTTGCTGATTCATTGAGACTAAGAAGCTGCGGATAACAAGAAATTACGCAACGCGAAACGATTAGGAACATTTACGCTTGATCTCTTTGCATAACGTTGCCGTGGCGAAGAGTCCTAACAATCCGACAGTTGTCGAGTCTTGTAGAGCTTAGTTACAGATTGGCCGCGAAAGCCCCAATCAAATTGCGGTACCGGAGTTGCCAACTGAAACTCGAAGCTCCAGTTGCTATGTCTAACCGAAAAGCGATCCTGATCTCGAATCCCAGAACGGGCAGATACGCACGACGACCATCGCATCAGGTGGAACAACTCGCGGCGCAATTGATATCACAAGGCGTCGACGTCGAGCTTCACAAAACCAATGCCCCCGGTCACGCGACTGAGCTTGCGGCGCGCGCCGCCAACAACGGCACGACGGACGTGATTGTCGCAGGCGGAGACGGAACAATCAACGAAGCTGTGCAGGGTATGGCAGGTGGAAAGGCTCGGCTGGGTATCATTCCTCAAGGCACGGCGAATGTTCTCGCACGCGAACTTGATCTGCCTCTGGTGCGTGAAGATTCAATCGGGGTGATTGTGCGTGGTCATTCGCGCAGCATCCATCTCGGTGTCGCTATTGATGAAGCGACCAATCTCCGTCGTCATTTTTTGTTGATGGCTGGAATTGGTCTTGATGCGTCCATTGTGAGTCGCGTACATCCGTCGTTGAAGAAGCACATTGGTAAAGCGGCGTTTTGGATTTCAGGCCTGAGTCATCTCGCGAATTGGCAACCACCACGCTTCACATTGGAGGTGGAAGGAAAGAGTTGTAACGCGACGTTTGCGGCAATTGGAAACGCGGCGCGCTACGGCGGCGATCTTTCGATTACTCCGCGAGCCCGGATCGATAGACCGCAGTTTGAGGTCTGTGTGATTGAGACGGCGAACCGCTTCCGGTATTTGCATTTCCTGTCGCGGGCTATGCGAGGCGTTTTGGCAGAGTCAGGATCAGGCGTTGAGTTTCTGCAAGCGAGTGTTGTTCGTGCAACTGGTAACGCGCCGGTTCAGGTCGATGGCGAGCTCATTGGCCAGCTCCCGATGCGCTTCGAAATCTCCCCCTTCGCGCTGGAAGTCCTCGTACCCTAAAGATCAGAAGAGTCACTGCGGTTCGGCAGATTCAACCGGTCCGACGTAAACTTAATCTTCTTCTTTCGTGATCCACCTATATTCGTGTTTACTGTGGCATTATTAGAAGCGCCGCCATGACCGAACGTCTCTATTACAACGATTCACATCTTATTGAATTCCAGGCGCGCGTAGTCAACGTAACCGAGCGCGTCAGCGGGTGGACTGCAGTCATCCTGAACCGCACAGCGTTTTATCCGACCGGGGGTGGTCAACCGAGCGACACAGGCACACTCGACGGCGCACGCGTAGTCGAATGTATCGACGACCAACCCAATGGCATACTGCATATCGTTCAAGGACCGACACCCGCTATCGGCGCGGTAGTCAACGGTCGCATCGATTGGGCGCGCCGGCTTGATCACATCCAACAACACACCGGCCAGCACATACTGTCGCAGGCTTTTGTCACTCTCTTCAATGCACCGACTAAAAGTTTTCGTGTACTCGAACAATCTTGCGAGATTGATGTGGATCTGTCGCACACGAGTGCGGATGTGATCGAACGCGCCATCGAGCTTGCCAACAACGTAATCTGGGAGAATCGTGACATCACCATTCGACAGGTTACTTCAGAAGAAGCAGCATCGCTTCCATTACGCAAGGATCCCGCACGCGAAGGTGAGTTGCGCTTGATCGAAGTCGAAGGATTTGACTTGACTCCATGTGGGGGCACACACGCGTATCGCACGGGCGAAGTGGGCATGATCGCGGTACGATCATGGGAACGTGCAAAAGGCTTGACGCGAATTGAATTCGTCGCCGGCATCCGGGCGCTCGCGGATTATCGAAAGGCAAATAAAAGCGCTCGGGAGACAGCCGCTCTTTTCAGCACCGGAAGAGACGCTGCGCCACAACTCGCGGCACATCTTCTTGAAGAACATAAAGAGCTGCAGCGACGTGTACGACAACTCGAGGAGTTAGCAGCGGGAGTCGAGGCTCAACAACTATTCGAAACAGCAAAAGAAACTGCCGCTGGCCTCCGCGTGATCAATCAAACGTTCACCGGTCGCAATGCAGAGTCGCTAAAGAACCTCGCTCACGCTTTAATTACCAATTCGGGCGTGGTTGTCTTATTTGGATCGGTTGAGGACAATGCCGCCAGGTTAGTGTTTGCGCGCTCTGCGGATGCACCCGGCGACATGAACGTGCTGATGCGTGAAGCATGTGCAGTCATTGATGGGCGCGGCGGCGGCAAAGCAGACATGGCCCAGGGCGGCGGCACGGAACCTTCGAGGCTCAAGGAGTGCCTCGAGGCAGCCAAGGCGAAAGTGAAGGCGGGCCTGGCGTGAGCCGCGAGGAGTTCCCCCCCGCGTGCCGGTAGGGCAGGCCTACGGCGCCGGCGTCCGCTCGATGCCGAAGGCGACCTTGAGGTTGACGCGGTACTCCTCGATCTCGCCGTTGTCGCACTTCAGGCTCATCGACTCGACTTGGCAGCCCGTGATGCCGCGCGTCGTGGCCGCGGCGTCCTTGAGGCC
>JBHEMC010000117.1:0-11999 GCA_046262775.1 Pyrinomonadaceae bacterium | reverse complement strand
GGTGCCGCGGTTCCAACAGTTTCGGACGGATCGCCGATTCCGGACAGACCTCGCGGCACAGGCCGCAGGAATTGCAGAAGGCGTAGTCGATCGAGACTTTCATGGGGCGGCCGCGGGTTGGGGCGGAGATCGCTACGAGGTGTATCAAGGTCCAAAGGTGGGCGAGACGTTGATTGCGCAAATGACTGCGTGGGACACCGAAGACGATGCCCGCGAGTTTGTCGATGCTTATGTAAAGCGCAGCTTGCTCCGTTACCCTAATGCCAGGCAGATGCCATTAAAATCTGCTGAGCTGCTGCAGTGGTCGACGAGTGAGGGCGATGTTCGGATTGAAGGTCGCGGTACCCGCGTTCTCATTGTTGAAGGAGTTCCGGCTACCACGTCCGTCAATAAATTGTTCCGGTTATTATGGCAGGATTAGTCGAGGATTCACGTCGAGTGCCAACGTTGGCTGACGTTTATTATACTGCTCATGCCGCTGGTCGGGATCTATAGGCTTGAAGGCGTGCGACTAGACTGGTAAACCGATTCGTAAAACGCTACGTTCCTTTCTTTGATGAAGAAATCTGACACTCGCGCTACCGCTTCCGCATCAACTAAACGCCTGGCCCAGCTTACAGAAGAGCTCCAACAGCTTGAGGCCAAACTGCGCCTTGGTGGCGGGCCCGATAAGATTGAGCGCCAACATAACCAGGGAAAACTTACTGCACGCGAACGTATCGAACTCTTGTTGGATCCGGAGTCCTTCGCACAGGAGATTGGATTGCTGGTTGGTTATGATCTATACGATGGTACAGCTCCGGCGGCCGGCGTTGTAACAGTGCTCGGTATAGTCGAGGGCAGGGAAGTTGTTGTAGTTGCTAATGATGCCACAGTGAAGGCTGGATCATGGTGGCCGGAGACCATCAAAAAGATTTTGCGCGCGCAGGAGATCGCGATGCGCTGCCGCGTTCCAATCATCTATCTGGTGGACTCAGCAGGCGTGAATTTACCGTACCAGGGTGGCGTTTTCCCTGGGCAATACGGAGCCTCACGCATTTTTTATTACAACTCTGTAATGCGACGTTATTTGAAGGTGCCGCAGATCTCCGCTGTCATGGGGCCGTGTATTGCCGGTGGAGCATATTTGCCTGCATTATCCGATGTAATCATTATGGTTGAGGGCACGTCATTCATGGGACTAGGTGGCGCGAATCTCGTTAAGGGAGCGACGGGCCAGACAATCGACAACGAAACATTAGGCGGAGCACGCGCTCACAACGAACTTTCGGGTGTCGCACATTACCGAGTGCCCGCCGATCCACAATGTATACAAAAGATCCGAGAATTTGTGGCCGAACTACCCGGGAATCCACCGCCTGAGATCACGATGTCAGAGGATGCAGCTCTCGATTCCGGCGAACTCTATTCGATTATTCCAGAAGACCATCGCCAACCGTACGATGTGCGACGTTTGCTGCAATGCTTGCTGGATGGCGGAAATCTCGACGAGTTCCAGGCTGACTACGCTAAGGAGATGATCACAGGACATGCGCGCATTTGCGGCATGCAGGTTGGTGTCATCGCTAATCATCGAGGAATGATCAAAACTAGCGGAGGACCACCACGATTTGGCGGTATTATCTACACCGAGTCAGCCGAGAAGGTGGCTTACTTCATAGAAACGTGCAGCAGACACCAAACGCCACTTTTGTTTATTCAGGATGTTTCTGGGTTTATGGTTGGTCCGGAGGCTGAACATTCGGGCATCATTCGCGCAGGTGCCCGGTTTGTTGAGGCTATGGCGACAGCAACGGTTCCGAAAATAGTAGTGACGGTTAATCATGCTTCGGGCGCAGGCTATTACGCCATGGCTGGCCAGGGGTTCGATCCGGATTTTATCTATAGTTGGCCGACGGGACGAATGGGTGTCATGGAGGGGGACTCAGCAGTTCAGGCGGTGTTTGGAAGTCAACTCGTGAAGCTGAAAATTCAAGGACAGTCAGCGGATGAAGAACTCAACGACGCCATGGATAAGGTACGTGCTACGTACGAGCAGGAGTTGGACGCCAAATATGCCGCTGCACGAGGTTTCGTGGATGCAGTCATCAAACCCGAAACGACCCGGGCTGTCTTGGAACTATCGCTGCGGACATCGCTAAATTATCGCGGGCCTCACCTTGGCCAGTTCGTTTTACCGCAGAATATCGTCTAGTAGCTCGATCTCGCGTTGGCCACACTAAAAAATTGTTATCCGAATTCTCGAACCTATTCTTGAGATTTGGGCTGAGGAGTGGTACAAAATCCTTACAAACCCCTACCTTGCTTGTGAGTTGATCCCCTTGCTTGTGAGTTAATCCCCTGAAACAGTAATTCTTTGCGCACATTGCGCCTACGCACACGGGAGGATAAATCCATGGGCAGAAAGTTTTCTCACTCTATACTCGCTTTGGTCGTATCGGTTCTTGCGGTTTCAAGTCTCGGGATTGAACTGCTCGCATACGCTCAAAATTCCGATAACCAAAATCAAAACTCCAATACGAGTCCAGTACAAAACACTAATACAGCCCCGCGCCGCCGTGCGAGCAGGCGCAATCGGGCGAACACAAACACTAACGCCAATACGAACACTACCACGACACCAGAGACAACTGAGCCGGTTACGCCCTCGACGCAGTCAGTCGAACCTCAGGCAGGTCCGGTACCAACCGATACAACTCCGCGAAGGAAGCGCTCGCGTCGAAACACCGCAATGGCACAGACCACGGCGGCCGCCGCAAGCTCGGCATCACAGCCGATGGATTTGTCGGGGACTTACGCAGGGACTTTCAACTGCGCAGACGTTGGGCTCTCCGGTGATACAACCTTGACAGTAAATGGAAATCAATTCACAACGTCGGATGGTAAAACGGGCCGTATTGTCGCTAGTACTACGCGCGGTTACACGTCTGTCGCCTTACAACTCGGTGATATGAACACTACAACACCAGGTCAACCTGCAACCGCACCCACGATCGTCTCCATGCGTGCGATTAAGCACGGAGATCGGCTGACACTTACAAGCGTGCCGGGTGCCATGCATAGTTGTTCATTCATGACTTCCGGTGTCACAGCGAGTCGACGCAGAACCCGTCGTACGCGCGAGGCGACAACTGTTCCCGCGGCGACTGGCACCGACGTTACAAACCCAAGTGAAGCTACTCCCACAGGTACGAGTCCGGCCGCACCAGCAACTCCGCGTACCAAGAGTCGCAGAGGTCGTTCAAAGGCGAATGCCAATACCAATTCGAATATGAACATGAACATGAACATGAACATGAACATGAACACGAATGAGAATACAAACAGCAACGCGAACACGGGTACAGGTAATGCGAACGCAAATTCAAATGCGACGCCGACCCCTAGTCCCCGTCCACCTAACCAATAATTTTGGTGAATCAAATCGTTGACAAACGGGCGACGTAGGTTCAACACGTCGCCCGATTTGCATGTCTGCATCAAACCGATTAGATTCCAATCTTCAATGCATAGCTAATCCGCTCAACAAATGAAACAACAAATCCGCATCGCTGCCGGCCAGGGGTTTTGGGGAGATCTGCCCGAAGCTCCGATTCGACAGGTCGAAGAAGGACCAATCGACTATCTGATGCTCGACTATCTTGCGGAAGTAACCATGTCGATCATGCAGAAGCAAAAGGCGAGAGATCCAAATGCCGGATATGCGAAAGACTTCGTTCCTTTGATGAAGAGTATTCTTCCCAGATGTGTCACCAGCGGAATCCGTGTAACTGCGAACGCCGGCGGTGTCAACGTTAAAGGTTGCGCGGCGGCTGTCGCAAATGTCGCTCGCGAGCTTGGCCTGGCGGGAAAACTTCGCATAGGGGTCGTTACCGGCGACGACATCCTGCGGCGATTGGACGAACTGCTTGGCAGTGGACATGAATTGCGCAACATGGATACAGGTGAGCCGCTGAGTCTGGTACGTGACCGCATTCAGAGTGCAAATGCATATCTCGGCGCCTGGCCCATCGTTGACGCCCTGAATCGTGGTGCGCACGTTGTCATTACCGGTCGCGCGACTGATACAGGCCTAACTTTGGCGCCATTAATCCATGAGTTCAGCTGGTCGCCGACCGATTGGGACAAACTCGCCGCCGGAACTATTGCCGGTCACATTCTCGAATGTGGTGCGCAAGCTTCGGGAGGTAATTGTCAGTTCGAGTGGGACTCAATTCCTGATCTGGCGAATGTCGGGTTTCCAATTGCCGAGGCTGAACCGGGTGGAAAGTTCGTGATCACAAAACACGAACGTACAGGCGGCAGAGTTAACGTCCCTTCAGTCAAGGAACAACTCGTCTATGAGATGGGTGACCCTCACGACTACATAACGCCCGATTGCATAGCTGACTTTACGACAGTACAACTTGAACCCGCAGGCGAAAATCGCGTTCAAGTGTTTGGAATAAAGGGCAGGCCAGCCACGGATTCGTTGAAGGTATCGATCAGTTACTCAGCGGGCTTCAAGGCTGTCGGCACGTTGGTGTACTCCTGGCCCGATGCATACGCAAAGGCCAAAGCCGCTGACAAAATCCTGCGAGTGCGGTTGGATAGTCTGGGACTTCAGTTCGATCAGATACTGACGGAGTTTGTAGGAGCAAGTGCGACCCATGGTCCGTTGGCGGGAGATCCGCCTGCCGATTTAGCCGAGGTGCAATTGCGCATTGGAGTGCGTAGCGGAAACAAATCTGCTGTTGAGCGATTCACGAGAGAGATAGCTCCCCTTATCTTGACTGGTCCACCCGCGGTTACGGGATTTGCCGGAGGTCGACCCAAAGTTGAAGAGATAGTCGCCTATTGGCCGGCGTTGATCCCAAAAAGAGAGATTAACCCTGTCGTTGATATTGTTGATGTATGAAAGTTCAACTCAAAGTGGTTGCTCACGCTCGATCTGGCGACAAAGGCGACACCGCGAACGTTGGCTTAATCGCATTGCGCGAAGATTTCTATCCTCTGCTCGTTCGTGAAGTGACGGCTGATCGCGTCAAAAAACATTTTGCTGGTATCTGTCACGGCAATGTGGAACGTTTTGAGCTACCTAATCTTGGGGCGCTCAATTTTCTGCTGCATCACAGTTTGGGAGGGGGCGGCACGCTTTCTCTTATGACCGACGCGCAGGGGAAAACGTTTTCGACGGCACTGCTCCGTATGGAGATCGAAGTTCAGGATAGCGAAGCGGAAAAATTCGGTCTTCGCTAGTCGATTCACTCATATTCATGTCGAACCGATCAACTCCAGTTGTTTACGAAATTGATGGAACGCTTGCTCGCATCACGCTGAACCGACCGGAAAAAAGAAATGCTCTCAATGATGAATTGATTGCAATGTTGAAAGATGCACTTGGCCTTGCGGGCAGTGCGGCTGATGTTCGGGCAGTTATTTTAACTGGCGCAGGTCCGGATTTCTGTGCTGGAGCAGACCTCTCAGCTCTGAAAAAGATAAGCTCGGCGGACGTGACAAAAAATGCTGCTGACGCGCGATCGCTGCTGGAGCTGCTTTTGCAGATTAGAAACCTCGAGGTACCGGTTATCGCAGCGGTTCGTGGACGGGCACTTGCAGGAGGTTGTGGTTTGGCGACTGCTTGCGACTTAGTGCTTGCAAGTGACTCGGCGCGTTTCGGATATCCTGAGGTGAAACTCGGCTTCGTGCCCGCAATCGTCCTCGCAATTCTGCGACGCAATGTCTCAGAAAAACGAGCATTTGAATTGACAACGCGCGGTGACGAAATTACGGCTCGAGAGGCGCAATCAATTGGACTGGTTAACCGCGTGTTCAGCGATGAAGCCTTTGATGCCGAGGTCACTACTTACGCGAGTCGGTTTTCGTCGCTCAGCAAATCCGCAGTCGCATTTACGAAAAAACTTCTATACCAGGTGGATGGTCTGCAATTCAGCGATGCTCTGGCGACAGGCGCCGATGTAAACATTATCGCACGCTTAACTGAGGACTGTCAGAAGGGAATTGCGCGTTTTTTGGATAAGACCTAGCTACGAACCGTCGGGCAATCAATTGAGCTGCCTCCTCGACAGGATCAACTACGTCGGAAACTAGCCTGCACGTAAGTGCTTCGGCCGCCGATAACCTGCGCGCTGTTACAAAAATTTCAAGCGACCGAGTGCGCCCAATCAGACTAGCAAGCCGCTGAGTTCCACCCCAGCCAGTGATGATTCCAAGTTGTGCCCCAGGGTGGGCAAATACAGCATTGCTTGATGCCAACCGCAATTTGCAAGCAAGAGCGAAATCAAGCCCACCACCAAAGCAATAGCCATTGATCGCAGCAATCGTAAGTTGCGTTGAATCCGCAATTCTCTGCAATATAGATTGTCCCTTAACAGCAAACGCGAGAGCTGCTTCGCAATTGAGATTCTTTAGTTCTCGAATATCCGCACCCGCGAGAAAGACTTTATCCACGCCGGTAAAAATAATCACGCGGAGACGTTTGTCAGCGTGCATTTCTGACAACTGTACTTCAAGACGATCCAGCGTTGGCGTTGATAGGGAATTGCGGCTGGCGAAATCGGTAAACGTAACTACTGCGATTGATTCGGAGATTCTTGTGACGATGGGTGAGACAACTTTCGAACTATTCATTCCCGGGGTTTCACGTTGGCTCGAAGAAATCTAACAATGTCTTCAGTAGAAGTTCCAGGCAAAAACACTTCTGCGACTCCGGCTTGCTTTAGTTTTGGCACATCCTCCTGTGGCACAATGCCTCCCAATAAGACCAGGCAATCGTCCATGCCATTATCACGCAATAATTGAACAATTCGGGGGCATAGAGTGTTATGAGCGCCACTGAGAATTGAAACGCCCACGGCATCAACATCTTCCTGCAGAGCTGCTGCTGCGATCATTTCCGGAGTTTGACGCAGTCCGGTATAAATCACCTCCATGCCCGCATCTCGCAACGCTCGAGCAATAACTTTTGCTCCCCGGTCATGTCCATCCAATCCTGGCTTTGCAACAAGGACCCGAATTTTTCTATCCGTCATGGTTTGCATTCTAACCTTAGCGAATGAATTGCCCCAATAGCGGTCAGTTCGAAAAGGCGGCTGTTGTAGCTTAGTGGAAACACGGGCGGCAAAAGGCTGCGGGATGAGTCAAGACTCGCGCAATTAGGTAACACGAAAGCCCGTATCGCTTAACCACTGGTTCTGAATCCGCGTAACGGAAGTTGCGGGATTTGTTAAGACCCCTCTTCGAAAGTCCTTGCGAGTCTGTATGTGGAGTTCATCGCGTTTGCCGTTTCTTTTAGGTGGTGCCGAAGTCAGAAGGCTGGTTCTTCGTAAATTCCGTACACATCGCGCAATGCGGAACATATTTCCCCAAGTGTAGCGTAGGCGCGCACGGAATCAATTGTTGCCGGCATGGTATTTTCGTTTTCTTTAGCCGCCTTCTTTAGCTTCTCCAGGGCGTTTGCAACTGCACCTTCATCACGTCGCGCGCGAATCTGCTCAAGCCGCTCGACCTGGTGAGTCCGAACGTCTTCGTCAATAACAAGAATCGGCACTTCTGCAGGATCGTCAGACATAGAGTATTTGTTTACCCCAACGATTACCTGATCGCACCGTTCGACGGCCTTCTGATAGTGATAGGCGGAATCCTGAATTTCCTTCTGCGGAAAACCCTTCTCAATGGCTGCGACCATTCCACCCATTGCATCTATCTTTCTGAAATACTCGAGTGCTTCCTGCTCCATCTTGGTGGTAAGCGATTCCAGGTAGTAAGAGCCGCCCAACGGATCGATCGTATTTGCCACCCCAGTCTCTTCTGCGATTATCTGTTGGGTGCGCAAAGCAATTAGTGCGGCACGATCCGTGGGCAGTGCCAGCGCTTCGTCATACGCGTCGGTGTGCAAGCTTTGGGTGCCGCCCAACACACCTGCAAGCGCTTGTATCGCAACACGGACGATATTATTCAGCGGTTGCTGCACGGTGAGAGATACACCCGCAGTTTGCGTGTGAAAACGCATTTGCAGGGTCCGTTCATTTTCAGTGCCGAACCTGAGCTTCATTTCCCGTGACCAGATCCGTCGCGCAGCTCGATATTTCGCAATCTCTTCGAAGAAGTCGTTGTGAGCATTGAAGAAGAATGAAATGCGAGGTACAAACCGATCGATGTCCAGACCAGCATCAACGCCCCAGGTTACATATTCGATTCCATCGCGCAGCGTGAAAGCTAATTCCTGGACAGCCGTCGCGCCCGCTTCTCGAATGTGGTAGCCACTGACGGATATCGGATTGTAACGAGGTACATGATTCGTGCAGAACTCGAATGTATCTATCACGAGCTTCATGGCCGGTTTGATCGGATAAATCCATTCCTTCTGAGCAATATATTCCTTAAGTATGTCGTTTTGGAGCGTTCCGGAAATTTTGGTCCAGTCTGCTTTTTGTTTCTCTGCGACTACGAGATACATCGCCAGCAATACCGACGCTGGAGCGTTGATTGTTTGCGAGACCGTGACGTCTTGAAGCGGAATTCCGTCAAAAAGAACCTCCATGTCTGCCAAAGAAGAAATCGCGACCCCACACTTGCCCACTTCGCCCTCGGCGAGTGGGGAATCAGCGTCATAACCCATCAACGTGGGCAAATCGTACGCGACGGAAACGCCGGTCTGCCCTTGTGCCAGCAGGTACTTAAAGCGAGCGTTCGTTTCCTCAGGAGTACTGAATCCTGCGAATTGGCGCATGGTCCAAAGCTTGCCACGGTAGCCCGTCGGATGAATGCCCCGCGTGTAGGGAAACTCACCAGGGAATGATATGTCGCGATTGAAGTCGACGTTGTTGAGATCGGCGGGTGTGTAGAGGCGGTCAACCTCTTCGAGTGAAACTGTTTGAAAATTCCTTTTCCGTTCGCCGCGTTTTGCCAGAGCAGGTTCGAGCGTCTCCTGTTGCCATCTTTCAATTTCTGATTCAACCAGGGAGGAGCTATTTTTAATTTTTGTCATTAACTTTCTCACATGCGCAAAATGGTCAAGGAAATTCGATATTAGTTGAGCAAAAATAGGGTGTCAACGCGAGAAGTTTTCGTTTTGTAGAAGAGGGGAGCGCGGCTGTAATGGCAGTCACAGCCGCGCCGGCTCGGCAGGAACCTATTTACGCGGAAAATATGCAGGAGAACTAGCGGCAGGCCTCGGCAGGTATAAAAACCGTTTTATCTTTGGAGTCTGTGTAGATAACATTTTCATCAGTCCAACGGCACTACAATTTCATTACTTCGCACCATGTTTAATCGCGTACGCGCAGCGGCTTCAATGGTGCGCGGATCCGTTTTCAGGTGCTCCACTTCGCTGCTTAACGTTTGATTTACGCTGCGCAGTGCATCAACGTCGGTTTGCATTGACGCAAACTGCTCAGACGCGATCTGAAACTTTGCGCGAGTGCGCATGTTTACCGTTACGCAGACAGCGAACGTTGCCAGAATGATCATTCCAAAGACAACCCACGACGGAATCAAACCGCCGCGTCGGCGGACATCGGTGCGCGTACCTATTAATTCGGCAGCGATTTGCGGCATTGAGGGTATTGCAGCGGTGGCTCGTGGCATCACCCGCTGCGACCTGATCCGTTCGTCAACCCAGTAAGTATTTGCGACCCTGCTCAAGTAGCACCTCCAAGTCCTTTTTCGATTCCGATTCCGCATAAATACGTATCAGGGGTTCAGTGCCAGAAGGACGGACTAACAACCACGAGTCGTCTTCAAACATGAACTTCACCCCGTCAAGGCGGTTAACGGATTTGATTGTTTTACCAGCCAAAGTTTTAGGCTCTTCCCGTAACTTCTCTTTCAGAATGGGCATTAGTTCGGGAGTAAGTCTCACTCCAATTCGTCCAGACTCAAGACGTCCAGTTTCAGCAAACAGTGCCTCGAGCTGTTCGGTTAACGACGCGCCTCGCGCTGCAACTGCCTCCGCTGCAAGCAGACACGCAAGGATGCCATCCTTCTCCGGATAGTGACCTTTGATCGATAACCCGGCCGATTCTTCACCGCCGAGAATAATCTTGTCTTCATTGATCAGCTCTCCGATGTATTTGAAACCGACCGGTGTTTCGTAAACCGGCTTATTGCGGCGGTCCGCAACGCGGTCGACCAAGTGCGAAGTCGCCACTGACCGTGCAACGCCACCCTCCCAATTTCGTGATTCCACTAAATAGTCAAAAAGGATTGCAATCAGTTGGTTGGGTGTGATGAAGGCGCCATTCGCATCAATCACGCCGAAACGGTCGCTGTCGCCATCAGTTGCAAGACCGAGCGTGCACCGGTTGACCAAAACACATTCCCGTAAATCATCGAGGTGAGTTGCTTCCGGTTCAGGTGCGCGCCCACCAAACAGCACGTCGCGCCAATCGTGGATGGTCTCGACAGTGATCCCGTGTTGTCGCAGAACGTCATCGAGGTATCCTCGACCCGTACCCCAGAGCGGATCGTACGCGTAGGTCCCACCCGCTTTTAAAATTACATCGAAGTTTATTTTGCTCTTGAGGTCGGAGAGATAGGCACCACGGGCATCATATGGGGTTTTGGTTCCTGTTGTACCAGGAGTCTGAAGAGTAGACGTGTTTGCGCCAAGTAGCGCTTCAATCCGCTGTGTTACCTCAGGCAACGCGGGCGCTCCATCAGCGGTCGATACCTTCATTCCATTGTATTCCGGCGGATTATGAGAGGCCGTGAAATTGATTCCGCACGCCGCGTGCTCGCTTCTGATGACGTGAGACACAGCCGGAGTCGGGGTTGGTCCGTCACAAATAAGGGCACGAAAACCATTCTGAATAACAATTCCCGCGCATTCATTGACGAATTCTTCACCCAGAAAGCGGGTGTCATGAGAAATCACAACCGGTCCCTGCTCTTTCTGCCCGAACACTGCGCATACGGCGCGGGTAACTCGAGCCACGCCTTCGAACGTGAATTCATCAGCGACTACCGCCCGCCATCCGGATGTCCCGAAATGAATTGTCATTAGACTAAAATTAAGAAGCTGCTTAACTGCCGGAGAGTTTGGACCCACAACATAGTCGATATTCAAGGCAGTGGGCCCCCAAGTAAATGTACTTTTCGGTTCTCAATCCATTGCTAGTCAAGGACTTACAAGCAATGTGGTCGGACTGTAGCATCCGTGCTTAAACAGTGTAAAGATATTTCTATGCTATGGTTTACGTCTGTAAGTTCAACATATACTTGAACTAAGCGTGCTTAAGTGGCCCAAAATGGCGAACGCTTGGCGTACGGAAATCGGGAGGGAGAAACCTCAGCCTGATAGCGGGTTTAAAACTTGTTGACACGACTTTGGGGTAGCCCTACACTTCATTGGCCTGGCCGAATCGTCACGGCCATCAGCCTTCGGCCATATTAGCGAACTACTTCTTGTTCCCGACATAATAAGAGGAATCCACGCGTCAGCCTCTCGCACTGCGTCGATCATTTCAGGAAGGGTATTGATGTCTGACTCTTCGGTTCTAGACTCCAGCGCCGACAGTTCACTGGGAAATTCCGTCAAGTTGCCAATCAGCTCCATCGTCCGGGCCGTTTGTGAAGCGGCCACGGCGGGGCCTGACCTACTGTATGAAGTGATGATCAAGATGAGCTTGATGGTTGAGGCGACAGCACCTACGTACGGTCTTTCGATCTGGGGGATGGCGCCGGGTGCGATTAAACCGAATCTGCGTTGGGCTGAAGGATTGACAGAAGATGAGATCGCAACTGCTCAGACAAAAGTTGCCGGAGCTTTTGAGAATCGAATGCAGCGATGTTCGTCTAACGCTGGAGATGCGGCAATTTGTCTGGTGCTCGCTCTTCCGTTCTCTTCACATGAGGGTAGTGCGATCTATGGGCGCTGTGTGCGCCCGCTAAATGCAGAACAAGCGAGGGAGTTAAACGCTCTGAGCGATGTCGCCCATCTGGCCCACTCCCACCAGCTCGCCAGTGGTTCAGTTGCGCGCGTCAGCGCTCCTGGGTCG
>JBHEMC010000116.1:0-12181 GCA_046262775.1 Pyrinomonadaceae bacterium | reverse complement strand
GTTGTACATTACTCTCCGGTTTGCGGGCCACGACCAACCCCAGTTCGGATAGATTCCCAAACCGGAAGGGTCTTCCGCGCCCCGTCGTTGCATTTGTGGCCCAGCCTCAGTCCATGAACCTGAATAGAGCCAGTTGCCACATGAGGTTGTGCCGTCGTCGCGAAGCCAGGCGAAGCCTGGCACTTGCTGTCCGGTTTTGATCGTTTGACCGGGGAAGAGTTTTTCGTCGGTCAGATCAGCCAGCGCCTTTCCGTTTATCTCTTTGGCTACTTCAGCTAGTGATGGGTTCTGCGGTGTGGTGTAGGGCCACGTAAGGTTTGCGATTGGATCAGAAAACATTCCACCTTCGGCTTTGTATAGATCGCGCACTTTCAAAAAAATGCGAGCAACTATTTCCTGGTCTGTTTTCGCTTCCCCTGGAGGCGGCACTGCTATGTACTTCCATTGGAGCCACCGCGCGGAGTTGACGAATGTCCCGTCCTTTTCAGCGAAGCCTGCGCCGGGCAGCCGGTAAACAGTCGTATTGATCCGCTTCATTTCGTCTGCCGAAGTACCCGGTGCTTTCCAGAATTCACTGGTTTCATCCGGATATAGTTCACATACGACCAGCCAATCCGCTTTCTTTAAGGCTTCAATGTTCTTCCGCGAGTTTGGCCCAATCATCACGCCATTCATTCCGAACGCGAAGAGGCCTTTGACCTTGCCGTCGTACATGTAGTCCCACATCTCAGTCCACGAGTACTTGCGATTGATTTTCGGCAAAAACTGATATGCCCAATCGTTATCCTTCTTCGCTGCATCGCCATAGAGGGCTTTCAGAAATGAGACCATGAACTTCGGTGTATTTGACCAATAATTGTATGAATCCCACTGGTCTGGCTTCGAAGGCGTGGGTGTGGTGCGTTTTAAGAAGGTGGCTAGGTCAGTATCGGTAGGCGCCGGTATTTTCAAGTAGCCGGGAAAGATGTCAAAGACGCCACCCATGTCAGTTGCACCCTGAATGTTCGCATGGCCACGAAGCGCATTGACACCACCGCCTGCACGGCCGACGTTCCCAAGCAAGAGTTGCAGGATCGCGCCCGTGCGTATGATTTGCGTTCCTGAGGTGTGCTGTGTCCAACCGACAGCGTAAATGATTGTCGCCGCCTTCTTCATATCTCCGTTTTTGCGAACTGACGTGAATAGGTCGGCGGCTTTGAGGAACTGGTCTTTAGGAATGCCCGTAATACGTTCCACCATCTCGGGCGTGTAGCGTGAGTACTGTTTCTTGAGCAACTGAAACACACTGCGCTCGTGTTGCAGTGAGAGATCGTAGGCAACATTCTCGGGAAGCATAGGAGGCGGTTTATCTCCACCTTGTCCAGCTGCTCCTGGTCCACCTGCGGCTTGATGGCCACCACCGGTCGTGCTGTTCATTACGCCTCCGGCGCCCGATTCCCCTTTACCACTCGGACGCGCGGTAGATCCAGTTAATCCCTGCTGTGTTGTTCCGCCGTCAGTGACCGGGCTTTGGTCCTTCCTGCCGACATTGCCGCCGGCTTCATAGTTCCAGGTTTCCTTTTCGTAACTGCTCTGCCCGTCAAAACCGGAGAACAAGCCGTCTTCGGGAAGCTTAAAACCATTTTTCACTACAAATGCCGCGTTCGTGTAGTTGATGAGATAGTCTTTAGCGATGTGATTATTCTGAAT
Source organism: Pyrinomonadaceae bacterium (assembly GCA_046262775.1). Taxonomy (GTDB): domain Bacteria; phylum Acidobacteriota; class Blastocatellia; order Pyrinomonadales; family Pyrinomonadaceae; genus PSRF01. The sequence goes on along the minus strand of JBHEMC010000116.1, from coordinate 10,492 downwards.
GGCGTAATTGATCAATCCACCGAGAAAAGCTATGTCAGTACCAGCTCGAATTTGCAGGAAGAGATCAGCAGTCGCGGCGGTCCTTGTGAAGCGCGGATCGACGACGATCATTTTGGCATTACGATGTAACTTGGCTTCAATAGCCCATTTGAAGCCGCACGGGTGGTTTTCAGCCGGATTTCCACCCATGATCAACATCATGTCGCTGTTCTTGATGTCGATCCAGCCGTTGGTCATTGCGCCGCGTCCGAAGGTGGGCCCCAAACTGGAGACCGTAGGACCGTGTCAAACCCGGGCCTGCGTTTCAAAATAGCAGACCCCCAGGCTGCGCATCGCCTTAACGGCAAGGTAATTCAGTTCATTTGTATCAGTGCAACCGCCAGTCCATCCGATACCTTCACACCGATTTACTGTGAATCCCTTATCATCCTCCTCTACAAATGTTTCGTCGCGAGTTTTTTTCACCCAACGTCCTATCTCATTGAACGCGTCATTCCACGAGATGTCGTCCCAATGATCCGAACCGGGTCGACGCACCTGCGGCTTCAACAATCGGCGATCATTGAGGATGTCCTGTTCGAGTGAAGCCCCCTTAGGACAAAGCGTGCCCCGGTTGATAGGATGATCAGGATCGCCTTCGACGTGCACTACCTGGGGAGTGGCATTTTTAGCCTTATCACCGAGTGTGTGAATGATCACTCCGCAACTAACCGAGCAGTAGGGACACGTGCTGCGCGTCTCTGTCGTGCGGGCAATCTTTAACCCTTGTGTCTGAGCGTAAACCGGCGCGAGACTGAAGCCGAAAGCCGATAAACCGGCCCCTCCGATTATCGTGGTCTTGATAAATGTTCTTCGAGAGACATCCATGGAATTAACTCCCAGACATAGCCAGAAAATATGGTTGCTGATCGGGGGATGCCGAACAGAGTTGATCTGACTTACGAAGGAACCGCAGAACCGTAGGTGTGCCTATTTGCGGGATGGACCAACTGGTAGATGTGTATGAGCGAGGCATTTGGCTCGCTTTCTCATCTCCGATTAATGCATAGGGGTGTGGCTGGAAGAGTAGGACTGAACGGCACATATGTCAACCTCCAGTTTAGGGCAATCCCTAAAAGGAAATTAAAGGGAGTCGCCTGCAACGAAAGGATTGGTATCAGATGTTTTCAAGTTAAGTTTTCTACAGGCCTACCAGGTTCAATTCAATCTTCGTATAGCCATGTTCGTGCGCCCAAACATCAAGCGCAGCCGCTGCAACCTCATCGACCAGTGGAATTGCAAACCCGAGTCTTGTCAGGTCCACACCCTTAATATAATGCTTACACGTATCGCAGGCCTCGATCCTAACATGGTCATATTCGGGCGTATGAAAATAACCAAGCTTAGCGGGGCTCTCCTCACCACAGTTTGCGCAGGCGACGCGTCTGAACGACCAACTGATCGTGCAGGTGGCGCAAACAAGGTCTCGGTTGCCACTCTCTGAAGTCGCTTCTCTGATCTGAAGAAAGCTGACTTGCGGCAGACCGCCGCAAAAAGGACATCTCCTCTCGTTGGCTTCAAGCGATCTATCAAGCGGGTGCCCGCCTGATTCTGCTAACCAGTGCGCATAAGGCTGCAAGAACGCTTTAGCAAAAAACTGCGTGTCAGACGGACTATGCCAATACTCGAGAAGCATTTCATCAGCCCTTGCTGAAGGTGCAGTATTAAGAGTTCGTGCCTCCTCTGCGAGTGGTTTCGGCCCACTCGATTCAATAGTATGCAAGAATTCGGGCAAACATTCTCTGACTACCGGAAGATCCTCGGCAAGGGACCCTGAAGGCAGCCATCCTCGCCGACTGCAAAGGAATTCATGGATGTCTTTTTGAGTTTGGAGTAGCTTTGCATAAAACGAGACTATTTCCCGGGTTACTTCCGACTTGCGGGCAAGTTCCCCGGCGCGATGTATACGAGTGTCCCAGGTTTCAGACGTCACGGTCATCGTAAGCTTCATGAATCGGTGTTCTGCAAAGTCATAATAGCCGCTGATGCTGTCCGGTGGGCATTCAAATCTATGTTTTACACTAAGTCCGCCTAACAAGATTTTTGCGTAAGCAGCTAAGGAAGCAGAATAGGAGCCCTGGAGAAGGGCCACGGCCAAGAAACTCGCCTGCAGTGCTTCTCGAAGAGCTGGCCCAGGCCGATCGCATCGACCCGGACCGTGCCGCGCTGGACTCCGAGTGCCGGGCACTCGTCACTCGTCACTTATTCAGATATCGTTTGTGCAGCTACAGTAAACAACTAACGGTACAAACATATTGACAACCGATAAATCCTAATATAGGGCCGCAGTATAGACTATTATAAGAATCAACTATGAAACGAGGCTCAACAATCTTTCTTCAAGCAGTAATTTTAATTTTGGGGTTAGGCTTTTTTGCCTTCTTGCTTTGGGAACCCCAGCTCGAGGGCAGGAACGTGAACGCCACGCTTTTTCAGATATATTTCAAGGACCCATTTTTGGCATATATATACTTGGCCTTCGTCCCATTTTTTGTCGGTCTTTACCAGGGATTCAAGATCTTAGGGTACGCCAGACGAGATAGGATTTTTTTTCAGCATTCAGTGCGAGCTTTGCGAATCATCAAGTACTGCGCGTTAACTACTGCGATCTTTATTATTGGAGCAGAGGGCTATTTATTCCTATTCATACGTGGTAAGGACGATATTGCTGGTGGAGTTATGATGGGTGTTTTCGTTATTTTGGTCTCTGCCATCATCGCCACAACCGCGGCAGTGTTTGAGCGGATCTTACAAAATGCGGTGGATATAAAGTCTGAGAACATCTGACTGTTTAAACAAACATGGCAATCAGCATTAACATCGATGTCATGTTGGCGAAAAGGAAAATGAGCGTTACCGAGCTCGCTGATAAAGTTGGTACTACGATGGCCAAGATCTCCGTGTTGAAGAATGGCAAAGCGGAAAGCAATTCGGCTATCTACATTGGAGGCGATCTGTAGGGCTTTAGAACGTCAGCCCTTGCGATATTTTGGAATATGAGGGACTAGCAAAGGGCTCCGTTTAAAGTTTGATCCGCTCAGTCTTGCCGCCTCCGCCTGTTTGCAGGCAGAAATTCACCTTTCCTGGTATTGCAGTTGAGAATCGCAGCGGCTTTTGCAGTCGGGGATTTTTGACCCGAGACTCGCAGGTCTGACCAGTTACTTTCGGCCCTGCTATAGTGAGTGGAGACATGACGATCAAGAGGTTGGACCACGTCAGCGTCGTCGTCGACGACCTTGCAGCCGCGATCGCTTTTTTCACCACGCTCGGCATGACGGCCGAAGGCGAGATGCCGATCGAGGGCCCGTGGGTCGACCGCGTTAATGGGCTCGAAAGTGTCCGAGTTGACATCGTTATGATGCGGACCCCAGATGGGCACGGGCGGCTTGAGCTGACGAAGTTTCGCAATCCAAAACTGGTTGAGATGGAACCGGCAATCGCACCGCCGAACACGCTCGGGCTCCGGAGCGTCATGTTTACCGTTGAAAGCGTCGACGACACTATCGCTCGCCTGCGAGCCAACGGCGCAGAACTCGTCGGCGAGGTGGCCCAGTACGAGGACAAGTACAGACTCTGCTACATGCGAGGCCCTGCGGGCATCATCGTCGCGCTGGCCGAGGAACTCTTCTGAAGCGTTCACCGCCTCCGAAAAAATCAATGACGCTCTTCGACTCGATAGGATCGCTCGCAACCATTCTGCTTTCTCGCCTACTTGCGCCGCGGTTTTGTTAAACGCACTGAGGCGATTAGTGCCGGCAAATCCGCTCGCGTATAGATTGGAAGGTTGCTAATAAGCTTATCAATGCCCGACTGCTTCCGCCAAAGAGCAAACTTTTTCCGTTCGTCGGTTTCTTCTTCACTAGTATTGGAAAGATAAATTGCCGAAGAATGAGCAAGGGCGTGACGAGCGGAGCCTTTGATCTTTCCGCCGCTCGCCCGCGAAACCATCAACACAAAATCAGCTTGAATAAAATCGAGAATGCTATTGCCCTCAATAAAGACTCCAGGCGCAGTAACGTGCTCAATGGCCTCGTTGATTCCTGACTCGACTTGCTCATCAGTAACGATGACCCAGTGGACATTTGTAGCACCTGCGTCCCAATACCGCCCGGTGTCTTTGCCGAGAACGTAATTCTGGTCACGGCCTGAACGAATTACGGGTTTGTCGGTCAATAAATCGCTAACACAGCACGCGTGAGGATCTCTCCCACAGGATCGATAGTGTCCACGCGTCACCTTGATTGCCTCCCATCCCGGAAAGGCTCGCAGCAGATCGCACATGAGAGTAGTTTTGCCAACCTCAGAGCTAAACCCGCTCACCGCTATAATCACTGGCCGTTTCATTGGTCTTGACTCTCCCGAGTAACATGCAAATGCAACTCAGCAGATGCCCATTGAATGGGTGTGGATACTGCTGATAACTTTCCTGTACCAAAGCGAATATGCCCAAAACTACTCTTCGACCAGCACCAAAGCAAGTTTTAAATGAGCGCTAGCGGTTATGAATTAGTGTTGCAATGACAGCGTGAGCAGCCGCTCTGGCGCACAGCCATCTCGATGTTGAGTCGTGTTTCTCTTCAGACTCCAGGTATTTTTGCAGTTCAATTCCGCGGCGCATTTTCGTCGTCTCTTATTGAACTTGTTTGAGACTTCCGCCGCTCTTACCGCATGGACAGGGCAACCGTTTTAGTCGTTCGATGTACGTATTATACGCGCGCCGGCGCACACCTTCCGCATTCCGTACAGGTTCTAGTTAACTTTACTTATGTCCCGAAGGTCTTCAGCTCAATCAAAACTGTAGCCTAACGTCAATTTGGATTGAGCGCGGGCCACCAATTTGATAGAGCGGACTAAAGCTTCCACCACCTGCTCCCAGATCGCTTGCCAACATTCGAGTCGACAGTCCGAAGAGTGAACTACCGAGTATTACGATTGGTGCTCCAAAGTTCGGGTGATTGAAAACGTTGAAGAGATCCGCCCGCCACTGAAGATTGAGTTGCTCGCGCAAGCGAAAAGTCCGCCGCAATGAAAAGTCGAGTTGGGTAAGAGGAAATCCGCGCAGGCTATTACGACCTAAACTTCCCTGGCGGCCAGCCGGGGGCACCGCGAACGCGGACCGATTGAGACGCGTCCCGCCTGCCACAGTTGGATCCTTGACGTAGAGCGGCACTCCGGAAACCAGGTCCGCGCGCGTCACGCCGTTCACTCCAAAAAGCGTTCGACTGACACTTACAGTAACTGGCGTAGCTGTACGGGCTCTAAAGATTCCATCAATCGACCAATCACGAAATAACCTGTTTGCCAGGTGATTACCAAACACCCGCGGCAAAGCATAAGTAGCAGCCGCGGAAAACGAATGACGCACATCGAAATCGGACGACCCACGATCCGTTTTCGGATCAACCTTTATAGTTGAAATCGTTAATGCTGAATCTGCCGATGCAATATCGATCGAATGTGACCAGGCGTATGAGGCGAGAGCCTGGAAGCCACGAGTCAAGCGGCGTTGGAATCGAAGTTGCAGGGCTTCGTAATCCGAAGTAGCAGCATTTTTGAACACTTGAACTCTCGTGAAGTTCGGGTTGGAAAGAGAAGCCCCCCGCAAGGTTTCTGTACGGAGAAGACGACGACCCGTCGCACCGACGTATGACACAGTCATAGTTTGATTTGGGCCAATCGATCGCTCCGCCGCAAGATTCCATTCGTATGTTCGTGGCAGTTTTAGTTCGGGATCGAACACGAAAAGCGTGTCGTACGGCGGACTGGGATGAAAATCAATAGGAGGAATTGAAATTTGGGTAAAGTCAAAAGGAAATGACTGAAACGTTTGGTTTCTGTCATACGGAACCGTAACTCCAACTACCGCCTTACCGGTTGGTCCAGTACCCACATCGTAGAAGATTCCAAACCCACCTCTCAAAACAGTTTCGCGACCGCTGGCCTGAGAAAGCTGATATGCGACACCAATTCGCGGAGCAAAGTTGCCGTAAGTTGTCTTCCACAACGGAGTGCCAAACGGAGCAAGAGTCATCGTAGCCGGATTGTCTAATCCGATGACGGTAAACGCATAATTGCCACGTCTGTCCGTCGGAGGAGTATTGACTTCCCATCGCAACCCATAGGCGAAAGTCAGCCGCGGTGTTACTTTCCAGGTGTCTTGTCCGTATGCGGAGAAATTTGTCAAAAGCGGAAACCGATTTGCCGTCGCCTCGACGTTGACGAATGACGGGTTATTTGAAATTACTGCATTCGTGTCATCGTACACCGCAACCAATGCAATTCCAGTCTTGCCGAGTGCCGACCAGTCGGGTGAAAGTCTGCGATAGTCGATACCGAATTTTAGCTGATGTCTTCCGGTGGTAATCAGAAGATTATCGAGTACGTTCGTTTGATGCTGCGTACTTGAAACACCATCCTGGCCTAGCGCGTACGAAACCGATCCCAGCCCAAAATTAAATAACGACTCGTCGCGATTTGTGAAAGCCGGAAACATGATGGCATCCGGGGGTGGAACACCGCCTGCAAAATCATCGAGCGAGTTAAACTGCTTGCCTCTATTACTACTGGTATTCACACGCAACTCGTGGCTTATGCTTAGGGAAATGGCTTGAGTTAGTCCAAGTGTGAGGGTGGTTGTAAGAAGCTGGTTCGTTTGCAGTTGATTCAGCAGGCTCGCAGTTGGAGTGCGTTGAATAGTTTCGGAAGGAGCGTAGTTGAAACGCCCAAAGAGCGTGAGTTTGCTGTTGAGTGTATGGTCAATTCGAATGCTGGAAGCATCCAAGGAAGATGGATTCGAGTAACCGGATGACGATTCCGCGAATCCATTTCCGAAGTCTTTTCCGTTGGGAATTGGAAACGCATCAAGAAAAGGTTTAAGTGCCACGGGCACAGCTCTTCGCGTCGCCAGTGTCGGGGACTGAGTGATCCCAACCTGTGGCTGCCGCAGTCGCAATCCTTCGTAGGAAAAGAAGAAGAAGGTCTTATTCCTAAAGACCGGTCCGCCGATGACACCACCAAAGTCATTCTGTCTCAAAGCGGGCTTTGGCAATCCACGACTATTGGCAAACCAGTCGTTAGCGTCGAGCACGTCGTTACGAAGATAATCAAAAACGCTGCCGTGAAACTGGTTTGTTCCGGACCGGGTGATGACTGACACCTGCGCGCCCGGCATCCTGCCAAACTCGGCAGCGTAGGTCGATGTCTGAACCCGGAACTCCTGCAAAGCATCTACCGACACGAGATTATTCATGCCACCAAGAACACTGGCAGTTGGGATAGTTCCTGCGAGGCCTTGGTTCGAAACGCTCCCCACGGTGGCGCTCACCCCATCTACCATGAAGTAGTTAGCATTTGCGCGCTGTCCGTTGATACTGAATTGGCCTTGTTCTGCTCCATTCGATCTTGTCAGCACGACGCCAGGCGTAAGTTCGATCAAAGAACCAAAGCTTCTCCCATTGAGAGGCAGGTTTTCTACGAAATGCTGATTGATTACGGTACTCACAGCCGCTGATTCGGTCTCAATAAGAGAGGTTGCTTCAACAGTAACTGACTGAGCGATCTCCCCTACCTTCAATCGAATCGTTAGGGCTCGTTGTTCATTCACACTTAGCACGACATCGCTTATGTCAAGAGTGGCAAATCCCCCCAGTTGCACCGTCACAACATAACGGGCAGGCGGGAGCCACGACACGATGAAATAACCCGCTTTGTCCGTTGTGGTTTGGCGTCGTAGCGACGTCTCGACATTGGTTACCGTGATACTTGCATTAGGAACAACTGCCCCTTGAGGGTCCAGGACCGTGCCGGTGAGAATCGCTGTCGCTGATTGAGCTGAAGCGGTTGGCACCAGCCAAATATTTGGACTCTGTGCCAAGCCATTAATCAGGAAGAAAAGAACTACGCAGATTATTGACCGCAGCAAACTCGGCTTAAGCTTGCGCTGTTCCATGTTTTCGCTCTTTTCTCATGTGCAAGACACTCGTTTTTTTTCTGACATCCTTTGCATTATCTGAAATCAGTAATCAGTAGGATGTCCTGGGCACTATGAAGACGCGAGCAAACAAGCCTCGCATCGCGAGACCAATCGAAGCCGTCGATTCGTTCGGATGTGAATTGGGTTAACTGTTGCGGTGGACCACCACTTACTGGTTGTCTCCAAATATTTGATATGGCCGCGCGCGTAATGATGTGATCAACAGTTTGCCCATCCGGACTCCAGTGGACAGGATTGATTGCGGGATTGTTTGCGTCAAAGAGCCGGATTGGCGGTCCGCCGCCGAACGGGATAAGCGCTATCTGCCTGGGCGAAGTGGGATCTTGCTGATACCAGCACGCGATCAGTGTACCGTCAGTCGAAATGGCAGCTCCGCTGGACGGCTTGTCGCATAGCTGCACTGCCTCGCCGCCGTCAATCGCCACCTTCCACAAGGTCTTCTCACTAGGAGTGGTGTTCGGCCCACCTTTCGAATAAACGACCCAACGTCCATCTGGCGAGCACACCGGCTGCCCTTCACCGATGCCGTTCGTTAGTTGAACGGGATTGCTGCCGTCAATATTCACTCGCCAGATGTTGAAGGCACCTTTATTCGCGCGATTGGAAGAGAAGACGACGTAACGCCCATCCGCAGAAGCATGCGGTTGTAGATTGACGCCGGCATTTGCTGTTAGTTGTTTAGGTTCGGTGCCGTCGCCATTCACGATCCAGATATCGCGTTGCACACCGATGTTGGAGGCATAGAGAACTCTGCCATCTGGGGTCCACGACACGGCTCTGTAAAGGTTATGCTCACCGGAAGTGATGGGTGCAGCCGCACTGGAATCCCCTTTCGGCAATAGCCAGATACTGCTTCGCGTCGCAGACTCAATAGTCGCTAATTTTTCACCATCAGCCGCCAAAGAAAGGTCGAAATAGCCGTAATTAGGATCGCTTGTAACCCGGTGCGCTTCACCTCGTGGGTATTGAAGTTGCCAAATATGATTCTCGGTTCCCTGCGTCGCCGACATTACGAGACCACTACCATCCGGGAGCCATACCAGCCGGCCGGTAATTTCGTCCCACTCTGGATCTGTAATCTTTTTTTCGTCGCCGGTGTTGACATCGAACCCCACAACGCCCGCGTGGCTCTTCGCAATCACGCCAGTTGCGCACGCAATGAGGCTACCGTCGGGTGACCATGCCGGTCCATCGCGGCCGAAAAACTCGGGCCTCTTTCGCGTGGCCAGTACGCGCTCGCCACCGCCATACACATTGCCTATCACCAGCGCCATTTCCTCCGATTTCATCTGCCTCACAAAAGCGAACTGAGTGCCGTCAGGCGCAAAGCTGATTGCTCCAGCCACATCTCCCAATACTTTCGTAGGCTCGCCGCCATTCGCGGAAATTCGATAAAGCGTGTCTTCGTTTAAGTAAAAAAGTTCAGTGCCGTCTCGTGAGTAGGTGAGACCGAAATAGAACACGTGGGCGGGCGACACAATTTCTACTCGTTTATTCGTCGCGATCTCTAGCACCCACAGACTTTTGACGTTTGGCTTTGTTATATCACTCGTTTCTGCATAAGCGATATATTCGCCGTCTGGAGAGATAGCCACGGTTCCAGCCCGATCGGTGTTAGGAATCCGCGTTATTTTGATCTCTCCAGATGACGTGTGCAGCTTGCTGCGAACACGATTCATCTCAACGGTCAGGCCCACAGAGACCATAACCAAACTCGCAACTACCACGACGGATCTGGTCTTATGGCGCTTGATTCCACTGATGACGTACTCGAGGGTTGATGACGTAGAGCTCGTTGTTTCGCTTGTTGACAGACTCGAACCGCGTACCAGACTCGTAGCGATTTGACCGCTTACAGCTGTCACTGTTTTCTCTTCCTTTAGGCTCTTCAGATCACCCAACAACTCCTCGATCTTTTGATAGCGCTCTTCTTTCTTCTTATGCATTGCCTTTGCGATGAGACGTCGTATCTCCTCAGGCACATCACTCAGCGGCGGCGGTTCGCTTTTCAGTATGGCGGCAATAAGGTCATTCGAGGTTTTTCCCTCGAATGGAGCGCGTCCGGCAAGCATCTCGTACAGCACAACACCGAAGCTAAAAATGTCGCTGCGCCTATCAACTTGCTTGCCCTGTGCTTGTTCGGGCGACATGTACTTCAAAGTGCCCATCACCAGACCAGAGGACATTTCTGTTTTGTCAATTTTGGTTAGGTTCGGTGGTTGCTCATCCTGCTCAGTGAGTTTTGCCAATCCAAAGTCAAGGATCTTCATGTAGCCATCCGGCCGCAACATGATGTTCTCAGGCTTGATATCGCGATGCACGATCCCGTCGGCATGGGCGTACGCCAGTGCCTCCGCCAACGATCGCACCTACTTCGCCACTTCGCGAAAATCGACAGGACCCGAGTCGATCCGCTTGGCCAGCGTTTGCCCCGCGACAAACTGGGCCGCAATGAAGCAC
>JBHEMC010000115.1:0-12225 GCA_046262775.1 Pyrinomonadaceae bacterium | reverse complement strand
GGCTTATAACAAACTTTCCCTGGAATTTGGAGTTCGCCGGCAGAGCACAGCCGCGAACGCGCTTTGGGTGAAATTCTTCAATTATTCGGGCTACTAATCAAAAGCGGTTCTGGCGCTACGCTTGCCACCGCAATTCAAAAGGCTACTATGTATCAAAAATTCGCTGGAATCAGACAGACCATGATCACAAAACTTCTGCTCACCGTTTCTCTTGTTTGTTTTTTTTCCCTGGCAAAGGCGCAAACACCAACTCAAAGCGAATCGCTTCAGGAACTCGTGAATCGTGCCGCAAAAACAACCATCGACCGATTCGCCGACAAGAACCTGCAAGATAATCAACTCTCAATCACACTTATCGATTTGACCGATCGTCAGCATCCCGCCATCGCTAGTTTCCGCGCCAACGAACGCGTTTACCCGGCCAGCGTAGTAAAGCTTTTCTATCTCGTTGCAGCCGAACGCTGGTTAGAAGAAAAAAAGATCGACGAAACCGCCGAGTTAACCAGAGCGCTGCGTGACATGATCGTTGATTCGTCGAATGAGGCCACGCAGTACATTGTCGACGTTCTCACGCACACGACGGGTGGATACGAGCTTCCGCCGAAAGAAATGGAGGAGTGGCAAATGAAGCGCAACGCCATGAATCGTTATTTTGCGTCGCTTGGCTACTCAAACATCAATATTAACCAGAAAACATTTTGTGAAGACGCTTATGGACGTGAGCAGGTATCGCGCGGTCCAAATGGCGAGAATCGAAACAAGTTGACCACAGATGCGACCGCCCGGCTATTGATGGAGATTGTGACCGGAAAAGCCGCCAATGCCGAACACACGGCACGAATGATGGAACTGCTCAAACGAGATTATATGGGTAAGAGTAGTGATGCTGACGATCAGGGTCATGGCTTTACCGGCATCGCGTTACAAGGAATTGAAGGTGTGCGACTTTGGTCAAAAGCTGGTTGGACCAGCACGACACGACACGATGCTGCGTACCTGGAAATGCCTGACGGCTCAAAATTCGTCCTGGTTACCTTCACAACGGACCATGCAAACCAACGTGAGATCATTCCATCAGTAGCGCGTGTTGTGATCGCGGGGATTAAATCAACGCAACGCAAATAAACTCGTTCAAAAGTGAGCAACGACCTTAAATCAGACATTGAGCGAGTTAAGAGGGAACCCGAGGTCCAACGGGCGTTGCACCATGCTACGCCACGCGACACCGTACGGCCCATTCCTCAAACGCGGGACAAATTACTCTTAGGAACTCACGCAATACTTTTGCTTGCGCTGGGAGCCTTTTACTATTTGCTCACTCTTCGTTTCTTCGGTTTCGCCGCACGTTACGTTCCTCTGCTTCAAAAGTTGACGCTCAGTGCTGAGGCCGTGGTACTCGTATTCGCTGTGCTGAAACTCACCGACGTTTACCTGTTAGGTGGAGTTCAGAATCCTGTCTCGCAATACAATCTCCGCCGAGTCTCACATCTCTTGGCGGCTTTGATTATCGCGATTCTTGTCGTAACCATTCTCTTTCAAAACTGGTACACCGCAGTAGTCTCGCTGGGACTGATCTCGCTTGTGCTTGGGTTCGCGCTCCAAACACCTATCACCAGCTTTATCGGTTGGATTTACATCCTTGTTCGGGAACCGTATAGGGTTGGCGATCGGGTAAGAATCGGCGATGCGACGGGCGACGTAATCGATGTGGGATACCTCGATACCACGCTATGGGAGTTCGGCGGTGAGTATCTGTCGACTGATCACCCTAGTGGTCGAGTAATTAAGTTTCCCAATTCGAACGTGCTGAGCACGCCCGTCTACAACTATAGTTGGCCGCTGTTCCCTTATCTCTGGAATGAGATCAAATTTCAAGTTGCTTACAACAGCGATCTTGAATTTATTGCCCGCACCATGCAGGAAATTGCCGAGCGCCAGGTTGGGGAAGCAATGATGAAACAAGTGCGCATCTTTCGCGAGTTGTTAGCACACACGCCGATCGATCAACTGCAGGTACAAGAACGTCCGGTAGTAATGTTTCGCGTTAGTGATAACACGTGGCTCGAAGCCATTGTTCGTTATCTGGTCCACCCTCGCGAGGCAGGTCGAGTGAAGACGAAACTCATCAAAGAACTACTGGCAACACTGAATGCAGACCCGGACCGCGTGAAGTTCCCAAGAGACAACATGCGCTAGTTTTTTCTGGTAGGAGTTCGCTACGACAAAGCCAATACCAGGCTACGTACTCCAGCAGGTGGCTGTTTGCTTTGGCAAAGCGGTGGCTGCAGTGTAATGAGTTGTCGCCGACCACGGTGAGTCTGGAGCAAGAGAATAGTTGCCAAAGTGGAACTTTTTTCCTATCGACGGGTCTAAGCTGTCGACAAATTGTATTGGAGAGGAGCAGTCATGACAGAACATGCTGACAGTACACCCCCACCGTTTATTAATGTGACTCCACTGATCGATGTATTGCTCGTGATGTTGATTATCTTTATGGTGACCGCGCCGTTGAAATTGGGAAGGTTTGAAACCAGGATGCCCGCTCCGCCGGATGGAAAGGTATATCCGCCGAATCCCAAAACTCTTTTAGTCACGATCGCCGCCGATCGCACATTAAAATTGAACGGACTCACTGATATGGGCAGTGTTGACGATGCGTCAAAGCTTTGCGCAAAATTGGTAGGTGTCTTTCACGACCGTACTCAGAACCACGTATATCGCGACGAGTTGGCAAGCCGCCTCGACGTACCGGAACAGTCGCGAATCGAAAAGACTGTTTTCATCAATGCGCCGCGTTCAATGTCGTATGGGGAGGTAACGAAAGTCATCGATGCAATCAAGGGAGCCGGCGCTTCACCAATCGGATTGCAATTGGATAATCTTCAATGACGCGGTCGTCCTTCATTCGTTGTTCAAAACGGCTACTTGCGTATCCAGAAACCTTCATCTGTTTCTGCTCTCCCGCGACGATGACAAGCACCTATAGGACAACTGACTACAGACGAAGGTGAAAGCGAAGATGGGGCCAAAACCCTTCCCATCAGAATCCGCTTGTCAATGACGGCTGAATGAGTTGTAATCCCTGCTGAGTTCAGCAAGGACTATTTATGAGAAATTACCTTTATCGTTCCTCAATTGCATTCATCGTAACGCTACTCCTGACGAACGCTCTCGTAAGTGCGCAGGAACCTACCGGCGGCGGCAGCCTGGTCAGGGACCTCAGCGGGGGGGCGGCTCTCATATTTCGTTCACCCAACAATCCGACCGTCCATTTGGTAGTTCAGACGGGTGGCAGCGGAGGCGGACGACTCACGGGACACCGAACTCCGCCGCCACCTGTGATGAAAAGACAAGAGCAGGCAATTGCGAAAGCAAACGAAGCTCGCAGCGCTCCCAAGCCACGTTTTTCGGAAGCTGAACAGCAATACCAGCTAGCTGCAAGAATAGCGCCGGACGATGCACGTTCCTTTGCCGGGCTGGGCAATGTCTACGTGGACCAGCAAAGATTTGGTGAAGCAGTAGATGCTTACCAGCAAGCTCTGAAAGTTGAGCCGCAGTACACTGCCGTACTTATGCCTTTGGCGTTTTCCCTGGCGCGGTTGAACAGGTATGCCGAATCGATCGATGTTTACAACCAGGCGTTGAAGCAGGATACCCAAAATCCTGAACTCCTGAATAACCTCGGGTATGCCTACAATCACTCCGAACGCTACGACGATGCTGTCGACGTGTGTAAACAGGCCATTGCTTTGCTCGGAGCGACGGGCCAGGCATATGCAATGGGATTTCAAGAACGCAACGAGGTTCTTTCACAAGCTTACAAAAATCTGGGTAACGCCTATAACGGTCTCAAGCGATACGAAGACGCCGCTGAAATTCTCAAACAAGCCGCTCAGATCGAACCGACGAATGCTGCGGCCCACTTTAATCTTGGTCTCACTCTTTACAACGCAGGCAGGTTTTCAGAAGCGATTGAGGCTTACAAAGAAGTAATCAAGCTACGCCCCACGCTCGCGCAGGCCCACTTCAATTTGGGTTTAACCTATTTGGCCATCAACGATCAAAAAGCCGCGATGGGCGAATACGAAGCATTGAAATCAATCAGTCCTGACCTCGCACAAAGACTGTATGGCTCGATCAAACCTCACTGAATTCGGATCTCTGTCGACCCAAAATTTTTCCGATTGGGCGTCGAACGGTAAGGCCGTGGACGGCATCTGACCTATCGTATGTCCGCGTTTTAGGTTTGTCGTACCGGATTGCTTTAACGCGACAAATAAAACTGCATCGGCCATCACAGGGTAACCCTCACAATTATCAACATAGTTTGCTGATATGAACTTCCAAAGAATTCATCCTGCCGCGTATGCAATATTTCTGGCGCTAGCAATAATCGCGTGGTTTTTCGCAACCACAGGCCGCAGTCAAACACGGGATTCGAACAAACAAACAACCTCGTCAATAAAACGTGTTCTGAAGCCGATTGCCTCCGCAACTTCCAGCGCAGAAAATAAGGGATTGGCATCTTCAATTCTCGCTACGGCAGCGAGTCGGAATTCCATTTTAATAAACGAACTGAATTGGACGTTTGGAGGGAAGCAGCAGCACGGCTGGTATCTCTACTCTGCGCTGATCGGGCGACTGCTCAACGCATCTGACGATGGTGCTTCCGCGCCGTTTGCTGCCTCGTTGATAAAGTGGCAACGTGATACGGGCCTGACGGCGAATGGTATCTTAGCTGAGGATTCGCTGTATGCAATGGTTGGTTATTGGCAGCAAAATCGGCTCAAGGAGCGTGACGTTGCAAATGCCGCAGATCTGATCGTTGCTCCGGTCTCCGACTTCTACGACCCATCTCGACCTGCCGAGCTTCGACAAGTGGAACGCCAAACTTATTTCGCGTACAAAGCAATGTTAGCTGCGGCAGCGGCGGATTCTTCGCTAAACCTTCGACTCGATAACGAAGGTTCGTTGGCGCCCGAGCAAAAGTATCTTAAAATCGTTTCGGCCTTCCGCTCACCTCAATATCAAGAGCAACTGCGCAAGCAGTCTCCTAATGCGGGCCGAGCAGGCCTTGCAGTTACGAGCCCTCATTTCACCGGTCGTGCGCTGGATCTATACGTCGGCGGTGAGCCAGTCGAAACAAGAGACTCAAACCGCGCTATTCAAGTCCAGACTCCAGTCTATCGATGGCTCGTCCGTAATGCGGATCGATTCGGTTTTCGTCCTTACTATTATGAGCCGTGGCATTGGGAGTACGTGGGAAAACAGTAAGCAGAATCAGAAAGCAGAGGGAACCTGCCTATATTCGCTGCTGTACGAACTGATTGGGCAAGTTTCAGTGAGCCAGGCCTACGCGTTTCAAAATTTCAGCGTATCGAGGATCTAACCGCAAGTTAGCGAAGCGCGAATCTGCAACCAGATAAGTAAACACAACCGCTCTTTGTTCCATTGCTTTGTTCAGCAGCGCGAATGCTTTGTCTTTCTCGCCCAGCCGCGAATACAAGCTCGCCTGCCAGAAAGGTGAAGTAGGTCCCACGTTCCCATCAGCCAAACGCAACCGCCAGACGCCTTGAATGCCAGCTGCAGCAAAGGCTTTCTTCTCTTTCGCAACCACGTCGGGCGGAGCTCCCACCAAATCTTCTTCGAGTGCCTTCTCGTACATACCTCGCGCTTCATAGAGTCTCGACAGCGTTCCGTGCGCCACATAGAACGAAGGGTCAAGTTCGATTGTTTTCAGCAACTGCTTTTCAGCTTCATCAAATCGTCCGGCTAACGACAGAACATCTCCGACGTTCTCATTGATAATCAATGAGAGCGGATCCAGTTCCTGTGCTTTTTTAGCCTCAGCGACCGCCTCATCGAGGCGGCCAAGTATGGGTAAGAACAAAGAGTAGCGGTGATGTGCTGTCGCGCTCTTCGGATTCAACTCCAGTGCAGTTTTAAATTCGTTTTCAGCTCCCGCCCAATCCCACTCAAAGGTTGATTTGACCAGGGCCAGTGCCATATGACCATCGGGAAGCTGCGGATCTAATTCCAGGGCCTTCAAAGCTGCTGCTTTTGACTTTGTGTACGCATCCTCAGATTTAGTAAATCTGTACCATCCCAGTGTGAACCATGAATCAGCCGTGGCGGCGTATGCCAACGCATAAACGGGATCTTTTTCTATCGCCTGATTGAAAAAGTCGATGGATTTGCGCATGCCATCCTCAGTGCGCTTGTTCCAATAGAATCGACCCTTCAGATAGAGTTGGTACGCTTCAGCGTTATCAGTCTCCGGCTTTACCCGGGCTTGATCAGTACCGGAAATTTTGAGCCTAAGATTCGACGTAATCTCGCGAGCAATTTCACGCTGCACAGTTAACAGGTCTGAAACTTTACGTTCATACTGTTCGCCCCAAAGTTGGTTGTTGTCGCGCGCGTCTATGAGTTCTGTACTAATCGTCAGATTGTCGCCACGCTGCAACAAGCGCCCAGTCAGCACCGCCCTTACACCAAGCTCCTTCGCTGCGGCAAGCGGATCGGATTGGCGACCCTTGTAACGAAAAACCGAGCTGCGTGCGATCACTTTCAAGTTCGGCAACTGGGTGAGACTATTGATAATGCTATCCGTCAGGCCCTCGCAGATGTATTCAGTATTGGCATCTGCACTTTGATTTTCGAATGGCAATACAGCGATCGAGTCGATCGCAACTTCGGAGTTGCGAGCGTGCCAGTAGAGTGCACCTCCTCCGATCGCAACAACGAGCACCACCAAAGCGATCGCCGTCGCAAACTTGTGTTTGCTAATGCCGGCTGCGAGGAATTCAGCACTCGAGGGGGAATGTGTCCCCGTGGCTGTGGAGACCGCGATGCCTGGAGCCGTCGATGGACTGTTTTGCCCACCGGGAGTAGTTGCCGCACTCCGCAATTCCGGCGGAACTGTTCGATCAATCTCAGCATTTACTTCAAGTTTGCGCTTGAGGTTTCGCAGATCAATGAGGAAATCCTTCGCGGTCTGGTAACGGCCGTCGCTGTCTTTCGTCAGAGCTTTCGTAACGATACGGTCGAGTTCGGCGGGAACGTCCGGCAGAAAACGAGTCAAGGGTGGCGGCTCTTTTTGCAGTATAAGAGAGATAGTTTCCGTTGGAGTTTCGCCCCGAAAAGGCGGGTGTCCAGTTACCATTTCATAAAGCACAGCTCCGAGGCTCCACAAGTCCGTTCGCTCGTCAACCTGTATACCTTTAGCCTGTTCTGGCGACATGTATGTTGCCGTGCCTAATACGGTCCCTGCATCGGTGTTAACTAATGCTTTCGTGGGGGCTTCGGTATCGGTCAATGAGCCAATCGGGTCAGCAAGCTTCGCCAGGCCAAAATCGAGCAGCTTAACGTAACCATCGCGCCGGACCATTATGTTGTCTGGTTTGATATCGCGGTGGATGATTCCGGCAGCATGGGCTGCGGCCAAAGCGCCTCCAACCTGAATGGCCATATCGAGTATTTCCGAGATACTCATTCCCGCGTTGACCCGCTGTCGCAACGTCACGCCGTCAATGAATTCAGTAGCAATAAAGCGCGAGTCGTGAGTAGTGCCTATTTCATAAATGGTCAGAATGTGCGGGTGATTCAAGGCTGAAGCCGACTTCGCTTCCTGAATAAACCGCTGCAGCCTTTGCTGATCGGCGGCGAGGGATTTGGGCAGGATTTTGATCGCGACTTTTCGATCAAGCTCCAGATCGTGTGCCAAATACACCTCTCCCATTCCGCCCGCGCCTAATTTGGAGATCACCCGGTAGTGGGAAATCGTTGAGTTGGGAGCAAACGATTCGGTCATCGAACTAAATACAGGAAGCCGGCCCCGTGGAATTGAAATAAGACTTACGATAACTAGCTGAGAAAATCTTGTGCATCTTATCCATATTGAGGTTACCGCGCTAGCACTAGCTTATAAAGCGACGAAGAGAATTCCTTTAGCACGATCAACTCTGTGCGGTAGCCTTGTAAAAAGTCTGCTTAGGCAGCCTCGAGCGAGGTCACTCCGCCTCCTGTAATAATAGTTGGATGTAGGGCGAGCGCACTCCACGTAGTAGGATTTTCGCTAGTTGGGTTTAACAAAGGGGTTGGGACCTGCAAGGAAACCGCAGTCGATGTGTTAGATTGAGTATTCAAACGCTCACGTTCGATAAGTTACGTAGTGAACCGAACCTCCAAATTCAGTATACAACTTTCCAGCGACGCCGAAGTTCGACTGCAAACCGCCCGTGAGTGGCTTCGGAGTTTTCCACGTGACGTCGAATTGCTGCTGCTCGCACACTCATCTGAAGCTGCAACCGATCTTCATCTCGGTCTGGTCAATGCGACCGGTGCATCGTTTGGTTTGCGTCGCTTAACGCTCAATTTTCTTGCAGCTCGCCTGGCGCAACAATCTCTCGCCGCTTCGGGAATTGCGCCGGCAAGTAGTTTGTCGTTCACTGCTGTGGTTGCCCGAGCAGTTTATCTCCTTCAAGCGGACCAAAGATTGGAATACTTCGGCCCTGTCGCATCACGTCCGGGCTTTCCTCACGCTGTCGCAAAAACTCTTGAAGAACTGCGGATGTGTGAGGTTAGCTCAGAAGTATTGGCGCGCCTTCCACGCGGAGGCAAAGACATTGCAGCAATAGCAGTCCTGGTGGACGAAGAGTTGGAAGCGGCGAAACTGTCGGACCGTGCAAGAGTGTTTCGGATGGCCATCGATTCAATAAGCTCGCCAGAGAATGCTGCTTACGTCGGGTTACCCCTCCTGCTGCTCGACGTTAATGTCCACTTCGCGCTTGAGCAGGAACTCATCCAGCATCTTGCTTCAAAAACAGCCAGTGTATTAGCAACAGTACCGCGGGGTGATGAACGGACCGCCCGTGTTCTTGAGGAGTCGCTCAAATCTAAACGACACGTATTGGATCACAGTCGAACGAAGCAGAGTCTAGCATTCGTCAAACAACACCTCTTTCAGAACACGGCACCAGAGAAGACACCTCTCGATACGAGTGTCAATCTAACAAACTGGCCCGGCGAGCCGCGCGAGTGCGCAGAAGTTGTAAGAAGCATTCAGACGGAAGCAACCAATGGAGTCGCATTCGATCAAATGGCTGTCTTACTCAATTGTCCGGGGGAATATCGGTCGCATCTCGAGGAGGCGTTTGCGCGAGCGAGTATCCCAGCCTATTTCGTCCACGGCACGACTGCTCCCGACCCGGCCGGCCGCGCCATGCTCGCACTCTTATCCTGTGCCGCCGATAGTCTGTCAGCGTCGCGATTCGCGGAATACCTCTCACTCGGTGAGGTACCTGCGCCCGAGGCTGCAAAGGATGTCGATACACATTGGACGGCACCAGCAGATGAGTCAGCCAAACCTGTGCAGATTGACGACTCCGCGCCTGCGGAATCAGTTGCACAGTTGTCATTGTTTACTGCGCCAACTGAAAGGATCGTAATCGAAGGTTCCGTAAGAACTCCGGCGCGATGGGAAAAACTGCTTGTCGATTCGGCGGTCATCGGGGGCAAAAATCGCTGGTCACGTCGCTTGGAAGGACTTGCGAACGAGCTGCGCATCCGCATAGAAGAAGTCGCACCTGAAGAAGAGGCGTTGTTAGAGTCACTTGAACGGCAACTTCGTGATCTCGACGCTCTCCGAGAATTCGCGATGCCGCTGGTAGAACGTCTGGATCGTCTACCTACCAAAGCAAGTTGGGGTGAATGGTTAGCCCATCTTCGTCAGCTGTGCGTAAATGCGCTTCGAAATCCCGAAGGAGTGATGGCAACTCTAGCAGATCTCGAACCGATGAGTTCAGTCGGTCCGGTGGATCTGAACGAAGTTCGGCTGGTACTTGAAACTCGCCTGCGGGATCTTGCCGTTAAGCCACCAAAGCACCGCTATGGTCGTGTGTTTGTTGGGCCAGTTGAGATGGCCAGGGGTTTGTCGTTCAGTATCGTGTTTGTACCTGGCCTCGCGGAGCGAATGTTTCCGCGAAAGATCGTCGAAGATCCGATTCTTCCGGATGTTCAGCGCAAGTCGATTGACAATGTGCGACTGACAACGCGTCGTGATCAACTCGAAGCTGAACGTACGGCTTTGGCTCTAGCTGTGGGGTGCGCTCGCGATCGGCTGTACCTTTCTTACCCTCGTATCGACGTGCAGCAATCGCGGCCGCGCGTACCATCGTTTTATGCACTGGAGGCATTGCGCGCCGCGGAAGGTACGCTACTCGGATTTGAGGAAGTTGCGTCGCGAGCTGAGTCGTCAACGCGGGCGCGCCTGGGTTGGCCCGCGCCGGAGAAGCCTGAAGCCGCGATCGACGAAGCGGAATATGATCTTGCATTGCTTGGGAATCTCGTCCAATCAGAGCAGAAGGAAGCGGCAGGTGCTGCGCATTACCTGTTGACTGCAAACGACCATCTCGCGCGCGCCCTCCGCGCACGCACTCGACGGTGGTTGCGACGCTGGACTTCGAACGATGGCTTCGTCGATCCCGATGAGCTCGCGATGCAAAGCATTTCCCGACATCGGTTTTCCTCGCGCTCTTTTTCGGCTACGGCCTTACAAAATTTTGCCAGCTGTCCTTATAGGTTTTTTTTAAGTGCGATACTGCGTCTGGATCTTCGACGAGAGCCGGAGGCGATTGAAGTTATCGATCCCTTAACACGTGGGTCTCTTTTCCACGAGACGCAGTTTCAAGTTCTCAGCGCATTGAAAGCCAACGGTTGTTTACCACTTGCAGAGGCTGCGCACCGTGGCCAGCCTTTGTCCAGTTCTGAAGAAGTCTCGAAACACAATGAAGGGCGGGGAGCAAGTGCAGTTTCTATAAACGATCTTGCATATGGACTTGTTGACGAAGCGCTCGGACGGCTGGCAGCGGAGTACGAGGACCGACTCGCGCCGGCGATTCCGCGCGTTTGGCAAGATGGCGTCAACAGTATTCGCGCAGACTTGCGAGAGTGGTTGCGACGCATGGCCGAAGATAAATCCGGCTGGATACCTGATAAATTCGAGTTGTCGTTCGGGCTAATTGATCGTGGTCCAAGAGATTCCGACCCGGCCAGTGTTTCTGCTCCAGTTCATATCATAGGTGACTTGAAATTGCGTGGTTCAATCGATCTTGTCGAACGACAGGGAAGAGACCGGTATCGTGTTACAGACCACAAGACGGGTAAAGCTCGTGCTGAGAAGGACACAATTGTCGGCGGCGGAAAGCATCTGCAACCATTGCTGTATGCGCTTGCATGTCAGCAACTGCTGGATGGCACGGTCGAAGCCGGACGCCTTTACTACTGCACAGCTGACGGCGGGTATGAAGAGCGCATTGTGCCGCTCAATGATGAATCGGTTCGTATTCTGAATTCAGTCTTGATGGAGATCCGGCAGGGCCTCGAGGAGGGATTCCTTCCCGCCGCTCCCGACAAAGACGCGTGTACCTGGTGCGATTATCTTGCAGTGTGCGGAGGCCTCGAGGAGATCCGTACAGAAAAAAAGCCTCGTACACGGCTGGTCCAGCTTAAAGCAATGAGAAGTTTACCGTGAAAGAGGATCACATCGAAACAGATGCCGAGGGCAAAAGGCGCGGGCGTCCTCGCCCTCTCGAGACTGTGGCGCCAGTGCGGGCGGGGAGGCCCGCGTTCCTCTTAGCTGATCAAAGTTCAAGAGATCGCATCCACAACGACCTGGATACGACACTGATTGTCGAAGCGGCTGCTGGAACCGGCAAGACGAGCGCGTTAATAGGGCGGATTCTTTCGGGGATCGTCTCGGGTAAAGTCAAGTTAGCGAATACTGTGGCAGTGACCTTCACTGAATTCGCCGCGGGTGAATTGAAACTGCGACTGCGATCCGCGATCGAAGACGCGCGGCAACACGACTGCGACGTCAGCGCCGAAGAGTTCCTGATTGGCGCGGTGCAGGAACTTGAAGAAGCTCGCATTGGTACCATTCATTCCTTCTGTGCTGAGTTGTTGCGCGAACATCCGGTTGAAGCCGGAATCGATCCGCTTTTTGAAGTTGCACCGGACGATATGATTTATCCGCTGTTCGATCTCGCGTTTGAAAGATGGTTTGAACAGCAGTTAGCAAACCCTGGCGAAGGAGTTCGACGCATCCTGAGAAGAATCCCTCGGCGCGAGTTTGGTGGTAAGCGTACCGCAACATTGGCGAGGCGTCCTCGAGAGAGTGGACCAAAACCGATATTGCGCCGAGCAGTGCTGGAACTCGTTAAAGAC
>JBHEMC010000114.1:0-12474 GCA_046262775.1 Pyrinomonadaceae bacterium | reverse complement strand
CTTTGCTTCTCCGGAAAAACCAGAAGTGATGTGGTCGTTCTCTGAAGTAATTGATGGAATGGCTGAAGCTTGTAGAGTTTTAGAAACACCAGTCGTATCAGGCAATGTTTCTTTCTACAACGAAACCGAAGGTCGAGGTATTCTCCCCACTCCCGTAATTGGTATGATTGGATTAATAGAGGACGTAAGGCGCATCGTGCAACCTGGTTTTAAGAACGAGGGCGATCTAATTGCACTCCTGGGCACTACAGCAGACGATCTCTCGATGAGCGAATATGCAGTTACCGTTGGCAAACTCACCACAGATGAGATTGTCGCAGCAGGTGTAACGCCCCGATTGGACCTGCATCGAGAGTGTGCGGTTCAGCGAACGTGCCTCGAAGCCGCCGAGGCAGGCCTGCTTCAGTCTGCACACGATTGTTCTGATGGAGGATTAGCAGTAACCCTGGCCGAAAGTTGTTTCTCTTCGCTCGTGCGAGAAGCGAAGGGTGCGGACCTTAGTATTAAGTCACCTCTCGAGACGCCGACCGTCTTGTTCAGCGAATCGCCCTCGCGAATCGTCGTAAGCTTTAATCCATCCGACGCTTCAGCAGTGGAAAAGATTGCCGAGCGTCATTCCTCCCCATTCACATTGTTAGGCAGGGTGGGCGGAACCAACCTTCGAATCGAAGTCAACAGCGAACCGGTGATAGAGACACCTGTAACCAGACTCGAAGACGAGTGGCGCAATGCTCTCGGCAAGAAATTACAAGCAGAAGCAATGGTTGCCGGCAGGGAGTAAGCCGC
This sequence comes from Pyrinomonadaceae bacterium, assembly GCA_046262775.1. Lineage (GTDB taxonomy): Bacteria > Acidobacteriota > Blastocatellia > Pyrinomonadales > Pyrinomonadaceae > PSRF01. The sequence continues at coordinate 11,688 of JBHEMC010000114.1, read as the reverse complement.
AGCATCTAACGAGTCGTTTGTAACCTGGTTTTCTAGAACCTCCTGTGCACCCCGTAATCTATTTGAATAGAACGATGGTTGAAGCGACCAAAGCACGCGTCGCTCCCGTATCGTCGGCGATGCTCTATGGGCGTGGTGTTTTTACCACAGTTGCTATCTATAGAGGCGAACCATTCCTATGGCCGAATCACTGGCAAAGGTTGGAAAATGACGCAGCTAAACTGAGTTTAGATTTGACCGGGTTCAACGAAACCAGCGTTCTTGAGCCATTGCGGAAATTGATTGCCGTCAATCGCGTTAGTAACGGACGAGCGCGCGTGATTCTTTTGGCGCGGAGCGGTCGCGACATCTGGAAAGCAAAGGCGACCGGGTCGCGACAAACGGACTTATTGATAATGACGGGTGAACCACACAAGCTTGCACAAGCAGGATTGTCGCTCGCGATCTCTCCTTTTCGTTCCAACACCCGCTCACCATTGGCGGGAATCAAGAGTCTGAATTATCTCGAACATGTAATGTCATGGGAAGAAGCCCGCAACCGTGATTTCGACGAGGCGATAGTGGTTAACGAACGTGGTGAAATAGTGTCGGCGACGATGGCTAACATCTTCTGGTCCAAAGGTGGGACCATACATACGCCGGGTCTCAGTACTGGTGTGCTTGCCGGAATTACGCGTGGATGCATTGTCGACATTGCAGCGAAACATTTTGTGCCTCTCGTCGAGGGCGCGTACGACATTAGCGATCTAACAGAGGCAGAAGAAATCTTTCTTACGTCGTCAGGCCTTGGTGTTGCGCCGGTTACGACATTCGACTTTCGCCGGTATGCCGTCGAGTCGGAAAGTGTTGTGACGACAATCAGAAATGCATTTATGACGCTGGTAGGTGCATGAGGAGCAACAGATCTAAACAGATCAATATGAACGAGAAGTAAGGTTGAACAACTGCACGTAATCGACGTGCGTTCGTGTAAATCCATGGCTTACCACGAACGTTAACCTGGCTGGACAGTCGCAATAGCGTGTGACACAATCGCGGACAAACCAATCAGAGTAATAAGATTGAGAGGAGACTTTGCCAAGTATTTATGTCTGAGAATGAAACAACTGGCGGCGCCCAAGCCGCGGAAGCGGCCGCAGAGACGAACCCGGAAGAGATCACCTATCACGCCGTAGAAAAAGACGGGGTTGTGACTGCGATATGGGAAATGCAGGGCAGAAAACACTTGAGAACGATCGATCCTCGTTCCCGACAAGGCCAGGACATCCTTCGGTTGTATACAACCGAGCACCACGAAGAAGCCGGCGAAGCCGCCGCCTCATAATTCTGTAGGCTGAACGCGATCGTGCGCATCAGCTAACTACATTTTGGCTCACCGCGAACGGCTCCAGACTTTCAATCAACTGCTCCGCACCTTCGTGTAAGGCCCGCAGCTCGCTTCCAATTCTCTTTAGATCGGAACTTCGTAGTCGTCCAGATCAGCCTACGACCGGCAGGGACGCGGTGATGATTACAGACCCTTAGTTCAAGCCGCCAAAAAGCGTTGCCAAGGATGTACGGTCGACGAACAACTGCAGTTTTGACCGCGATCGCAGCTATACTTCATGCCGGCGGTTCAGTATGGCAGAGAAACCCAATAGGACGACAATCGAGTTGAATATAAGAAGAGCGGGTCGTGATGAGGCGATTCAGTTGACCAGCCTTGCATTGGACGCAAAGCGCTACTGGGGCTATCCGGAGAGTTGGATTAACTATTGGGAGTCAGACCTTACCATCTCGCCCGATTTCATCAATGACAACCCTGTTTATGTTGCAGAAGCTAATGGTGAGCTATGCGGCTTCTACGCTTTGATGATTCATCATGGAACTGCCGAACTCGAACACATGTGGGTCGCGCCACAACACATTGGAACAGGCCTGGGTAAGGAGTTGTTCCTGCATGCAATGGAAATGGCTGCGTCAATGAAAGTGGCTGAATTACAAATTTCAGCAGATCCAAATGCCGCCGGGTTCTATCAGCGAATGGGTGCAACAAAGATCGGCGAAACCGAGTCGCCCGTAGGTGGTCTTGAACGTAAGCTGCCTCGATTCCGAATCGACCCCTCTCGAAAAGTTTAATTAAACCTCTGATTGTATTCGATCGAGCTAATGAAGGCCTTCACCATCTCTGCTCGTCTGAAATCACCACCAAACTGGTTGAGCTTTCCTAACCAGAAATCATATCCTGAAAAATCGGAGTCCGGTGCAGCATCAGGATTCCGTCTCAGATAACCGAAGTACTGCATTAACACGAAGGCGCGATTGAATTCCGCATTCTGAAAATCCACGTCTTCGGCGATCTTCCGCAATGCAGTCGTGCGCGTCTCCTGTCCAGTTAACAAGGCGTTCACGAGCGCATTTCGTTCTGTTGACGAAAGAGCGTTGCCGGCGAGGGTGTTTAGATTATCCACGTAATCTGCAGCCGTGAGTTGAGCTGGATACGTGGATTGAAATTCAGGCCGGGCGACAAATGAGTTAATAAACGATACCGTGTTGCTCTCGAGCTGCTGTTCCCAACCTGTAGTTCCAACTATCACTCCGCGTCCGATCTGCTGCGTGTCTTGCATGAATTCTGTAAACCGTGGCAGGCCCCGAGGTCTTTCAGGCTTGGCTGGAAACGACGTTTTGTAAAGGCGATAGACCAGAAAGCCTGTGCGCTGGAATTCAATCGAAAGGAAAAACGCAGCCGAGGTATCGATTCGCTTTATTTCGCGACACTGAATATCAGCACCGCAGGAATCGATATTCTGCGTCCAGAACGACAATCCGGGTCCATCTGGTTGCCGGCTTAGGAAGTCGAGGTACTGTTGGATAACGAAAAACTCAGTGTCCGTAATTTGATTGGACACTGGTCCAAAGCCAATACCGGTTAACGCCAATGAGCTATTGTCCGCATCGGCAAAGACAAAACCGTCCTGCAGAAATCCGTCCAACTTCGGATCCGGAAAAACATCGATGCGCGCGGTGCCTCCATTGCCGCCTTGTCCATCGAATGATGCTGATGCGTCTTCGATCACATATACGTTACCGCGCCGATCGACTGTCAGGCCGTGAAGAAATAGATTGTTGTCGATTGAGAGATCAGTCACTGCAACCTCGTCGTGGTCGGCCCGTCCATCGTTATTGTCATCGTAGATTGCGAGAAGCAATGCGCTGTTACCTGCGGAATGCGAAAACACGACGCCACGTGCGTTCACAGCGACGTCCAGGGGTGCATCATCGGAAAATTGATATGAATAGTAAGGACTAGCGTCAAGTGTGTCCGGCATTCCATCGTTGTCTGTGTCACGAATAATCCGGAGCTCGTCAGAATGAAAATCGGCAATTAGAAGATCGTTATTTGGCATCAATGCCAATGCATTTGCATTGAAGAGCTTGTTATCACCGACATGCACCAGTTCATGCGAGCGAGCGTTGTCAAAGCCACCGGTGATGGGATCTCGAACCAGTAGAACGATCCCTGGAGATGGCTCGTTGTTTGGATCATTTGGGTTGGCGTCGTTGAAGTAGCCGCTCGAAGATACAATGACAAATTCACGTCCGGTTTTGGATGTTCCGGAGACCACAGCCGCGGCTGACGGCAAGCCAAAGTCGCGGTGGAGATCAAATGTCGACGACGAGTTGGCAATGTAGTCTGCATTCGTATCAAGCGCCATTACCAGTATTCCGGCCAAGGTATTGTTGAGGGTGGCTGAGAATACTTCGTACCGTGCGCCAGATTGCCCGACCGCAATGTCGAATGAACCGCCAGCAGCATCAAATGTCGTTCGCTGCTCGGCAAAAAAATTCTCGTTTTGATCGACGAACTCCTCGTCGGTTCCAGCGGGGGACGACAGGTTCAATTGGGACGTGTGAAGGACTCGGCTCAATCGCGTGCCTGGATCGATGAACGACGCCAACGAAACATCTGCATCTTTCAGTCGCAAGCGCGCAACGGCTCGTGATGAACTGTTAACAGCCGCCCGACGCGCAGGTCGCGCGATCGCCTGAACGTCGGGCTGGTAAGCTCCCGTTCTGCTACTGACCGTTGTGTGAACCGTGCTGGATAATGCTTTCTTAACATCGGGTCCGACAGGTGTAGTCAGTGTCTGCGCACTGGCAACGATTGCCGAAACGTACGCGCATACAGCGAGAGTGACGAGCAATATCAAAAACAAAGTAACGAAACGTACCGTCTGCATTTGGTCCGACCCACTTTCACGCCCTGACGGGTGACGAGCTTCCTCACTAGACCCAGCAAGCGATCAGAAATTCTCAATATCGAGGAGTGTCTGGCTTATCCGGTTTACTTGGTGCACGTTCCGGTTTCGATTCGGAGCGCGGTTCTGATCTAGGCTCAGATCTCGGAGGCTCCGATCTGGGTTCCGAACGGGACGGTTCAGAGCGGGGTTCAGAACGTGGTTCAGAACGGGGTTCAGAACGGGCCTCGGGCCGCGGTTCGGATCTTGGTTCTGGCCTTGCTTCCGGCTGCGATGGTCGCGCGGGACGTTCCTCGCGTGGTTCGGTGCGCTCTACTCTTTGCGGTGGTTCATAACGCGGGCTTGGCTGATTACTACGGTCCGTTGATGTCCGCGGTGCCGGCGTTTCCACTTGCTCTCGATTGCGCGACGGCTGTTCGGATTCATCAGGCCGCACTACCGGTCTACTTACTCTTTGCTCACGCTTTTCGTCCGCAGAGCGTTTTGTTGGGGCTGACTCGACATCGCGACTCGGTGGTCGAACGGTCGTGGTAGGCGGCCGAGTTTCCCGTCGTGGTTGTGGGTTATCGTCGCCGGCAGGAGCAATTTCTTCTCTTGGAGTCGTACGAATGGGACGCGGTTCGGACGGAATCGTGCGCTCGATGTTGCGATTGTCCGGCCGCGAGTCCGGCAAAGGTGTGATTGGCCGTGTCGGTCGAGCAACTGCTCCGATAGGTGTTTCTTCAACAGTACCGCTCGTTACGGACTCAGGAGGAGCCGGTCGAGCCTCCCGGCCATTAAGAATTCGCGAACGCCGCAATTGTTCGTCGAGTGCTACGCCGGCGCTACGAGTAGCAGCACCCGTTGGACGCTCAGAAAGAGTTGCGCCCGGCGTTACCCGTGCTGGTCGTGCTGCCGTGGCGCGAACGTCATCACCTGATGGCGGGGCGTTCGCAGCATGTGTTGGACGAAGCGGTAAATCTCCCCGTAACGGTTCGGAAGTTATTACGCGCCGCGCCAACAACTGGTCTGCTCGTTGTAACCGCGGAGTGTCGCTCCCGATCTCATTTGCTCTCGCTGTAGTTATTGCGCGCAAATATGCCGGATTAACTCTACGCAACCTAGCCAGTTCAGAGCTACTCAATGCTGTTAGGCGTCCGGGATTGTTGTAGTAACGCGAATGCCGATCGCGCTCGTAGTAATGGAGCGGATACCAGCAATAGGTATCGCCGTACGATTGGTGAAAGGAGAAGAAGGCAACCAGTGCTGGCCGCCACCAACTGCGGTGACGGTAATAATGGCTGCGTGGACACCAGGCCCAATAGTTATTGTAGAAGACCCATCGACCATAGTGATATGGCGCCCAGCCCCAGGGTTCATAAGCAACCCAGGTCCAACCATAAGGTGGGCACCAGGTCCAATAACCGTATCGATAGGGAGCCCAATCGGCGTAGGTGTTGATTACTGAACCGCGTGGCCGCCAAATCCAGCCATAATCGTCTGTGTAAGCCCAGTCACCATAGGCGTCGAGATCTTCGGCGCCCCAAAGATGTTCGTCGTAATACTGCACGTCATATCGCAGGCGCTGTGCGAGGAATTGTTCACGATCTATTACCCAACTGTCTTCCGTATCATTGATTTGCGCGGTCAACAGTTCCCAATCGCCAGCGTTTGGCCCGTCGAACACCAACTCAGCTGCGTGACCATCGCGCAGCGCAAAACCAGAAGTGTCGGAATAAATTCGAGCCTGACCACCATCGCGAACTGTAAAACGCACTCTGCCTTCACGCGGAGCGTCAATGCGATAAAGGCCTTTTCTTTCGGCTGCAAGCGTTGAGCGGGGAGCATCGATTTCGAAGTACTCATGTTCACGGTCAAACTTAGCGAGACGCACGATTGATGTACCTTCGAGAATACTTAGCGCAACACCTTCGTCCCTTAAAGTTACGATCCTGAGAACTGAGCTTGGAGACAGACGCACGAAGTTGCGCGCATCAATCTGAATTTCCGCGCGTGATTCGCGGCCTGTCGCAATCGTATCGCCCTCAACCAGAGGGAAGTTCACACGCGCACGTTCCCAGTCGGTGCTGCTGGCGCGCTTTATCGTAACTTCGCTTTTGATGAGACTAATTCGTGCCACGCGAGCTGTGACATCATAGTCTTCAGTCTCCTCGTCATCGGCAAGTACAATAATCGGCGTTATAAGAGATAAGAACAGAACGAGGGCGGCAATTGAAACTGGTCGGGTAGAACGCATAAACACGCTCCTTGGTAGCTATCATTCCACCACATGCGGAGTTGTTGAGCGCGTTTCGGAGAGTGGAACAAAGAGCTGCGCGCGCTCCGCATTGAACCAGGCCGAGTCTGAGATTGTCATTTTAGTATGTCCGGTCTGGATCGCTGTAGACGCCCAGAGCAAGAGATATGCCCCGGCGAGTGAATATGAGCGCGTCGTTGAGAATTGAGAATTCTCAAAACCGAATTTGAGAATGGTTTCAACAATCACTCGTAAGTGATCCAGTCGACATGAGCCTTTATGCCAAGAGCGGTCGCTTTCAGCATTGATTAATTCGCAGGAATAAGACTGATTTGGTTTGTGTGGAAGCGAAGCCGTTAAGTTGAGTCGTCGACTCTTGGTTCAGGAGTTGACAAACCTAAAAGGACGGCTTGTAAACCTTCCGTGTGAAGCGCTCGTCATCTGACGATGGATCAATGTCGGAGAACGTGCAGGCTTGATACGATTTCGTATCTCACATTGGGAACATCCCATGAATCTACACAGTTCACCTGAGATTCTGAGCAGCACTTCGGCGTCATATGAATTGGCGCAGGCACGAACGGCGCCGGCGTTGCTCGCGACGCTGCAAATGCCTCAGTTACGGAATTGGCCCTACTTATGCTCCCTGCTGTACGCGGTCGTTATCTTCTCGGTCGACCCTGTTTGCGCGGCTTAGCAGGCGCGGGCTTCCGTGTTGCATTGGCTTTCGGCGCGGGCTTTATGACAGGTGCAGCCGGCGCCGGTGAAGGTTCAGGTGGTCTTGCCGGCATGTCGGTTCTGGCAAAGCGCGGAAGTAGATCGTCGCGCATCGCCAGTTCGTAAACTGCCCATGCGACTTCCATTGCATCTTGTTTTACATCATCCTCCAGAATTCGCTCGTAAGTATCGAGATTCGTGTGCCAGGTGTTGGTTCCGTATTCGATCGGATCCTGGCCCATACCTATCCCTGGTAATCCTGCCTGACTGAAAGAAGTATTATCTGAACCTCCCAATGCCCGGCTGCGCGACGCAACAGCACCTACGACGCCATCTTCCTTGAACGGAGCCAGTATATTGCGCATGATCTCGGCGGCTTCAGGTGGTCCGAAAACCGAAGCTCCACGGACTCGACCTGTACCCGAATCAATGTTGAAGTAACCACCGAATTTTTCGTAGCGCTGTTTCGGTTCTTCAAACGATCCAAAATGCTCCTTGACATACGCGATTGATCCCAACAGTCCTTCTTCTTCTCCACTCCATAAGGCGACACGAATCGTGCGACGAGGTTTCACGCCCACCGTTTCCAGAATACGCGCCGCCTCCATCATAATTGCGCAGCCGATTGCGTTATCAGTTGCGCCGGTCGCCGCATGCCACGAATCCAGGTGACCGCCCAACATGACTACTTCATCCGGCTTATCGCTGCCTGTTATTTCCGCGATCGTGTTGTAGGAAATAATACCTTCAGGATACACGCTGTTTACGATGTTAAATTCGAGCTGTACAGGAGTTCCGTCAGCCAGAATCCGCGTGATGCGCCCGTAATCTTCATTACTCATGACAACGGTCGGCAAAACTCTATCGACATCAAACGTCCGATTGTTGAAAGCTCGGATTTGTCGAAACTCACGTCCGGCATCGTTGATGCGAATCAATGCGCCACTCTGTTTCAGAAACGTATCCACCTGTTCATCTATCTGACGGCCTGTGAGAGGTCGCGGGGTACCAGGCGAGGGCGACGGAGATGGCGACGGTGTTGGAAACGCAAAAGGTCGTGCATTTGGGCCAAAACGCTGCTCGGCCTGTTCATACGAGATCCTCTTCGCCGCAGGGGTTAGGTTGACAGGCACGATTATTTGCTTGCCAACCAATACGATCCGGCCACGCACTCTTGTCTTCTCGCGCGTAAAGAAAGCAGTCAACTGTTCCTGGCTCGGTCTGTCTGGCAAAACCAATTGATAGGCGGATGCTTGCACTGTGCCCTTCGTACCGGGAGTCCAAGCGAGAACCTCACAAACGAGCGGGTCCTTTACTGGCGCGATTAAATGCGCAGTTAGTCGTTCGTTTAACCACCCCACGTGTCCAAATTTCCACGGCTCCAGATGTGCATCTGTCAGTCCCCAGGTTTGCATCTGTTTGACTGCCCACGCGGCTGCGGCTTTATGATTTGGTGAACCAGTCAAACGTGGACCATACACGTCCGTCAACATGTGCATCGTCCTCATAATTTGCGACTGCTGCATCGCTTCCTTGCGAATGCGTGCAAGCAACTCAGTATCAGTTGGCGTCTGTGCTATCGCAGGCAGCCAGACGAGCGGGAATATTAGAGCGCAAGCAGCGACGCTTCTTCTCTTTAGCATTGAATGTCTCCGTGAAATCGAGGAGTGCGGCCGAGCCAAACGATTATACTTTAAAGAGCGCACCCGGCAATTGAATGTGCTTTGCCCATGGAGATAAACCTTCGTGAGATTTGCAAGTGCGAAGCAAGGGCTCTAGAATCACAAGCGAATTCGAGAAGTGAAATTTCGGGGGAGCCACGTGGCTGAGAGTTTGGGAACAGCAATACGCGAGAGCGTCAGGTCGTAACTGTGCATTCAAACGGATTGCAACTCCCTGAGACCCCTTGAACCTGATACGGTTAGGACCGTCGAAGGGAGAAACAGCCGTCTTAACCGTTCCATCCGTATTTGAGGTGGAACGGTTTTTTATTACGAGGAGATCTATGAGCGCCACCAAACCAGTTGAAATATCTACCCCAGGGTCACCGCTGCCTAACTCGCGCAGGATTTATGTGAGTGGTAAACACGACAGCGTCAACGTTCCGTTTAGAGAGATCACGCAGACGGTGACGCGCAACTTCGATGGCGCGATCGCTGAGAATCCGCCGATTCGCGTTTACGACACGAGTGGACCATGGGGTGATCCTGCAATCGAATGTGATGTACGTGGAGGTCTGCCGCAGTTGAGAGGCAATTGGATCGATAGGCGGGGCGACGTTGAGGAATATGAAGGTAGAGAATTACGGCCGATTGATGATGGTTATCTGACTTTTGAAGCCGCAACGAGAGCCCGGCAGAAGGAGGCGGGTCAGCTTGAAAATCTCCCAACGCTGCGTCGTAATCCACTGCGTGCGAAGGCGGGAGCGTGTGTAACGCAAATGCATTATGCGCGTCGGGGCATCATTACTCCGGAGATGGAGTTCATTGCTATTCGGGAGAACCTCGGCCGAGAAAGAACTTTGGTTGCGAACGCGGCCGAGGAACCGAGAGATTCGTTGTTTCATCAGCATCGGGGTGAATCGTTTGGCGCTGCAATTTCAACGCATGTCACGCCGGAATTTGTTCGGGATGAGGTGTCGAGGGGTCGTGCGATCATTCCTTCGAATATCAACCACCCCGAATCTGAACCGATGATCATCGGCCGCAATTTTCTTGTAAAGATCAATGCGAACATAGGCAATTCGGCGGTAGCTTCTTCGATCGACGAAGAAGTCGACAAGATGCGATGGGCCATCAGGTGCGGTTCCGACACCGTAATGGATCTTTCGACCGGTAAAAACATCCACGCAACGCGTGAGTGGATCCTGCGAAACTCACCGGTTCCAATAGGGACCGTACCAATTTATCAAGCACTGGAAAAAGTCGGAGGTAAAGCGGAAGAACTAACGTGGGAGATATTTCGCGACACGCTGATAGAGCAAGCTGAACAGGGTGTCGACTACTTCACGATTCATGCGGGAGTGCGTTTGCCGTACATACCGTTCACTGCAAAGCGCACTACAGGGATTGTGAGTCGTGGTGGATCTATAATGGCTAAGTGGTGTTTGGCGCATCATGAGGAGAGTTTTTTATACACGCACTTTCGTGAAATTTGCGAAATCATGGCGGCCTACGACGTTTCGTTTTCGCTCGGTGATGGGTTGCGTCCCGGATGTATTGCCGATGCAAACGATGAAGCACAGTTTGCGGAGCTCGAGACACTGGGCGAGCTGACGAACATAGCTTGGAAGTACGATTGCCAGGTGATGATTGAAGGGCCGGGTCATGTTCCCATGCATTTGATTAAAGAGAATGTGGACAAACAGCTCGCGGTGTGCGGCGAGGCGCCGTTCTACACATTGGGCCCATTAACGACAGACATCGCGCCTGGCTACGATCACATTACATCCGCCATAGGTGCAGCAATGATTGGTTGGTTTGGAACTGCAATGCTTTGTTACGTCACGCCAAAGGAGCATCTGGGCCTGCCCAACAAGAAAGACGTGAAAGACGGTGTGATTGCATACAAGCTTGCTGCACATGCGGCCGATCTAGCAAAGGGGCATCCAGCGGCGCAACATCGTGATAATGCGCTGTCGAAAGCGCGATTCGAATTTCGTTGGGAAGATCAGTTTAATTTGTCGCTTGATCCTGAAGTTGCACGTGAATATCACGATGAGACTCTGCCGCAGGAGGGCGCGAAGTTGGCGCATTTTTGTTCGATGTGTGGTCCACATTTCTGCTCGATGAAGATCACGCAGGATGTTCGCGAATATGCAGCGCAGAAACAGATTGACGACGAGTCGGCACTGCAGATCGGTATGAAAGAGAAAGCCAAAGAGTTTATCGATCGCGGGGCTGAAGTATACGGTAAAGCGTGATATGCGACAGGATTACAGGATCAACTAAGATTTGGGCGTTTTGATCATTAACGCCATTCCTGTTTTCCTGTAAATTCTGTTCATCCTGTCAAATTCCTACGGAGGATACAATGGACATCAACGACCTCACGCATACGATCATCGGCCGCGCGTTACAAAGTGCGCAACCTTTCTGGATCGATTTCGAAAAGAGTAAAGGCAGGGGGTGATCGATTGCGATAAAGCGTAATACGCGACAGGATTACAGGATCAACTAAGATTTGCGTTTTTGATCATCAATGCAATTCCTGTTTTCCTGTAAATTCTGTTCATCCTGTCAAATTCCTTTCCCACGGAGGATACAATGGACATCAACAACCTCACGCATACGATCATCGGCCGCGCGTTACAAAGTGCGCAACCTTTCTGGATTCGATTTCGAAAAGAGTAAAGGCAGGGGTGATCGATTGCGACAAAGCGTAATACGCGACAGAATTACAAGATCAACTAAGATTTGGGCGTTTTGATCATTAACGCATTCCTGTTTCCCTGTAAATTCTGTTCATCCTGTCAAATTCCTACGGAGGATACAAAGG
>JBHEMC010000113.1:0-12481 GCA_046262775.1 Pyrinomonadaceae bacterium | reverse complement strand
TTACTCTGAGCAACGATTATGCCGGGACGATTGGCTGTTCCAGTGTGGGAGTCGCCGGTCTTTGACCCGCATACGGCTTAAGTCTCAGCAACAAGCCTACCGCCACCAGTGTCGCTAATAGAAAAGCTCCGAGGACCAAACGGTAAGAGCCTGTGGAATCAAAGCTAATACCCATCAGTAAAGGCCCTACCATTCCTCCCACTGTATACGCGATGAGAACATAACCGTAAATTTCATTGAAAGCGCGCAATCCAAAGTAGCGACTCACCTGGTAGGTAATAATGTCGCCTTCCGCACCGACACCCATGCCAACCAGGAAGGCAGCCACAAACGAGGCCGAGCCCGTTACGCCGCTCCACAGCAGAAAGATCCCCACCGCTACTGCGCAAAAAAAACCTCCCGCTACGTACGAGGCAAAGAAACGGTCCAAAAGGTAGCCGGTCGCTACCCGTCCGATCATGAGGGCGCCACCAAACAATGATGTAGCGAAGGCAGCGTTCTGCGCAGACACCCCGCGGTCAGTCAGCATCGGCACCAGATGAATAAGACATCCAATTACGCTCGTTGTGATGAGGAAATATGCGGTGGTGAGTAGCCAGAAGGTACTTGATCGCAATGCTTCGCCAGCGCTCATCCCTTCCGCAGTGGTCTCATTTTCTGCGGCGAGAACTCCAGTTGGTTCGCCATCAGGGAGTAGCCCTAACATTTGTGGCTTCTCAGTGAAAAAGAGACCAACGACTGGAATGATCACGACTGGGACCATCAATCCGATAACCATGTAAGCCTTCCGCCAACCCATTGCTCCTATTAAGGCTTGAGTCAGAGAGGGCATAACAAAAGAACCGAATCCTGCTCCCACCATTGCGAGCGCCAATGCTAAGCCTCGCCGTTTGTCAAACCAGTAGGTAACCACTCCAGAGTAAGGGACCCATGATAAACCGCTTCCCACCAACCCCATAATTAAGTAGACGGCGTAAAGGTATGACAGCCGTGCTGGAAGAACTGACAGAGACATGAACCCGAGGCCAAAGATCAAAGCGGCTGGCAAAATCACCTTTCGAGCGCCCAATCGATCCACAAGGCGGCCGATGAATGGCAATGAAGCCGTCATCGCTACCAACGAAAGCGAAAGCGAAAGCGAGATTTCAGCACGACTCCACTTAAACTCCTGGCTCAGGGATTTAAAGAAGACGCCAAAGGAATAAAGAATGATCGAGCTGTAGCTAAAAAAGAGTCCTATCGCGGCCACGCCAACGATCCACCAGCCGTAAAAGAACTTGCGTTGCTTCTGACTTAACTGGCCGCTCATAATGCTGAGAAGTCTAGAAGGAGGACGCTAGAGGCCTTATCAATGTGCCACGTTGCGCAACTCATTGGGATCGTAGACAACACCACCCTTTACTACTTTATTGATTCGACGTACGTTGCCAATGTCAGCAAGGGGGTCAGCCTCAAGGATTAACAGGTCAGCAAGCTTACCTGGTTCCAACGTTCCCAGATCGCGTTCACGCCCGACCATTCGTGCCGCATTAATCGTGGCTGTCTGCAGACTTTCAAGTGGTGTCAAACCAGCTTCCACAATCAAGGTCATTTCCAGTTGGCTGGCCAAACCCAGCACCACTCCCGCACCCGAACCCGCGCTGGAGGTGTCCGAACCAAGCACAATCAGGATGCCGGCATCATGAAGCCTCTTTAGATTTGACCTCAAGAGTGGCATCTTTGTCTTAGCCTCGGAGAGGTTGTCTAACCGCGCCTCCCATTGGCTGACCGTCGCTGGGTTCATTCCGTACTCAAAGATTTCCTTTGCAACGAATCCACGATCGTTAAAGCTGGCCTCGCGCCGAGCCCATGCACCAAGATTTGCGGCGGCCTCGAATATTCCGAAGGTCGTGATGTAGACGGCTTTATTCTTTTTCATCAAACCGATGAATTCATCATCCACCGGATCGGAGATAACTCCATGCACCAAACCATCAGCACCGTCGCGTAGTACTTCTTTGGCATATTTTAGAACCGGGGCATGAACGTAAGCTTTCAGCCCTTGTTTATGCGCTTCGTCGATGATGGCAGCTACGACCTCTGGTGTCAGCATCGGTCGAGGCTGCTTCATCACGTACCCTAAATCATCGTAGACTATCTTTACGGCATCGACATTGGCGGCCTTTAGTTCGCGCACCTGACCACGTGCTTCCTCAGGAGTTTCGGGCGTGTAGGCCCCGAGAGCAGATCCGTGTCCTCCCTTTGCAGCGAATCGGACTCCCACTCCATAAAAATGTGGATAGCGAGCAGCGTCGTCCGCAGCAAGTTGCTTGAGCTCTGCAAAAGGCTTCAATGCTGGAATCCCTTGATCAAAAAGCGACGTGAAACCCCAGCCAAGCATTCGGGCAAGATTTTTTTTGAAGTCGGATGGTCCTTCACTGAGACTGAAGGTGCCATCACCGAGGTGGTTATGCATATCAGCCAGACCCGGAACAACAAACATCCCGCGGGCATCAATCAATTGCGCTCCACTCGGGATCTTTGCTGCTTCGCGTCGACCAGATTGGCTGATGCGCGTGCCTTGAATGATGATAACGGAATCCGGGATAGGAGCACGGCCTGTACCATCGATCAGTGTTGCCCCGGTGATGACAATTGCTTTCGGCACCTGCCCTTGAGCCAGTACCAAACAGAGAAAAAGTGTGAAGACACTACAACCAAAAATCTGCATAAGCTTTTCTTTCCTTGGAGACTGAAAGAATGTGAAGTGAAGCCGCCGTTGTCTTTAGAAAATGAATTTCAAACCGAATTGCATCTGTCTCTCCGGCGTCGATGTTCTGAGTACTCTGCCGAAGTTAGAGGCATTGAGATCGTTGATTGGTACACCAAAGTTCGCATGGTTGAATATATTAAAAACCTCCCACCTAAACTCCAAGCGTCTATTCTCACCGAGGCTGATATCCTTTGACAGTCCCGCGTCGAAATTGATGATCCCATCAGTAAATAAAATGTTACGGCCTTCCGTGCCAAAGGCGGGAGTTGCTCGATTGGCGTTGGCGACAAAGCGAACGAATGCACCAGTATCAAACCAACGCTCCGGTGTTCGCTGCCCACTCGGCAGGTTCGGATTCCTAAGGACATCAGGCCGATCGTTGTCAGGCGTACCATCCAGGCCAGGATCAGATGTATCTAAGATCGAAAACGGACTACCAGACTGAAGGTTGGTGATACCGCTCAACCTCCAGCCCCCCAAGACGGCTGAGACAAAGTCCTTCCTTTGTTTGAAGAAAGGAAACTCATAGATATAGCTGAGAACAAATCTGTTGCGCACATCAAATGCCGAAAGCCCCTTTTCAGCCGCGAGGTTTCTCATATCCTGCGGGCGACCTACTTGACCCGGCATTCGGAAAAATGAGGTGGGCTTACTTACGTTGTCAATGGCCTTTGACCAGGTGTAGGCCGCTTGGAATGAAAGCCCCCCGTGAAGCCTTTGAGTAAGTGTTGCCTGCAAACCATTGTAGTTAGAATCAAAGACCGAAGAGACCTGGAAGATCCTACCGATCGGGTTGTACGGCCGACGACTTCGAAGATTAGCACCGGCTAGCGAAGCCCCAGGAACCCATACGGCCTGGTTAGGATCCATATCTCCCTGCAGATTCGTGCCCTTGTTCCCAACATAAGCCACCTCAACCGCGAGCGAGGGAGTGAGCTGGCGTTGCAAGCTCACATTCCAATGCTGAATGTAGGCCAGTTGAAAGTCAGGGGCTAACACCCCAACGGTAAAGCCTGGCGAAAGCGGCAAAGGAAACTTAATCGGTGGCTTGAAGGGACTATTTCCATTAAATGGATCCGCCAGCGATATCGGGTTTACTTGAACGAAGAAAGGCTGAATATCAGGCGGCTGCTGCACCGTGAATTGCTGTACCAAGGCGGAGTCGTCATAGAAGATACCGTAGCCTGCGCGTACGCTCGTTTTTCCATCGCCGAATGGATCCCAGGCGACCCCAAGCCGAGGCGCAAAGTCGAGATGTCCGGTTGGAAACAGCGTGGAGGGTATACCTGGATCACCCGGGCGCAGAAGTCCGCGCGGTAGTGAAGGGCTTACCACTGATTGCACACCCGGTACGAAGGTCGTAAGCAAGTTATCTTTTTCCGTGAAGCCCGGCACTAGCTCGTACCGCAAGCCCAGGTTCACAGTTAGCTTCCTGCTGATATGGAAATCATCCTGAAAGTAAAAGTAGGCCGCTGTTTGTTTGATATTCTTATCTTCTCGACCTCCGACCTGAGAAAAGACAGACGACCTCCCGAGGAGGAAATCACCCAGTGGGTTTCTTGTCACCGTTCCATTGAATTGAAACGTTCCAAAAGAAAGAGAGGGAAATAGACCAAACACCCTGGTGCGACGTACTTCGGCGCCCACCTTCATACTGTGTTTTCCCTTGATGATGGAGAGGTTATTTACAAATCCGTAAAAGTTGCTCAAGCGAGAATTAAAGATGGTGTAGCCCAATGATGAAGTTCCAAACAGAACTATCTGCGGAATGACGGCGACCGACGCTGGTTCCGGGTAGGTGAATCCAAAACTTTGTGGATCTGCCGGATCAACTGGGAACCCCGCCTTCACTTTGGCGCGCTGGTAGGAGAAGCGGAAATCGTTAATTATTTCTGGCGAGAATATATGAGTATCCGCCAGCATAAAATTTTGGAAACGGCTTGAATCAGCAAAGCCGAAACCAGGAACGTCGATGCTGCCAATCGGACTCGTGCTGCCACCCTTGGGCGTGGTTAGCGAGCCTTGGTCAATAATATACCTTCCGGTGATGTTGTTCTTGCCACCCATAAGCGACTGATCGATACGAGCCATAAACTGATTGCGGTCATTGGTGCTTGTGGGAGCGCCAGTCCAGATATTGGAGCCCTGGTTTGGAGCCGGCCATAGTGTCAACAACTTGGTAGCCACCGGATCGATGCGGTTTTGAGGAATCTTGTTTCCCGGAAAAGGCAGTCCAGTCACGGGGTCGATCGGCTTGACCGCCTCCTGCGAGAAATCGCCCTGCCGCACCAATAGCGATGGCACCGTTGTGCTGGTTGCGAGTCCCGCGACTTGTCGAAAACCCTCGTAGCTCCCAAAGAAGAAAGTCTTGTCCTTAAGAATTGGGCCGCCCACGGTTCCACCAAACTGATTCTGTTTTAACGCTGGAACATTCGGCGCAAAAAAATTTCTCGCGTCGAAGTGATCGTTTCGAAGAAACTCATAGAGGGCCCCGTGATAGTCGTTAGTTCCCCTCTTAGTAAGCACCGTAACGATCGAACCGCCCGCACGACCAAATTCCGCGCCGTAGGAATTCGTCAGAATGCGAAATTCCTGGATTACATCGGCTGAAGGGACAATCATCGCGGCGCCAGACATGGGCTCTACGTTGTTAACACCGTCCAGCAAATGATTGTTCGAAATGGGCCGCATTCCGTTCACCGAGAAATTAAATTTCGTCCCTCCCGGCGTGCTGTTGGTTCCGCTTCCCACTACATCAATCCCGAGAATTGGCGGCGTTACACCGGCTTGTAGCAGTCCGAGTTGAAGGAAGTTCCGACCATTAAGAGGGAGCTCAGCGATCCGTTTTTCCTCAACAACCGCGCCCAAGGTTGCGCTCACCGTGTCTACCTGCGGAGTCTCGGTCGTCACTACGACCCGTTCAGTTATCTGGCCCACTTCCAGTTTGAAATCTACGCGTAAGTTCGCTTCCACTTGTAGATCTAGACTCCTTTGTTCAGTTGGCTTGAATCCTTGTGCCTCCACCGACATGTCATACAAACCCACAGGTAGCACCGGGAAAACATAAGCTCCATTGGCATCAGTCGTTACCGTGCGTTTTAAGCTCGTCCTGGGATTGGAGACCGTCACATTCCCGCCATTGACTACCGCTCCACTCTGGTCAGTTACAGATCCATATATGGATCCTGTCGTTTGTGCATTTACTGCCGAAGCACCTAAGACACAAAAACTAAGGGCGAAACCAAGTAGAACCAGCGATTCGGTCCTAATTTTGCGGAACTGTCGAGTTATCATTTTCGCTTCCTCCGATCCGACTTAAGGGTGGCCTCAAGAAGAGGCAATGCGGGAAAATTGCGTCTCGCTCAAAACTAGATAGATGCCGGGGAGCGAGAACCCTAATAAATGGGGACATTGCCCTGACGGGCGAGTTTCTTTTATGACGGTTTGCAGAAGAACGAAGAGTCTATTTCTTGATCGAGGGGTAGATCATTGAGACAGGCCTCGAGGCGTACCCGGATTTGACACTAGCGAGCTGGTAATAGGGAGAATTGTGGAGAAGAGGCGTAGGCTACCGCCATTACAGTCCGTTACCTGGTGTTGGTCAGACTGTTCGTGGTAGTACATTTTTCAGCACACTATTCCAGAATTCCTAAAACACCGAGACTGGACGACCTGACGATTGGATGGCGGAACTCTCAGAATTCCTCGAGGTGCTGAATCTCATGCATATCACTGTATGAGATGCCGTATCGTATAGCAATCCTACTTTGATTTGTCAAGAGGTATTTGTTGTTCTTTTGGTCTCTGACGGCCCTCGCGTCTCACATCTTGAGACAAGGCAAAGAATTCTGTCGTTGAGAAAAGATATTTTTAGTAGGGGTTAGCCTCATGGCGTTCGGATCACTTGAATGCGCACCTTTCTTGGGGATCCATGAGGCGAACACGGATTTTGTGTGCCCATCTGTTGCCCAATTTCAGTGGATCTTTAGATGTGAGTTTTTACTGAGGAAATTGCGAGGCGCATGGGGATTTGAACCCCAGACCCCCTACCGTGTCAACGCCATCCCTGCTCAAATTTCGTACGTAATCATTCTTGTCGCCACACACATTGATCAGAAGATTAGAGAAGTCACGCTTACGCCAGGTTGATTGGATTCGAAGCGTAGTCTGCCAAAATTCGCCAAACTTGTCGGGACGGTCTCTTTCACGCACGGTTAACCGCACAAACATCTCGAGACCTTGATCAATGAACAATCGAAGCCATGACAGTGCGGTCTATGCCGACGAAGGAGCGGCATTCCACGTGTCAAATAATACGAAGGGTTTCGTACTGGTTGTGAGGTCACCCGCATAAAACTACCCGCATAGTTCGGTGCGGAACTGAGGAAACCGAGGAACCACACTTGCAAGTTGACCCCGGCCTAGTTGCGTTCGTATAGTGAATCTGGTCAGACTGGTCAGCGAGGTAAAGAAACTATGCCGCGTTCAAAAAAGAACCCTCAACCAAGCACAAAACGGCAGAATCAACCGTGGCAGTTGCAAACTGCCAAAGCCCGATTTAGCGAGCTGTTTCGTCGCGCTCGTACTGAAGGACCTCAGGTGGTAACGCGTCAAGGCAAAGAACAGGTTGTAGTTTTGCCGGTGGAGCAGTTTGCTGAATTAACAAAACGAGTTCGCCAGCCCAAAAGTCTGGTGCGATTCTTTGCCGAATCGCCACTGGCGCGCGTCACACTCGATTTTAGCCGCGACGTTGATACGGGTCGGGAAATCAAATTGTGAGCGGGTTTCTCCTCGATACAAATGTTATCTCCGAACTGGTCAAGCCTCGGCCGGAAGCAAACATAACCGCATGGATTGAAAGTACTGACGAGTCGCTGCTATATCTGAGTGTTTTGACTTTGGGTGAGATTCGGCGCGGGATCGCCGTCCTTCCTCAATCGCGACGTCGAGCAACCTTAGAGGCTTGGCTTGATAAGGATCTCCGTGCACGCTTCGAGGACCGAATCCTGGGCATTGACCGGGAAGTCGCTGATCGCTGGGGTTTGTTAACTGCGGCCGCTCGCAACAGTGGAATAGTGTTGCCGGTCATTGATGGGCTCTTAGCGGCTACTGCCTTGGAGCACAACCTGACGTTGGTCACCAGAGATACTGGACAGATTCCATCTATGGGCGTAGCGGTTTTCAATCCGTGGGAGAAGAATTGACAACATCCGGAGCGTGTTGGAGCAATGGGAAGGTAATTGTACAGGTTAACTTATTGAAAGACTTGGTCGGCGCGTGCTGACGCGTTATTCCGCCTCAACTTTATACGGTACCAGTACTTTTCTTTGAATTAGATCAGCGGCTACCATTGGCCTGAACAATGTCACTCAAGAGCAGATTCGCTCCCCAATTCAATCCGAAGATCCGCGACCGAGGTCTCGCCTACTTTCGTGCGGGCGCGGTCAAGATTCTCGAACACTCTGACTTTTACGTGCTGGCGCAAGTAGAAGGCAACCTCGATTATTTTGTGCAGCTCTCACTTACGTTGAACTCACTCGACGTTGCTTGTACCTGCCCGTACTTCGCCGACGGTGAAGACTGTAAACACATCTGGGCGACAATGTTGGCAGCCGACAGCAAGAACTATCTCTCTGACGTAGATCTGCGCGGCCCACTCAGACTTGTTTATGACCAAGAAGCGCTTGAGGCGTTGCAAATCCTCGAAGAGGACGAACCGGTCCCCGAACCGCAACCGCTCTGGCAACAACAGCTCGCTGTAATTACAACCTCAATCAATAATGCACGACCACCCGAGCGAAATCCCTGGCCTGATAATCGTGAGATCTACTATATCGTCGACCCGCAAACGTCGCGCACGTCCGGATTGCTCAATGTCGAGATTGCTTTCCGTGAACGCAACAAGAAAGGTGAATGGGGCAAAATCAAAAAGGCTCGCATTAAGCAGAATCAGCTTGGTGAACTCAGCGATCCGACTGATCGAGAAATCATTGCACTATTGCTCGGCGGTAAGGATCCTTACTGGTCCACCTATAGTTATGGCGGTTTTGATCTACCCAACCCGTTCGTCCTCTCTAATACGCTTCAGACTCTATTACTGGCCAGGATGTGCGCCACCAGACGATGTATGTTTCGTCCTGAAGCTAAAGATGCCGAACTCAAACAGCTTGAGTGGGACGGCGGCATTACATGGCAATTTTGGTTAGTGATAAAACGCATTGGCGAAGAGTATGCGCTGAACCCGGTTTTGCGAAACGGTTCCGATGAGATCGAGTTTTCGGCAGCGCCAATGACAACCGAAGCGGTCGTTATTGGACCGGATTTCAAGATTGCAAGTTTCACTACGAAAGGCGCGCGCGCATGGTGTGCGGCCCTACGCACTTCCGGCGGACTAAGAATTCCGGCAACTGATTCCCGGCAACTTATTGCCCAACTCTTGGACCTATCCTCCATTCCGAATCTGGAAGTCCCACCGGAGTTACACTTCGAGCGTGTTAGTTTTCCACCTCGGCCTCACCTGATTGTGCGTAAGTCGGACTATGCGTACCAGGCTGAGCTGGAAGCAAAGCTCTCTTTTGATTATGAAGGCGTCGAAATTGATTACTTCGATACACGTGATGGTCTCTACGATCGGAATCGAAACCGTTACATCGAACGAGACGTTGAGTCGGAAAAAAACGCATTAGCACTCCTCAATTCGTTAAGCATCAAAATAGGGTCTCAGTACTCAAAAACGTTTCGGATGTCGCCACGTAACCTGCCCCGTGCGGTAACCAGTCTGCTGGCAAATGGGTGGCGCGTCGAAGCGGAAGGAAAACTCTATCGCAATCCGGCTGCTTCGAATCTGTCGGTAAGTTCGGGGATTGACTGGTTTGAATTGCATGGTTCACTGAACTTTGGCGAGGACCTCGAAGTAAGACTTCCGCAGTTGCTTACAGCCTTGCGACGCGGCCAGAAGATGATCGCACTCGGCGACGGAAGTTTTGGCGTGCTACCGGAAGAGTGGCTACAACGATACGGTTTCCTCGCGTCTTTCGGCGTAACTGAAGAGAACCACCTGCGCTTTCAACGAACGCAGACTGGGGTGCTCGATGCACTGCTCGCCGCACGACCGGAGATCACCTGCGACGAAACGTTCGCGCGTGTTCGCAAGGAATGGCAAAACTTTAATGGAATCAAACCCGTCGCAGCGCCACGCGGATTTGTGGGCCAACTGCGAGATTATCAGCGCGAGGGCCTGGGCTGGTTTAAGTTTCTTCAGCGATTCAAGTTTGGCGGCTGTCTCGCAGATGAGATGGGATTGGGTAAGACAGTTCAAGTACTAGCGCTGCTGGAATCGCGACGCAACGGAGACTCTCAACCTTCGCTCGTAGTTGTTCCACGGTCCCTAATCTTCAATTGGCAACAGGAAGCAGCGCGTTTCACTCCGAAGTTGCGCGTCCTGAGTCACACCGGTAGCGAGCGAATTAAAGGAAATGCCCACTTTGAAGCCTACGATCTAATCCTGACCACCTACGGAACTCTGCGGCGCGACGTGATCCATTTCGACGCAGTTGAGTTTGACTTTGTGATTCTCGACGAAGCGCAAGCGATCAAAAATACCGCCACGGAAACAGCGAAGGCCGCACGGCTTTTGAAGAGTCGACAGCGTCTCGCACTGAGCGGAACACCAATCGAAAATCACCTCGGAGAATTGTGGAGTCTATTTGAGTTTCTGAATCCAGGGATGCTTGGTTCATCGTCAGTATTTCAGCTTTCGACAAATGGGACACAGAAACCATATGAAGAATCGCGCGCTATGTTGTCGCGAGCATTGCGCCCGTTTATTCTGCGGCGCACCAAGCAGCAAGTCGCAAAAGAACTTCCCGAAAAACTCGAGCAGACGATCTATTGTGAAATGGATGAACGGCAGCGCCGGCAGTACGAAGAGCTGCGCGATTATTATCGCCAGTCACTATTGGAGAAAGTCTCGCGCCAGGGCATCAATAAATCGAAGATTCAGATACTTGAGGCGCTGCTGCGTTTACGCCAGACGGCGTGTCATCCTGCATTGGTCGCCGGCTCGATTGATGATGTCACTCCAAACGCAAAACTTGACGTACTGTTGCCGCGTTTGAGCGAGGTAACTGAAGAGGGACACAAGGCTATTGTGTTTTCGCAGTTCACCAGCTTTCTTTCCATCGTGCGTAGTCGATTGGACCATCTGGGCGTGACGTATGAATATCTCGACGGCAAGACGCGCAACCGCGGTGTTGCGGTTGAAAGATTTCAGAGCGATCCAAACTGCAAATTGTTTCTGATCAGCTTGAAAGCCGGTGGTCAGGGTCTTAATTTAACCGCGGCTGAATACGTTTTCCTGCTCGATCCGTGGTGGAACCCTGCGGTCGAGGCGCAAGCCATCGATCGGGCGCATCGCATCGGCCAAACGAATCGCGTCTTCGCCTATCGACTCATAACGCGCGACACCGTCGAGGAAAAGGTTCTCGAACTTCAATCAACCAAACGAGAGTTGGCCGACGCCATCATCAATGCGGACAACAGTGTAATAAGAAACATTACCGGCGAGGATCTGAGGCTATTGTTGTCGTGACAATCAACCTACGAGGGGCAACTTTCGAATCACTATCAGGATAGCGAATTCGGCGAAGCCCCGACGCGGAAAAAGGGGCAGTGGCTAAGTGGAGCGTTTGGAGCAACGGATTGCACAGCGTGATTTATTGAAAGGATTGGTAGGCGCGTGGGGATTTGAACCCCAGACCCCTACCGTGTCAACGCCGTCCCAGCTCAAATCTCATAGCGCGTAATCATTCTTGTCACCTTAAAAATTGATCAGAGTAGTAGAGAAGTCACGCTTACGCTGCATAGCTTGACTCGATTCGAAGCGTAGTCTGCCCAAAGTCTGCCAAGACCTGGGGCTCGGTGATTTAGGTTAGCGCTCAATCACTAACGGTCTCAACTTGTGTTACGTCATAAGAACTTACACCAGACCCCGCCGCATCAACAATCAACTCCATCGAAATTGCCAAGGCGAAGACTTCATTCCATGAGCCAGGCCCACCGAGGTATTCTCTGACCTCATAGTTATTTCTATAATCTTCTTCATCAATGTCGATACTCACATCAACAGAAGCGCGCACAATCACGGCACATAGAAGTCCGCCTTCCTCCAACCTGCGGGCCGAAGTAATTTTCAGGTCGTCGAACGAAACGATTTCGGATGCCCAAATTGAACCCGGTCCGTAGGGCACAGGTGAAACCGCATAGCGGAGTTCTTCGTCTCTTAGGACTTCAAGCACATTCTCGCGGATGCACGAAACGACATTGGAAGCGTTGCCGGAAATGTTCCGCAGATCCTCGTTGAAACGGTCAACTACCTCAAGCCGGGGAATAACATGCTTCTCATTGAATTCTTTCAGAGAAGCAAATACCTCTACTCGATCACGGTTCAGGATATCGGCCGCCAAGTCCTCATGTAACTGAGCATCCGCGATGAAATCCTTAACATTTGCGGTAACGAAGGCAATGCGTTCGTGACCTGAAAAAGTAAGGCTGCGTAGCGATTCCCAAATCAATAAATCTCGGTAGCCCGAGCCGTTCTCCTTGAACGGTTTTCGGCGCTGCAACTCCCTTTTGACGATCTTTTGATGAGATATGGTTGGGTACGGCAAGATGCGACCTTGCACAGCTGGCAACTGCTGTAACAGAAAATCGCGGTGTTTTGTTGTCTCC
>JBHEMC010000112.1:0-12704 GCA_046262775.1 Pyrinomonadaceae bacterium | reverse complement strand
CTTAGCGAAGATGTTCTGCAGCTGAACGAGGGCACAGTTTACACCTCGCTGTTACGGTTGCAACAGCAAGGCTGGATTTCGTCGAGCTGGGGTGCGTCTGAGAACAACCGCAAGGCGAAATTCTATTCGATTACAAAGAGGGGCCTGAAGCAACTGGCGAGAGAGACGGAAGACTGGGAGCGGATTTCCGGAGTGATCGACCGCCTGCTGCGGCTGGAGGGCTAGAGATAATGACCGTGCGACGGCTTGGTCAGCTGTGGGTTCGCAACGAGCCTCGCAACTTCGAGTTCCAAGCGGAGCTTGAAGAACACGTCAGACTGCTGGCGGAGCGGTATCGCCGGCAAGGCATGACATCGGAAGCCGCCATGCTGGCGGCGCGGCGACAGTTTGGAAACACTACGTTGTTGCAGGAGGACCTTAGGGCCATGCAGATGGTACCCGTTATCGAGGCATTGCCGCGATCTGACTTACGCCGTGCGCGCGTAATCACTGCGTGCGCTTTCCGAGCGCAACCGCACGCTGATAAGCAGCGTACACTGCTTTTGAAAGGACTGTTCGCAAACCGCCTTTCTCCATTTCATAGATCGCCGCGGCGGAAGTGCCGCCTGGCGAGGTGACCATGTTTCTCAGTTCGGCGGGATGCTTATGTGACTCCATAGCAAATAGAGTAGAACCGAGCATCGTCTCTTGCACCAGTTCTTTCGCGATTTCTCGCGAGAAGCCCAGGTGAACTCCGGCATCGGTTAGAGCTTCCATCAACATAAAGATATAAGTCGGCCCCGTTGCGCTGAGGCTGGTCGCCATATCTATCATGTGCTCAGTCTCAACAAAGAGCTGTTTGCCCAGAGCCGACAAAAGAGCAGCAACTTGCGTCCGTTCGGATTCGCAAACTTCATCAGTGCAGGTCCAGGCGGTCATACCGTGACCAATCTGCGCCGGCGTGTTTGGCATGGCTCTAACGACCTTGCTGGTGCCCAGATGTTTAGAAATCGTCTCGATTGAGCTTCCAGCCACGATCGAAATTACAAGCTGACCGTCGTTTATTACAGTTTGTAATTCGTCCATGACTCTGAGGACACGTTGCGGTTTCACGCACAGAACCACCATTGAACTCTCGGCGGACTGCGTTTCCCGAACGGCGTCAATATTCCGTTCAAACGCGCGAATCTTATATCTCTGAGTTAATTCTTCCCTTCGCTCGGCGCGTGGATGGCTGGCGACGATTTGCTCTGGAATCACAATTTCCTCGTGAAGCAGCCCGGCAATCATTGCTTCCGCCATCACGCCGGCGCCAATAAATGCCAAGCGCGTTTCACTAAGACTATTGCTTTGCTTTGTGCTCATAATCAGGTCGTTACGATTCGAGTCGTTTTAGGTGCGCGTCTGTCCATTGCCTCGCACGACGTATTTGTAAGTAGTCAACTGCTCGATGCCCACCGGTCCTCGGGCATGAAGCCTTCCAGTCGAGATGCCAATTTCTCCTCCCATGCCAAATTCACCGCCGTCAGCAAACTGAGTCGATGTATTAACCATGACTATTGCGCTATCGACTCTTTTTAGGAATTCTTTGGTTGCCGCCGGGTCTTCTGCGATGATTGCATCTGTATGGTGCGAGCCGAAATGATTAGTATGCTTAATCGCTTCGTCAACCCCGGAGACTGTTTTGATCGACAGCACCGCATCAAGATATTCCGTGGACCAGTCGTCTTCAGTAGCCGGGATCACTCGGCTGTCTATCGCGCACACCGATTCATCACCGCGAACTTCGCAGCCAGCGTCAACCAGAGCATTGACTAAAGGAGGCAACAACGTGCTTCTCAGCGCACTGTCAATCAGCACGGATTCTGTCGCGCCGCATATCCCGGTGCGCCTCAACTTAGCGTTTACCAAAACATCCTTCGCTATTTGCGGATCAGCCGACGCGTGAATGTATGTGTGGCAGTTGCCATCCAAATGTTGGATCGTGGGAATCTTACTTTCCGTCATGACTCTTTGGGTCAGAGATTTCCCGCCCCGCGGAATGATGACGTCTATATAGTTCGTCATGGTGAGCATCTGGCCCACGGCCGCGCGGTCACACGTGGGCACAATTTGGATCGCCGCCCCGGGCAAACCAGCGGATGCGAAACCGTCATGAAGACATTTCATAATCGCTTTGGACGATCCAAGACTCTCCGAACCCGGCCGCAAAATGGCCGCGTTACCTGATTTCAAACAGAGCCCTGCAGCGTCAGCGGTCACGTTTGGTCGCGACTCATAGATAATGCCAATAACACCAAGCGGAACGCTCAGGCGTTGGATGCGCAAGCCATTTGGCCGCTCCCAATCCGCCAGGACGCGATCAACTGGGTCCGGAAGTAGGGCAATCCCTTCCAGCCCCTTGGCCATGGCTTCGACTCTTTCAGGATTCAATCTAAGACGATCGAGCATTGCTTCGGTTGAGCCTGCCGCGATTGCCCGTGAAAGATCTAAGTCATTAGCTGCAATGATCCGCGCTTTACCATCGCGAATGGATATTGCCGCTTCTCTCAACGCCAGGTCTTTTTGCTCAGAGGTCGCGACAGAAAGCACTCGATAAACCTCGCGCGCCTTCTTACCCACTGCTTCCATTAAGGAATGAATGTCTTCAGTCCGATCAGTTTTCATCAAGATTGGCGGCTCCATTTTCCAGCACCAGGTCATCGCGATGAATCAGTGTGTCGCGATATTTGAAACCGAGAATTTTTTCTATTTCGCTGGACTGTGCGCCGATTATTCTACTTGCATCCGCGGATGAATATTCCGACAGTCCCTTCCCAATCCTTCGGCCCCTGATTGTGTCTATCGTCACCGCGTCGCCGCGATCGAATTCCCCGAATACTCGCTCAACGCCGGCAGGCAATAAGCTTTTACCGGTAACGAGCGCGCGGACGGCTCCTTCATCCAGCACATAGGTTCCTCGCGAGTTTAATTTTCCCGATATCCAATGCTTTCGGGCGCTTTGCGGACTCGCGTTGGTTTTGAACCAGGTACAGTCGCCGCCATTGACAAGTAAGCGGATCGTATGGGGCTGTATCCCACAACTAATTAACACATGACAGCCGGCAGCCAGCGCGATTCTTGCGGCTTCAATTTTGGTGCGCATTCCGCCCGATCCCATCGGTGAGCCAACACCACCTGCCATTGCTTCGATCTCCGGGATGATTTCATTTACTTCACGCACTAACATCGCTCGATTGGGGTTCTTGGATGGGTCCTCTGTGTAGAGACCTGCAACGTCAGACAATAAGATCAACAGGTCGGCGGTGATCATTTGGGCGACGCGAGCAGCGAGCCGGTCGTTATCCCCAACCCGTATCTCTTCAGTAGCGACTGTATCGTTCTCATTTACGATCGGAATGATGTTGCCTTGAGCAAGCAAAGTTTCAAAAGTGTTCCGAGCGTTGAGATACCTGCGGCGATTCTCACTGTCGTCGAGCGTCAACAAGATTTGAGCGGCAGAGAGCGGCTGGCGATCTTGAAATTCTAAGGCCGTGGCCCATTCCGAAATTAGTTTGATTTGGCCACAGGCAGCAGCCGCTTGCTTTTCTTCCAGCTCCAGCTTTCGCGGACCCCAAACGAGCGATTGTCGGCCCAGCGCTATTGCGCCTGACGAAACAATCACCACCTGCTTTCCATTTGCATGCAAGTCGGCAATGTCTCTGGCTAGTGTCATAAGCCAAGGCCGGTTTGCGCGGTTGTCGTGATCAACCAATAGTGACGAACCGACCTTGATAACGATCCGTCGTGAACGTTCAATGAATGTTTGAATCGCACTCATAACGTCTTAGTTACAAAATCAAAAAGACCGTCTCCAAAAACTGGATGACGGCCCTGCTTCCTAAACTTTGGCGCACACGTCATCCAGACCCGATAGGCGGCGGGACTACTGGCGCACCGTTAATGCTGATGGCAATGATGGAAGGTGTCATGGCGATCGTCAAAATACTACATCCTCAAGTTTAAATCTATGTCACGTCGTTAGTTGGCGTCCAGAGAAACCAGGAACGAAGACCAAAATACAATAGCAAAGAGCACGAAAGGGCTGATGCCTTCTGCCTTCTGCTTGCTACTCTCTGCTTACTGCTGACTGTTTTTAATCCGCGGAATCTGCGGATGGTCATGGTGGATAGTCACGCCACAACCCGCGCATCGCATCGGGAAAGATTGAAGCCGCTTGTTTAGTACTGTGCGTTCCTTGGCCGAACACTAACTTGTGATCGCATACTTGGTCTTTGTTGTGTTATGTAATAGTGGTCCTGTAGTGCCGAATCTGCAAACCGTACGACAGGCTGTTAGCCTGTCGCCTGGAGTTTGGACAGGCTGTTAGCCTGTCGCCTGGAGTTTGGACAGGCTGTTAGCCTGTCGCGCTTACGATTTGGGCCACTTTAGTGGTATAAGTCTGGCCCTGGTAGAAACCGACAGGCTGAAAGCCTGTCGTACAATGTTATGCCTCACCCATATAAGCAGTTCTATCGGCGCAAGCTCCCTCATATTCAACCACCTAACGCAACTCTTTTCGTTACGTTCCGCCTGAAGGAATCTATTCCTAAGACGGTTCTCCAGCAATGGAAACAGGAAAGAATCTGGCTTCAAAGTGAAATTAAACGAGTCAGCACGATTGAATTTGCACGCACGCTTGATGAACGCCAAAAAGCAAGGCTACTAGACTTTCATCGCCGTTGGTTTGTGAAGTTTGAAGCGATTCTGCACAAAGAGGAGACTGGGCCACTTTGGATGAAGGATCCACGGATCGCCGATCTCATCCAGGATAGCTTGCATTATCGCGACGGAAAAGTATTTCGACTCGATGCTCACAGCATAATGGCGAACCACGTGCATACCGTATTCAAGCTGTTGCTAAATTCTCATTCGCTTCGAGTGATCCCAGAGTCGCACCCATTAATGTACGAAAGCATTGAGCCAACTTTGGGAGTGATCATGCAATCGCTGAAAGGCTACACAGCGCATGAGGCAAACAAAATCCTGAATCGATTGGGAGAGTTCTGGGAACCCGAGAGCTATGATCACGTCATCAGAAACGAGGCTGAGTTTGACAGAGTTATTAGGTACGTGGTGAACAATCCAGTAAAAGCTGGCCTCGTGAAAAATTGGCGCGACTGGAAGTGGAGTTGGCGTCGTACGACAGGCTGTTAGCCTGTCGTGGATTAGCTACAGAGTTAACTCGTCGCAACAAGGTACGGCAGCCACCCGACAGGCTAACAGCCTGTCGTACGTGGCTTGACATCTTTGATAGTCATCGCTTAGGTTTAGCGTCTCGTTCGTAACAGATCTTTTCAATTTCAAAGTAGAGGCGCGACCTCCAACAGTACTCTGGCCCAACGTGCACAGGGATTAACAGGTCAGAGGAAAGGGGTGGGTCGCCGAAGCTCGATGGAATTCCCTTCCTTCCATCGAGTTGGTTGCTGCGGCTAAATCCGCAGGACTGTCACCTTCTGGGTGGAGAGCTACGACAGGTCATCAGAGCGCTGTACAGACAGGCGCTTCAGACAGCACTTAAGGTCGATCGTGTTTCCACATGGTCGACCTTTTCGTTTACGCGCATGAACGTGAAACCAATAATCATGAAGTTCGGCGGCACGTCCGTACAAGACACTGTCGCGTTCAAACGCGTGCCCGAAATCATCGCCTCCCATCGCAACCAACTTCCCATAGTCGTGGTCTCAGCAATGAGTGGCTTCACGGATGCGTTGGTCATGTGTGCCAAACAGTCGGCTGACGGCGAGTTACCCAAGGGTCTCGACCTCATCGAAACACACCTGCAACGACATCTGATGGTTGCGAATCAGCTGCTATCGCTTCGCATTTGGCCTCCTGACGTCATACTCGCCCGGAAACCTCTACTTTTCAATGGTCTTGTTTTGAGGGGTACTTACAAATTCCGAAATCTCTCTTAATGAGTGGTCATAGTCTCGGGGGACTTACAGTCTCTACTCAAAAAGTCTCTGGGTTGGGAAGGGTGGCTTGCCCCCGCCCCTCATAAACATTCAATTCGCAAAGTAAAGTCTCAACTCAGAAAATCTCTGATCAAGGAAGGGTAGCTTCTCAAAACTTCCTGCCTTGAATCTGATTTCTGGTAGTTGAAGTGGGGCCAGCGGGACAACCCACCCTTCCTATGAAGCGCGAGTCCGCGGGGCGTACTGGGCGCGCTCGTCTACGCGGACTCTTTGTGGCGCCCGGTCCACGAACTCCGTGCAGCACCGAGAGTGTTCTCCGCTCGTTCAGCGGCTGACAGCGCTCGCGATGAATGACGTACTGTCTTTGTCCGTGCTCGTAGCGGCGGCTGTTGGCTTCTATAATAGGTGACCCGCGCGACGCTCAGCGAATGACACGCCGTGCCGGTATCTACCTCAACCGAAAGTGCCGCCGTCGAAAGCCATTAACTCTCCTCGGTCGCCTTCGTACTCTCGAACAGGTCGGCCTTTTTTTGAAATTCATGATGATTTCGGCGCGGTGCAGTTCTTTGTGCAGCCCCAGATTCTCGCATTTAGCGGGGGCAAGCCCACCTTCCCAACCATGAGATTATTGACCCTGAGATTTTCCTGTTGAGGTGGAGGGTTATGTAACTTAGCGGGGGCAAGCCCACCTTCCTGACTGTGAGATTATTGACGCTGAGATTTTCCTGTTGAAGTGGATGGTTAAGTAGTTGCAGTTTGCGGTTTCCTGCAGCGACTTTACACCGGGACCTTTTGCGCCGTGCGGCTTGCCAGTCAGGCCGGCGCTGACGCCGCTGGCGCTACTTACTGAGCTGCGCATGATAGATTCGTTCGCGCCGCAGGATGGGACCCACCGCGCCATGCTCGGTCGCTTGATCCACCGCCTCGAGGATCCGCTGATGTCGCTGCCACTGAAGCGGGCGCCGCTTCGCTTCTCCGGTTGCGCTGCACCTGCGGATTTGGAACTTCGTCCAAGCAGAGTTGCTGCCTATTGCTTGACCGTCGCAGCAGGCAGGGACTCTACGAATCGGTGAGGTGCGCAAAGCGCTAAGCGCGCGTTACGCCGAGAGATATGTTCGTTCAATAAAGCGCGCTGCCAAATTGGTCCCCAGACTCTGCTACGTCCAAGATGTTGGTGCTGTCTTGTGTCCAGACCTGATGGCCCGTAAACGTTACGCCGTCAGCGGTCCCATAGAAGACATTGACCGCGCCGGCACCGGCTATGCTTCCAACATTCCAGGAGGGAACCCCCACGGCCAGATCGGCCTGTGGACCATTCCCGAAATCCCAGGCCGTCAGCGCGCTACCGAATCGCTCGCCTCCCACGCCCGTGTTGAATTGTTGGCTAAGGTTTGCGGTCAGCCCGCCGCTGGCTCCATAGAAAACATGGACAATGCCGGCATCGACACGCTGAAGAGTCCCCGTAATCGGAAAGTCTTCGAAAGGTGCCCCGATGGCTAGGTCCTTCCGACCATCACCGTTGAGGTCGCCCGCCGCGAGCGCAAGCCCAAACTGGTCACCTGTCTCTGCGCCATCGACAACGCCGGGCGAGTCTTGTGTCCAGACCTGAACGCCAGACTCGGCCAGTCCATTACTGGTACCGTATTCAACCACGACTGCTCCAGCGTCCGTGGCCGTTCCTATGTCTCTCAAAGGAATGCCAACGGCTAAGTCGTCGAACCTATCGCCATTGAAATCTCCGGCAGTTAGGGCGCGGCCAAAGTTATCCCCCACTGCGATGGGCAGTATGGTGTCTCGCAAGATCTGATTTCCTAGAGTAGTTAGGCCAGAACCGGCCCGACCATAAATTATGTTAACAGCACCAGCATCGGCAAAACCTGTTTCGTCTTCCGAGAGCACTCCCACAGCCAGGTCTGAGGCCCCATCACCATTGAAGTCGCCGGCGGTGAGACTGGCGCCGAAGTTGTCGCCAGTTTCGGCAAAGTCCAGAATGGTCCCGTTGCCATCTGATACATGCTGTGCCCAGAACTGACCGCTGGCGCTCGAAAGGCCAGTGGCGCTGCCGTAGAACACTGTTACTGAACCAGCGCCCAAGGCGCTCCCGATATCACGCCCTGGTGTCCCTATAGCCAAATCGCCGATGCTATCAGCATTGAAGTCGCCCCAAGCAAGCGCTTGTCCTAAGTGACCGGCTGCGATGACGCCTCTAAACCCTTGTGCATTAATGTCTGTCAGGCCTCTCTCCGAGCCGTACAAGACAAGAACTGCGCCAACGTCTGAAATTGTGCCGGTGGGCGTTTGGAGATCTTCGTCCGGTATTCCGATCGCCAGATCAGAATAGCGATCGCCGTTGAAGTCGCCTGAGGCGAGAGCCGCTCCGAAATGATTGGCAAATGTGGGCAGGTTTAAACCCCCTAAGCCGTTCTCAGTAAAGAACTGGTTACCTGCAGAGGTCAGGCCATTTACGGAGCCGTAGATGACGTTAACAGCGCCGGCATCTTTGGCCCGGCCCACGTCCTCGAGCGGAACGCCTACAGCAAGGTCGGCAAAACCGTCGCCATTGAAATCGCCTTTGGCTACGCCAGCGCTGCTGCCTCGCGGCGGACACCGGCGGCTGCGGCCGAAAGCATTGCCAAGCGGTTGATGATCACAGGGATTAATTCCCTCTTCGTCACCATCCTGTTGTTTGAAAAGAGCCTCTTCAACTCGTGATTCGGAGACATTCTGTGCCAGCGCGTCACGCAGCAAGGTCTGACTCTGCTGGTCCTTCCGCTGCGACATTGAATAAAACTGGCCGTGGCTTGTCGGAATTGGCATGAGCACTAAAGCGCTCACTACGACAAACATGCCGAAAAAATTAATGACTGAATTCTTAATCCTGTTCATAGTATCTCCTTGTGTGGTTGGCTAATGAGCACAACGAATGCGTTACTGTGGTTTGGCAGGCGGCTATTGCTTGTCGAGGGTGCCGGCGATGACTATTCCCGGATCGGTGATGAGCCACTTGATCTCTTTATCATTGTCGGTGGCCACAGCGGTGAAGTGTAGGACGCTGAAGCCAAACACGACTGGAGTGACATTCAACGTCGCAGTTCCAGTGCAGTCTGGATTTACCGTGTAGGTTCCGGTGAAAGTGAACTCCTCGGTCGCGCCAAAGGTCGTCAAAGTATATTTTCCTGAGTCATGTCCCTCGCCATCGAAGGTAGTCGTTCCGCTGGTGGCAACCGGCCCAATAGCGGCGAAGCTTCCGACGAGCGCAAACCCATACGTCCCTTTCGCGCTTTGTTCGCTACATCTTCTGCCATTGTCCTCGCTCTTCGCTCCCACCGTGGGAGCGAGGCTCCCACTGCCATCCTTAAAGGCCAGTCCGAACATTAATATGCCAGCCAAAATGAATACTGAAGCCACTGACACGACAGTCCGACTTGCATTGCTTTTTTTCATTGTCTTTCATCCTTTCCAGATTATTTGAGCAACGAGTTGAGGCATACCAGAAGCAAACCCTGGGCTGTTTCACCGGAATGCACCGTTTCTGCCTCAATCCGGTGAAAAATCGTCCGCGAGTCAACCCGAGCGATCAATGCGGCCTCGTCCACCGGGACCATTTCTGAATGCGCGCCGCAGGCCCCGCACCAGTTGATGACTTTTTTGGGACTGCTAACAACCAACATGCGATCAGTCTCGACGGTGATTTCGGTCCGCTTTTTTTTCACGCGCCTCTCTCTGTTCTTGTAAGCCGAAAGTCCGGTCGCAGGCCTTCGGAAAAAGCGTCATGGGACATACCACTCAAGTTTGACCCTGGGATCCGGTCGCTACCGTTCCCGGTTCTCTATCGACTGTTACCGTCATTGCGGCCCCCAGAGAACAGATATAGAATCACCCCCACTCGAAGTCCCACGTCTCAAAAATTGCTCGACACCTATTCTGATTGGACGCGGACACTATTAGGGCGCGTGAAGAAAGTCTTTTGCGTGTCATAAATTTTTCTTTAACAAAAACTAAACGCAATGAATTCCCGGCAAACAAAGCGCTTGTACGAATTCGGCAGCTTCCGTCTGGATCCGCAGGAGTGCCGGCTCTTGTGCCACGAGCAGACTGTGCCGCTGAAACCGAAGCTGCTGGAAACCCTCATACTGCTGGTCGAAAACAGCGGGCACATGCTGGACAAGGACGAGTTAATGAAGCGCCTCTGGCCGGACAGTTTCGTCGAGGAGGTCAATCTCGCGGTAAACATCTCGCAACTTCGTAAAGCGCTCGGTGAAGGTGAGAACGGCGTCCGATACATCGAGACGGTGCCAAAACGCGGTTATCGGTTCGTAGCTGAAGTTAGGGAAGTGCTGGCAGAATCGCCGGACCTGATCTTGCGAGAGCATACGCGCTCGCGCATCGTGATTGAAGAACAGGAGACAAATGGCGAGGAGGACCTTCAACAAACGATCGATCAAAACGCATCATCTACCCGCGCTGAATCAGTATCCGCGCGCGCCCTGTCGCGGCTGACAATCACGTGGCTCAAAAAAACCAAGGGGCTTTCAACAATTATCGTGACCACGATGACCGTTGGGTTAGTGTTTGCTGGTTACCTCATCAATTCGAAACACAATGTAAGCAGACGAACGCCCTTAAAGCCGCATAGCCTGGCGATCATCCCCTTTCGCAATCTCAAGCCCAACACCGAGACCGATTTTCTCGGACCTTCAATGGCCGATTCCATCACCAACAAGCTTGGCCACATCCGCATGCTTATCGTGCGACCTTCGTCTTCCGCCGCAAAGTATCGCAATCAGGAGATCGATCCGGGCGCGGTAGCAATTGAGCTGAATGTGGACAAACTACTAACGGGCAGTTTTCTGAAAGATGGCGACGACCTGCGCGTGACTGCGCAACTGATTGATGTTGGCGCAAACGAGATTCTGTGGCGCGATACGATCGACGTAAAGTATGACAAAGTGCTGGCGATGGAGGATCGCGTCACCGAGGAAATTATCAAAGGACTCCAATTAAGCCTTTCACCAGCCGAGACCGAACGGCTCAAGATGGACGCCCCGCAAAATCCGCTCGCTTACGAGAGCTTTTTGCGTGGTCGTTACCTAATCTCATCGAACGAACATTCGACCGCGATTAAATTGCTGGAAGAGTCGGTTCGGCTTGATCCCGGCTATGCGTTGGCTTGGACGTATCTGGGCAAGGCTTACAGCGTTACAGCCTCGCAGTATTTTGGAGGCCGAGAATTTCACGATAAAGCGCAGGCTGCTTATGACAAAGCTATTGCGCTCAATCCGCAGCAGGTTGAAACACGCGTGATGCTGGCTAACTTCCTTACCGAAAATAATAGGATCGATGAAGCCGTGTCGATTTTGAGAAAGGTAATCGATGATAATCCAAACCACCCTTTTGCTCATTGGGAGTTAAGCTATGCCTATCGCTATGCCGGCATGCTTGATGAGTCAATCGCCGAAGGCGAAGACGCATTGCAACTCTACGCGCATCTCTCGGGCCATTTGTTCAATAGCTATCTGTATGCGGAGCAATATGAAAAGTTTCTCGACAGCTTGCCGGCGCGCGACGACGCGTATACGCTCTTCTATCGCGGCCTCGGGAATTATTATCTGAAAGATTGGACTCGCGCGTCGTTCTATTTCGATCGCGCTTACCAACTCGATTCCAATGCGCTAGTGTCGCAACTGGGCCGAGTTTTAAGACTGGCTATGGATGGCCATAATCGCGAAGCGATCGATCTCGCGAAGGTGATTGATCGCAAGCTCGAAGAAGACCCGTCTGGAGATGGAGAATTAAGTTACAAGCTGGCAGAATGCTATAGCTTGTTGGAGCAGCGGGCTGCCGCATTGCGGCTATTGAAGAAGAGCATCGATCAGGGGTTTTTCTGTTACCCCTATTTCTTGAATGACCCGTTGCTTGAGCATGTCCGTGGCGAAGCTCAATTCGGCCCACTACTTGGATCGGCGCGTCTGCGCCACGATCAATTCAGGCGCACGTTCTTCTGAGCAACCTAAGGTAAGGTTTTCTGCTGCGCGTCATAGATTGATCTCAAGCGTTTATTCCCGCCTCACGACAACTCGCTTCTGCCGCTATTTCTGACTGGTGCAGAAGAACCTGATGAAGAGCCGAAGCTTAGATTAGCAGCAGTTGGGCACTCAATGAATGTTTGGATTTTGGGGGCCACTTCAGCTAATCGTTTTCACATCTCGCCATTTAATGACCTTCAGCATTCCGTTTGTGGTAGTCTGTTGCGCGCCCAGGACCATATTCTCTCGGTGCTGCCATGAAAACGTTCTCCCGCCTCTTGATCGTGCTGTTAGTTGCCTGCGTGATTTATTTCTCGACAATTGGCCGGAAAACCGGGCATTTTAGCCATGCATAGCCCGGCTTTCGCGGTGTATCCGGCTCTGCTAGGTTGCCGCCAAATCCGAATCCTCCATCTAAGCCCGGTCATCCATGCGGCCCCGCGCCGTTCCCCGGGGCCACGGAGAAGCAATGGTTTCAGCAGTGCAAGACAGACCAGCCCTGCCCGACATGAAGGTGTCGGTTCAGCAACTGTTCGGCATCGATTCCGACATGGAAGTTCGGGCCTATTCCAAGGCCGACGACAAGGTTCCTGACGTCGATCCGGACTATCGCTTCGACCGTGCCACCACGCTCGCGATCCTGGCCGGCTTCGCCCACAACCGCCGGGTGATCATCTCCGGCTATCACGGCACCGGCAAGTCGACCCATATCGAGCAGGTCGCGGCGCGGCTCAACTGGCCC
>JBHEMC010000111.1:0-13533 GCA_046262775.1 Pyrinomonadaceae bacterium | reverse complement strand
GTGGTGTAAGGTGAAGGTGACTGGCGATGGAAGTTGAGCGGGGTCCCCTTCCTGACCTGCGAATCTGTGTGAATTGAGGACAAAACAATCGGCGAGCGACTCAGTGTTTACAGTCGCTCGCCGTTTAAATGAGGCATGCTCAAGGCATGGAGGGGGGTGAGGGATTCGTGCGTGGGGTAATGCAAGCGGCTGTCCGTTTTCGAAAGTTCCTCTTATCGATTATGACCTTCGTAGATTCGGATGAAACTAATTCCTTCAATGGGTATGACATTACCCTCCGAAACGTTTCACATTTTTTCAAATGTAATAAGTGACAAGTGGATCGGTTGAATTCTAAGGGTGTTTATTCAGTGGATGGCTGACGGAGGTGATCAATACAGCACAGGAGCGTTAGAAAGCGGCGGGCCGTTCAACGGAGGTTTACTAAGCGATTCGAAAAGAGTCCCTGAAATCTATCGACGTGAATTTGGATGCCAATTTTGGCGGATTCATCGGCCCGCTGCCATTCCCAAGCGTCGCAAACTTGGAAACTCCTCTGTCAATGACTTTCTAGAAAAATCAATCTTCAGTCTTGATTCCATCGTTCGTTAATCAGCTCTATGGAACGATGCGAAGCGAGTAATTCGCGAGCGGCTCACGTATACCAGAAGGAGTAATACCGCTGAGTTTGATCTGATAATCACCTGGGTTCAGCAGCTTACTGTCGACGGTCACGATTACGAAGTTGCTCGCGTCAGCCATCTGCACTTTTTCTGAATCACTTGTCAGGACCGGCCGAGTCTCTTCTAAGATTTCGATCCGATACGTCGAGTAATCGTTCCTTGCAATTTCCAGTTCGAGTTCTACTTTTTGCTTGTTGTGTGGGATGGCGATTCGTTGTGAACCTTCCCCTCCTCGGGTAATGCCGGGAACTGGTTGCACGACGAACGCGGGTGCGGATGAATTTGTCGCGGTGTGCGGCCTGCTTAGCAAAGACCACGCGAGCAGACCCAGCAAAACAACTGCCAGAGTGACAATAGCTGTAGCGGGCTGACCGAGGAACCAAAACGAAATCCAGTTCTTCCCTCGCGGTGCTTGCGCTGCAGGCTTCGCCGTCGTGGCTGCTCCATGACTCTCCTCGTTTTGTCTTATGAGCTTACGCAACGCAGCGCTGAACCGTAGCTTTCTTTGCCGTTCATCGGCGGCGAGAAAATGGCTTTCAAACCGCTCCCGGTCTTGTTCATTGAGCCGCTGGGCCAAATAGTCGTCAATCAGTTGATCTTCAGCTATGAGCCACTCATCGAGAAGCTCCTTCTCGATCAGCAGGCGTTGCTCTAATTCCTCGCTTTGTTCCGACGATAATTTGTTGAGCAGATGCGCCCTTAGCTCATTTTGCTCTATCGAGTTGGACTGCAACTACTTTCGCGCCTCCCATTCTAGATGACAAATTGCCGCGGGGCATTTCAGGAATTCTGCGCACGCAAACATCTCTCAACACACTCGCACAACTGCGATCGAATGCGAAAAGCTCTGATTCTCAATGCGTTAGGCGCAAGACCGAGACGTTCGGCTAGTAACTTACGGTGATCTATCCTGGCTTTTTTCTCTTCCTCATAATATGCGAGGACCAGGTCTCGATGTTCGGGAGCCAATTGGTCCATGCAATATTCGAGACAAGACAACCTGTGTTCTGTTTCTTCATCGTCCAAGGGTGCTGGCGCTAAAACAGCGGCCGGCTTGCGTCTCAAGTACTCAAGGTATAGTTTGTTCGCTACTCCATAAAAATATCGCACACGGTCGTCGTCAACTCCATACTCGAGATTACTCAACCGTTTGGCAACACGATTCATAGTTTCATCGGCGAGATCCTCAGCTTCAGCGCAACCGCGCGAGATGAAAATTCTAATTAACCGTCGACGAATCTCTTCGTATATCCCTGCGGCAGTTTCGACATCTGAATGAAGCCAGGCGAGGAGAGCAGTGAAGGATTCCTGAGTTAATACCCAGTTACGATTCATCGGCTTTCACGAGAAGGAGATTGACCAGGAGAGTGCATTGTAGCTAAGTATTCCTTCTTCGCCTTTGCCATTGAATTACGATCACCACCAGCACGATCCCCACGGCAACTGTGGCGGCATAGGTAACAGCTGGTTTGCCACGGAATGAGGCGTAACGATTCACACTTTCGTTTTGATCGTATTCTCCCTGAAGAATAAAGCCTGCCCAAAAGTAGGGTGCTTGCCAGCGCTTCTGGTGCGACATCCACATCTGCGCTTGACGTAAAGCAGCTGCCGCAGGCAGACCATCTTTAAACATCGCTTCATAAAAATATTTCATGAGTTCGGCGGTGGCATCGTCGTCGACCTTCCAGAGTGAGGCGACTACTCCGCTGGCCCCAGCATGCATGAACCCACGCGTGAGACCGACGAAACCTTCACCTTTGATCTCTTTTCCCAACCCTGTACTGCAAGCGCTGAGCACGACAAGATCGGCAGGCAAATGTAAGTTGTAAATGTCATGAAGTCGAAGGAATCCATCTTGAGGCTGGCCCTGCCGGTCGAATAAAGAAAATACCACGCCAGATAGTTGCGGGTGTTCAGTATTGATCACGCCGTGAGTAGCAATGTGAATCACTCGATAACTACTGAGATCGCCATTGATGACTTTGGCTCGGCTGGCATCGAACCCGACAGCCTTCAATCCTGTTCCCCACGGAGCTACAGCCATGATTGCGTCTGCCTCCTCCCGCGAGGCAAGCAGGCGAGGTATTTGTAACCCGTCTGCTGATATTCCGATGTCCCGCAGCGCCTGTCTAGCTGCAATGTCTTCAGTCGACTGCGGCTGCGCCTGAGTGTTGTGAAGCCGTGGATCGTCGACTTCGAAAACGGGATCAGCCAGAACTGCTACCGTGTTTGTGCCGCGTGGCCGCGCGACCGTTTGGGTTAGAAGCAAAGCTAGAGTTGACGCGGATGGCTCGTTCACGATCTCATGGTCGGTCATCAGCCATTGCGGTTGACTTCCGTCGTTCGGCAACACGAGCGACTGAAAAGGGATGTATTGAAGCGCCCCGTCCGTAACGATCAACAGACGTTTAGTGCCCAACTCGTTCGCGATAGGCCAAAGAATGAGTTTACTCAACAGATTGGTTTCGA
Organism: Pyrinomonadaceae bacterium; assembly: GCA_046262775.1. GTDB lineage: Bacteria > Acidobacteriota > Blastocatellia > Pyrinomonadales > Pyrinomonadaceae > PSRF01. The sequence continues at coordinate 10,402 of JBHEMC010000111.1, read as the reverse complement.
AGGGAATTATTGAACTTGCCGCCGACTGTCGTTGGCTTCGCTGCTCGACGGTTTCGCCGGGACGCGGTTGGTAACGAGTAATCAACTCATAAAGACGGCGTGCCGACGATTCAATCTCATGGCGACCCGGCAAGACGTAACTTGCGATGCTTTCATGCGAAACAATCCAAACATAGCTGCGCTCGTCTCCTAGAGCATATTCCAACAGTAGAGTGTTGGGGTCGAGAAGTGTTTGCTGAACGTCTTTCACTTCAACAATGTGCGGCATTGTTAGCGCTGCGAAGTGAGGGCTGGTGGCTTTAATACGATTCACAATCTCACCGTGCTGGATCATCAGCTGGTCCAAATCCTTCCCAATGGCATCAGCCTCTGACTTCTTTTTAAGCGCGAGCAACTGTATTTGCCGCTCGGCTTTTGCATTAATCAATGCGCGTAAGGTCCGCTCCTGTTGCAGCAGCTCGGGTGCGACATCAGCATCAACGTGGGCCTGTGCCTCCTGCAACGAATCGAGCAACGACCGCGCGCGTGAACGTTCACTGACCGCAAACGCGCGCCCGTCGAAATCGGCATCAGGATTCAGCTTGTGTTGCAACATCAGAACGTCGATATACAGTTCGTAGATTGAGCGAATGCTGGCAAAGTATGCGGCACGCAAATCCTGGCTCGACACACTGGTGCGAAGCGACTCTGAAATCTCAATTGCCTGCTCGATTGTTCCCTGCGCTTCCGCGAGATTGCCGTGGTCTCGTTCGATTCGTGCCAGGTTGTACAACGTCAGTGCCTCTCCACCATGATCAGCACCGACACGACTCAATGGCAACGCTCGACGGTAATAGTCGAGCGCTCGGTGCGCATCGTTTAATTGCTCGTAGGTGCGGCCAATACAATTGAGTGTGTATGCCTCGTGACGTTGATCTTGACCGGAGCGTGTCAATCGAAGAGCCTGCTTATACGATTCCAGTGCGTGTTGCTGATCGTGGAGGGCGCTATATACCTGGCCAATGTCGCGCAGGGCCTGTGCTTCGAGACGAGGCATCGACAATCGTTTGAAGGAATCAACTGCATCCGAAAAGAACCGCAGCGCAACCTCATAACGTCCTAGCGCATGATTGATTCGCCCGAGATCCATCCTGGCTTCGGCAGCTCCCCATTTCTGATCGTTCGCTTCAAATAGCTGCAACGCCTGCTCTGAGTATTGAAGAGCTTTCGGTTGGTCAGCCAGGCCAAAATAGACGACACCTATGCCGCCAGTGCAGATCGCTAGCGAGGTACGGTCGCCGATGCGTTGAGCGACGGCCCGCGCACGTCCGTAATAGTTGAGAGCTTCCTGGTTATCACCAAGTTTCCACTTCAGATTTCCGATGGCAATTAGGGCGAGAGTTTCGAGGCGTAGATCTCCGCTCGCATCGGCAACCTTTAACGCGTCGTTGTACGATTGAAGCGCTTTAAGTGGTTCGCTCAAATCTCCATAGTAATACCCGAGTGCAATCAAAGCCTGGGTCTGACCAACGGCATCGCCAACTTCTTCCGTTAACCTCAAAGCTTGTTGCTGCTTTAACTGAGCCTGCTTCAAATTTCCAGCAGTAAACTCTGTTTCTGCGAGATTGCTCATCGAGCGCGCGACAATGCCACGATCGTTTATCTTACGAGCAAGTTTGTACGCTAACGTGGAGTTTCGCCGTGCGTCACTAGTGTCGCCCGACAAAAACTGGAGATAGGCAAGAGCATTCAGAGTGCGAGCTTCCTCTGCCGGGCTTTTGCTCTTACGGCTCAACGCAAGACTTTCCTGGTAGCTGACAGTCGCATTTTTCTCGTCGCCAAGAATTTGATAGATATCGCCCGCAGTTTTAAGTGCCCTCGACGCTTCCGTTGTTTGGCCCGCACTCCGCCACATATCGGCCGCCTGTCGATATTTGGCAACCGCGGCGCGATTGCTGTCCTCACGCTGTTCGTTGCGCAGTTTTTCAGCTGCGGCAAAATTGGCTGCTGCGTCATGCCTTTTGTCTGGCGCCAGATTCTGCGCACTTGTATTCCCCCAATTATGAACATGAAAGGCACATGCGAGCATCCCCAGGATGACTAAGCCCAAAGAAGTACGACAAACATTTGTGTAGACAATTGCTAACTTCATCCTGCAACTGTTACTGAGGCGTGAAGAGTCTTTTCTGCGCTGCCCAAACCTGTTGCGAATCGCGCAGGTCTGCACTCGGGAAAAATACGATCGGAGGATTTCTCATGCTGTGAATCGCGTTTCCCGACACACTATTAGCTGTCATGCGGTCCGCTGTCATGCGGTCGGCTGTCATACGATCAGCTGTCATGCGGATTTCGGCGCTGTCCGCAGTTCCGCCAAGGAGTCTTTCGTCGCCTGTTATCCAACGCGGACCACGACGCGTTACAGCTACATACGTGTCGAGAAAACCGGCCCATCCTCTCCCTGGTGAACCTGACACAAACTCAAGATTGAAATAGCTGCTCGCCACCTGATCCCAGGGAAAATACAACGAGACTCCGTGTGAATACTGGTATTTTGCGCCACTGAATCCCGAGGCCAGAACGAATTTCGACGCTATGAATTTCTTTACGTTCTGACATTGTCGACGAACTTCTTTGTCCGTGGACCGTCGCTCGAGACAGTCGCAGAAATCGTAAAGATCAACGTACAACTCGCCATTGTAGGATTGAGCTTCCCAGTGTGCTAAGACTAATGCTTCCATGAAGCCATCAAGTCGAGCTTGCCTGTTAGCGGCCGTGCGCGCTCGTCCGTTCAGTTTTTTATTAAGGGAATCGGCGAAAGTATCAACCGTTACCTTCAAACCATCAACCTGGGTTACGTCAAGTGCTGATTGTGCGATCGACAAACCGGCAAGCCAGTAATCGGCATAGTAGTTCACATACTCATCGACGATAGCCTTCGCAACCTGCGTTGGGCCAAGTTTCTCGTGCGGCGATCGTGGGCCATTGCAGTCGCTTCGCATGCGTTCGAGAATTCGCCGGTACGGCCACCCCGACGCTGGACTGTAACTCTCGCAGCCGACAATGATGTCAACCGACTCGCGCAGCTCGTAACAGATCTCAGCCATGCACATCAGACAGTTATCCATCCCGAGAATTTCGATACGACTACCACCAAGATCGCCGCGCAATTGATCGAACACCAGTTTCAATTCATTGAAAGTAAGCGAACGTCGCGAACTCTCGTCTCGCAACAGGTAGTCGCGCTCCGTTCCTCCAGCGTGGCCCGACAGCACAACCATGTAGTGGTCTGCGGGGTACTCCTGTATTCCCCAACTGATGAAGTTGTAAAGCGTAATGGGAGAGGAGCTGTCGGTATCGTTTGACATTATGTCGTCACCACGAATAGGTGCGGCGAGTGTTCTTGTCTCATTTCTTCCTGGTTGAGTTCGACCTCGAAACTCGCGACGTTTGCGAGCTAACGCGACCGCCTTCTTGCTTTCTTTCCTAAATTGGACTTCCCGAGTACGAGGGTCGAAATGAGCTTCATCGACAATGTCGTCAAACAAAATCTGGGAACTGCGTCGGTTGATTTCGTAACGCTGCGTAGGCAGGAAAGGGTCTTGCGGATCAAACTGGGCAACGACATTGATGTGTGGCGCGGGAGCGGCCTTCTTCATCTCTGTCAGAGCAAATAAACATTCGGTACTAAGATTGTTATCACCTGCGAGGTAAACCAGGACTGTCCAGGCAGCCTTCTTCTTTGCCATTGTTGTGACCTCCAGTGGGAGTGGAATGGAGCGCTATTGAGCACCTTGTTCGGCAAATTAGTGGGAGACGAAGATGCAAATTGAGGCTAAATACCAAGGGTACCTGCGAGACTTCCAAACTGAAGCGTCAGTTTGTTTTGCGAATAAGCGCGCAGGTTGTAAGGAACAACTATTACAAAAACGGTCGACGACGAACAGTTAACGTATCCAGTTACAATTGTCAATCCAAAGCTGGTGGGCTACAAAGTTTGCCGCACCACATCTCTGCTGAAGTTTGGGCGGTTGAAGCGTTTGTCTCGACCACCCAATGTGAGGATGAAGTTGAAGCGCACCGATGTCGTTTGGTAAGACTTCCGATCAGTGAACCAGCTTTGTGGAATAAAGAATGCCGTAGAACTCGTCCTGATGTCGCGAAAAGTCTTTGCCACTCGTCGCCAACATTACGTTCACAAATTGTACTTGCCCTGCATATTTTCGATAAGCAAGCCACTGTAAGCGCCGACTGCCGTCAGGCTTTTCCGGATTTGATTCCCGAAATTCAACACCCTTAACGCCATCGATTTCAAGCCACTTTAGTTCATCAACTTCACCATTTTTTGCACGAGTCTTGGCACCATCGTAGAAAGCCTTAATACTCGCATCAGTGGGAAAACTTTCATCCATGGGTGAGATATCGACGATCAGCGAGGCCGGAGTGCCACCACCACCCGGCGAACTCCACAGCAAACTCTTGGATTCTTTAGTCTGTTCCGTCCAATTCGCTGGAACAGTCCACGACATGCCTTGTTGGTCCCACTTTACGTCTTGACCGCCCGCAAGTGCTGCAGTCTGCGCAGCGGTCGGTTGAGGGTGTTCCGCCGTAATCCCGCCGCTGTCCGAAGAACCGGATGTGTCAGAAGAGTTGGAACTATTAGAACCTGTAGAAGATGATTTTCCGGTTGTAAATTTACCTGAAAGGTTACAAAGGGAGATAGCAAAAGCCATGACTAACACGACGGGAATAGTTTTCATGTCCGAGTCCTTAAAAATTTGTGAAAGAGCAACGCCGCTTCTATGACAAAATCAATCGCATGTCAACACGGTGACGGTTAAGTGACAATCCCTTTTTGGTGACTGCGAACAAGGTCCATATTAACTGTTTGTTCGTTTCCGCTCCGTGGTATATTCTTAAGCCATCCCTGATACCACCCCCTGAACAAATTGGTTGCCGCCCGCGGGCTAAATTCTTTCGGAGATATTGCTATGAAAACTGCCGACATCTATTTCTCTGTGTTGCTTGCCTCAGGACTACTCCTGTTAACCAGTGGCTGCCAACGCTCCGCTGATACAAATGCAAATATCAACACAAACCTTTCAACCAATGCCAATGTTGTGGCCACTAACAGCAATACCTCCATCGAACCCATCTCCGCGATGGCCGCGCGCGAACCGGATAAATATCGTGCGACTCTTGTATTCACTGCCCAGACCGAAGGTGGTGATAAAGCTATTGGGATTCCAACACTGTCAGCTCAAGTCGCAAAGAACGGCGAAGACCGATACGTTTCGTTCAAACTTCCAGATGGATCCGATCTAATCTATTTGGATCACAATGGAACGCCGTATGTGATCGCTCCCGCTCGTAAACAATATGCTGAACTGACACCGGAAGCGACCGGTTTTCAACTTCACAAATTAATGACGCCAGGTCAACTCGTTTCCTATCTGGACAGGCTCCAGGGGATTAAACTCGTGGGTGAGGAATCGGTTAATGGTCGTGCGGCGAACAAATACAGCTATTCGAGAACCTCGAACACGAACACATCAGCTGGACAGGTGAACACAGAATCGTTTGTTTACGTAGATAAAGACACTGGATTGCCGTTGCGTGCTGAGTTGTTCAGCGAAGCCACGGGAAATGTGCAGGGCGTGAAAGCTGCGACCATTGTGGCGGAAATGCGCGATATTACAACAGACATCGACGCGTCGATGTTTGAAGTTCCTGCCGGATTAAACAAAGTTCCGCCTGCGCAGGTGAGAGCACAAATCGATGCGGTAACAGGAACCGTCGCTGCAGTGCTAAGGACCTTGTTGATGAACATGAACTCGGCTGCAGCCACAGCGCCGCCGCCACCGACGCCTGGCGCCACTCAGACTTCATCGCCCGCTGCAAGTCCGCGCGCGACTTATTGAGGAGACAGATGCGATATCTATTAATCCTGCTATTGGGAGTAGTACTTGGAGGAGTCGCTGCAGTTTTCTTACTGGGTGTACCGCGTGCGAGGTCGGTACCCGGCTCTAGAGTAAAACCACCCGATCAGAGCGGAGATCCGCCTGCCACTGTTGTCATTACGTTCCAGCAGGGATTTATGGATGCGCTACTCGCTACTACGTTCTCAGGCCTAGATGCGCCTACCTTTCACCTCGGCCGGATGAACGGTAATGATGACGCTGCTCACGTTAGACCAGCAGCTCTTCAGGGCGGCTGCGGAAACACGATCACACTGCTGGCCGAAGGAAGTGGCGTAAAAACAGGTGTGCAGTTTGCCGGTGGAAATATTACAGCTCCTATGGCGTTTACGGGCAGCTACAATTTGCTCGGCAACTGCATGCAATTCAAAGGGTGGGCCCAAACGACGATTCAACTGTCGTTTGATCAGGCGCAGCAAACAGTTTATGGGCACGTCGATGTTAACGGCGTTAACCTGGAAGGCGTAGCGCCGATGGCCAATACCTTCGTAACAGTGTTTGTACAGAGCGCAATCAATCAGCGTGTAAATCCCCTGGTGCTCGTAACCGATCGTCAACTCTCGTTGATGGTACCGGTGAAAGCCAGTAACGGCGCCGTCAGGGCTCGCGTCAAAGACGTGCGGTCGGAGGTTCTCGACGGCGCGTTACGTTTGCATGTGACGTACGAGTTCGCGGGAGTGAAAGGGCAATCGTCGTAGTCTGGTTCTCGTGGTGAAGAGCTTCTCCTCGCCACGATTATTCGTATCTAAGCTTCGCGTCTTCTTCTTCTCGACTGTCGTGCTGGGGCGCAACCCCTACACCGTACTTGTACGCGAGCTCCCCTCCCAGCCAACCTGAAATTGAAATCAGGATGATTCCCAGAACTGAAAGTAGGAACGGAATCGTCAGGTGATTGTTTACCCAATGACTTCCAACGTGCATTCGGAAATAGAGATCGATGGCAAACACAATCAAGGCAATCACGTTCAGGCGCGCATGCCAGTTTGCGACTTTCGATACTCGAGGTTCCTTGAGAGCGAGCCAGTCGATAATGCCAGGTATCGCTGCTGCGACCGCGCCCAAACATCCGGCAGCGATCAGAAACTTGGAGATTAAGAGCCAGCTCGGATTGCGATCGAAATAAAACCAGATATCCATCGCAAACGAAGTGGACCAAAGCGCGATGGGGAAAGGTATTAGGATCGGGTGAATTGGGTGTCCACCGATGCTTGCTTTACTTGCCATGAGTAATCGTCCTTTCGGAATCAGCTCCGGAACAGGTTGGACTAAGAATCGAGGGCAGTGTTCGCTAATTGTAATGGGTCAAGAGTATTTTGCTGCTCAGGAGATTGATGGTCAAGTGGGGTAGCCCAGGATCTTTTTTTAGATCCGGATCGCAGATTGGATAGTACGTCGAATTTCGACAATCGGGTACGAGGGAGGGTTCTCGAACCGAAAATTTACCTGCTACAGTTTTTTGATGGCTTACTGCATTGTTTCATATGTAGACATTGAAGGTTTAAGACACACGGTGGAGGTGGAAGCGGAAAGTATGTATGAAGCAGCGGTGCTTGCGATAAGAACGTTCAAGCAGCACAGCTGTGAACCACAGGAGATGAGCAAGCTCGAAGTAGAGATACGGAGCTCTATTACTCACTCCGTAACAGTGCAGAAGGTACATTCATGGCTCAATGGCGGCGCAAAGACTCCGAAGGATGCCGTGATCAAGCAACGCCTACGCGATCTTCTTGCGTAGTAGATTTCATTCCAACTCGGAAGTCGATCCCTGGGCTCGTTTGTCACAGCATCAACTTTCTCGGTTTTCACTGCCTTGGAGTGCGTGCCGGCACGCTTTGTGACAACGTTAACTTCAAACCATTTTCAAGCGCTTGCTGTGCTTGTGACCTGTCACGGGGCACGGCAGCAATCTTCAGCTTCACCTCATTTGGAGTTTTTTCTTAACGGCGGCCCTCAATGAAACGCTTTTCAAAAGAAGTGCGCACTACTATTCGGCAACTGTGGGATCGCTTCTCTGCGAAACACCAGCCGTGACGAATGAGGAGTCAACGTTAGAAACCGCTGATGGCAGAATGCGATCACCACAGATAACGCTGCGGCCGACCCGACGCGCATCCAGATTATTTCTTTGGAGTACGCGTTCCGACCGCCATCGCTTTCTCATGATGTCACGCACCTTTCCCCTCACCACTGTGACGGGCGATCGGTTATCGCCGCGTGTGTAACAAAGCTGCGTGAGGTCTGCGCACTCCAAAGTTGTATAGATAAATTACCGGATCCAGCCAGATCATTTACTTCGCAGGTCTTGCGCCCCAAGAACCGAACTACTGGGCGAATTCAGCGCAAGAAGCGCAAAGACCCGCGAAGGTCGCCGGGGTGAGGTACCCAAATCCGACAACTAGACCACTCGTGGTCCGACAGTTGAGTTTGCCCCCTCTCACAACTGCCATCGGAATAACGCCTTTGATTGCTCGATTTTCTTGCTATTAACCAGACTTGCTCATAGAATCCCTGCGTCTGGCTAGGCAAGCGGCGCTTGACGACTTGGCAACTATACTCACGCTGCAAACTTAAATCCTTAGAACGTTCTCAAAAACTTCTTAGCCCGTTCTCAGGGAACTTATGCCTTCTAACGCGAGTTTCTGCTACGAATTTGGCGACTACCGTTTCGACATGGACCAGCGCACATTGACGCGCGATGGTGCAATTGTCTCCGTTACTCCAAAGGCTACGGAAATCCTTTTGATGCTATTGAAGAATGCGGGTCAGATAGTTGAGAAAGAAGAGTTGATGCAGGAAGTGTGGCCGGAAAGTTTTGTCGAAGAGGCGAATGTTTCGCAAAACATTTTTACTTTGCGGCGTGCACTTGCAGAGAGTCGCGCAGATGCAAAATACATAGAGACAGTCGCACGCAGAGGTTATCGTTTTATCGCTCCTGTCAAACGCATAGCGAGCAAGAAAATTGAAACTATTCAGATAGGAAATTGGATCGATGACGAACCGGCACCGGAGGAATCTTCGCCGCCACCGACGATCGCTGTCCTTCCTTTTATTAACGCCACCGGCGATACGCGAAATGAATATCTGGCGGATGGGCTGACAAACAACATCATCAATAATCTGTCGCGGACCTCAAAACTGCGCGTGATGTCGCGAAGCGCGGTCTATCGTCACAAAGACAAGCAGCTCGATCCGCAAACTATCGGTCAGCAACTTAATGTCGATGCTTTGTTGTTAGGAAAAATCCAATCAGGAACTGACGGTTTGGTATTTACCGCTGAGTTGGTCGACGTTGAAAAGGGATGGCAGCTGTGGGGAGACTCCTTCGATTCTGTACAGAGGAACATACTGGAGATCCAGGATCAGATTGTGCGGCAGCTGTCGTTGACGCTGCGGTTGCAATTAACGGGAGACGAAGAAAAAACTATTACCGCTCGCTACACAGATAATTCTGAGGCATACAAAGCTTACCTTGAAGGCCGATTTCACTGGAGCAGATACACGCGGACGGAAATCGAAAAAGCTATCGTTCATTTTCGCCGGGCTATCTCGTTGGATGCGAATTACGCGTTGGCGTACGCGGGCATCATCGACTGCTACTTGAGATTGGCGACAAACTATTTGCCACCGGAAGATGATGATTCCCTAGAGGCCGCAGACGAAAGTATTGAGGGCTTGGAGACGATCAGGGAGGAACTGCAAGAAGACTCGAGCAAGCAGTCGGAAGAGAAGGTGCGATTACGTCACGAATGGGACTGGAAGGGAGCTGAAAGGGAGTTACGTCGGGCAAACGAGTTGAAGTCAGATTACCCCGCCGCCCACCAATGGTACGCCGCATATTTGATGGCTCGACGGTTGTCTCTTGAACCTCGATATAAATTTCGCCGCGATGAAGCGATGTTTGAAGCCGTTGATGAATCTGGGATTTGCGAAGGGCAATTGCCGCCGCAAATAGTTTCGCTAAGTTTAACCGCCGCGGAAGAAGTGCAAGTATTGAGTGCCGTGGCACGTGAACAAATCGATACTGGTAACTTCGATGCAGCTGAGCTAGTTCTAAAGCGTTGGTGGGTCTTTGGCGAGTGGCCAAAATTGGACCAGTTGAGTCTACGTTCGAGTGCTGATCTCTTATACACCACCGGAGTTCTGGCAGGGTGCGTCGCCAGCACTAAACAGATGGCTGGAGGACAAAAGCACGGTGAGGCTTTGCTCAACGGCGCATTGGGTTTGTACGAGCAGTTGGGTTCCAGATTTGGTGCTGCCGAAGCTCGCATTGAGTTGTCCGCCTGTTACTACCGCCAAGGTCTCTTCGACTTAGCAAAAGATACACTTGATGTTGCGTTAGCCCAAATTCCAATCGAGCACTCTTTACTAAGGGTCCTGGCATTAGTTCGTTTATCGGTCGTTGAGCGTCATGCTGGTCGTATTCACAACTCCTATGCACTCTTTAGCGA
>JBHEMC010000110.1:0-13590 GCA_046262775.1 Pyrinomonadaceae bacterium | reverse complement strand
ACATCATAATCGATTCGATTCCATCCCGGTCCAAGTGCAGGACTCAATGGAGGAAGAGAAATTTTGATCGGCGCCTCACCAGCGAAATACTTATCTACGTGTAGAATTTGTTCACTGGATTGAGGTAATTTCGTAAACGCCGCGGAAACCATTGTCCAGCCGCCGCGCCGGTAAAGTTGAGTTGCCCATTGCGACCCTTGTTCGTACGGAAAAACCAGCGACTCACGCAATGCTCTTGGCGCCTGCTTGAACTGTTCAGACGACGCGCCCGCTGAGCCGAGGGATCTTATGAACGCCAATGCGACTAAAGGGTTCTTTGCCATGTACATTGTCATTGACAAGGTGGCGTCCCCCTCGATCAACGCGTGCGTAGCGAGTTCGGCGTCTGAATCGCCCTTGGGCCATCTGTCGAAACGTCTGAGATTGAAATGCTGGTCCTGCAAAGCGTGTGTGAGCTCGTGCGCCATCACCGGCTTCTGACCTTCCAATTCAATCCAGTCGGCGAGGAAAAATTGCTGAGCTTTCGGGTCGTAGTAACCTGCAACCTGTTCAGTCAGGAGCTTTATAATGAAGGCTCGATACTCGAAATCAACCGGAACGAGACCAAGCTTCTTTAGAATAACTTCTGTGGCATGCATCTCAGCCGGCGTCGTTTCCTCATCGAGGTTGTGGATAATCATCCGCTCGATATCACTACGTGATTGAGCACCACTCTTGACGGGCCGAACAATGGCAAGTTCCCGCAACTCGCTCGTCTCCTTGAGAATAGCAGTCGTCGTGGAGAGTATCGCTGCGTTTCGTCCTGCACCTGTAGCCACCGCCGCGCTCTGCGTCAGTCCGGCTGCTGCGTGGCCGCGAATCAAAAGGCTGCTGCACAACAAAAACAGGACGGACAGAAGACCGACCACTCGATTTATTTGCTTTGACATCATCAGGGTTCCGCTCTTATAGTCCGCTAAACGTTTTCTAAACCAGCTTAATCGGACCTCCGGGGTCTCTACTAAGTAAGACTTCTCAGGCATTCATTCAGATGACAAGCCCTGCTCCCGAAGATGTATTTGGCGTTTGGCACGAGACGTTGTTGCGTGTCCGCTACTCCGAAACAGACAAGATGGGCATCGTCTATTATGCAAACTATCTTGTCTGGTTCGAAATTGGAAGAGCAGAGTATTGTCGCGCCCGCGGTTTTTCGTATCGAGACATGGAAGAACAGGACGACGCTTTCCTCGTTGTAGCTGAAAGTTACTGCCGCTACAAAGCACCGGCTTATTACGACGATGAATTAATAGTGCGCACGCATGTTACAGAATTGCGACGTCGTTCCCTACGATTTGGATACGAAATCGTCCGCGCCTCTAACGGGCAGGTTGTTGCCGAAGGCGAAACGGGCCACGTCGTCACAGACTCGAATGGCCGTGTCCGCTCCTTTCCGGAAGGTTATGCGCAACTTCTTCTCGCATCTCCCATTATGAGATCCATGTCGACCGGCGAGGTTGTTCCTGCCAAGACCGGACCCGCGTAGTTTTACCTCTCCTCGTACATATATTTGAATCCAGTTCACGATGGTTCGTAAGGGCAGCGCGTGAGAAATTTCCCACGTCGTCGATCGTCACAACTGCACGGTTCGCGGTGTCTCCTTATTAGACTCCATCAGATTACTTTAATGTAACTTTTTCGCATGTTATGCGTTTAAATAATGACAACCTGTATCGAGTTCAGTAAAGCACGAGAGTGACTGAAAAATCGATAAATCTTAGTCGCTCCTGTAACTGTTGATGGCAGCTTGATCGACTCGAGCACGAAAATCGATATGGAAGAGCCTCGTTGCTACGTGCAATAGCAACGAGGCGTCTCCGGGACAACACAAGTTCGATCGCCTTGCGGCGCTGCAAAAATGTATCGTCGGCAAAAGCATCTTAGCGCACAGGTGAACGAGCTTCAACTTCGCCTTTCCGCGAACGGAATGAGGAGGTCCATAAATGCGCTACTACCCTATCGCCCTCTTCGCCCTCACTATGTTGTTAACTCCAACAATCTACGCACAACGCCAGCAAGCAGCCTTAGATTGTTTTAAGCACGGTAACGACAAGGCGGCCCGGGGAGATCTCGATGGGGCCATTACCGACTTCACTGCAGCTATTCGCCTGAGTTCGAGCCTTGCTCCTTCTTCTTCGCGCGCCAAGCCGTTGGCGCCGGACGATGCAGATAAGATCACAGTCGTGGATCCGCTGACCGCTGATGCATACGCCAACCGCGGCGTACTGCGGTTTCTCAAAGGCGATTGGGATGAAGCCATCGAGGACTTTGACCGGGCGCTTCGCATTCGTCCTTCCCTGGATCAGATATACGTCAACCGGGCAGCTGCCCGACGCGCGAAAGGGGATCATGCGGGCGCTTTGAGAGACGTCGAAAAAGCATTGTCGCTTAACCGCGATTCGGCCCACGCTTATACGAACCGAGCCAACATCAAACAGGAACTGGGCGACAATGATGGAGCGCTGTTGGATCTCAATACAGCCATCAAGTTAGACCCAAAGCTCCCGGAAGCATACTGTTCTCGCGGTTTTATAAAGCTGTGGAAAAATGACAACCAGAGCGCGATGGCTGATTTTGAGGTTGCAAACCGGCTCAATCCGAAGCTGGCTCCAGCATATCAGGGTCGCGGTGTCGTCAATATGAAATTCGGGGATTACGAACGGGCTATTATGGATTTTTCCAGCGCGCTTGAGCTGGACGCGAAATTGTCCTTTTCATACATGAACAGGGGCCTGGCCCAGGTTGTTCTGGGAAATGAAGTCGCAGCCCAAAAAGACTTCGATCAATTTCTGCTTTTGGAGCCAGGTTTCAAGAGCGAGTTGATGAGAAGAATAGATTTGGCCAGGGGCATCCGGCGCGAAGTTACGAAATAACTGCTGTAGCTGCGATCTTTGCTGGTTCCGCGTATGAATCAGTGTTCGTGCGGGATATTTAGGCGCGTGATTTTTGTCGCGCGTCCGGTCACGTCATCAATCTCCAGTACCGCGGCGCAAATTCGGATGTCGCCACTGGAATGATCGGCACGACGCGCTGTGACTGTGGTGAAGCGCGCAATCACATCTGTCTTGTTCATTCCGATGACACCTGAATAACTTCCCGTCATCCCGATATCAGTCAAATACGCAGTGCCCTGCGGCAGGATACGTTCGTCAGCTGTCTGCACATGCGTATGAGTGCCCACCACACCCGACACTCGACCATCGAGGTACCATCCCATTGCCACTTTCTCTGACGTAGCTTCAGCGTGCATGTCGACAATCCGAATTTTTACGTTATTGGGAAGTGCTTCTATAACCGCATCGGCAACGCGGAAGGGATCGTCCGAGGGCGGCATAAACACGCGTCCCATCAAATTGATGAGCGCCACTCTCTCTCCGGCCACGCTGGAGATCCATATCCCGCTGCCCGGCGTGCCAGGCGGATAGTTGGCCGGTCGCAGCAGTCGCGGCTGTTTAGTGATGTACTCGATTGCTTCTCTTTTATCAAAAATGTGATTACCCGATGTCATCGCATCGATTCCGGCGGCAAACAATTGTTCGCAGAGCGAAGGTGTTACTGAGAAGCCGCCGGCGAGATTTTCGGCATTCATGATCGCCAAATCGATTCCATGCTGCTCGCGCAAATCCTGCACACGTTCAAGCACGGCGAGCCGCCCGGGTTTAGCCACTACATCACCGATCATTAACACGTTCATATGCGAGGTTCTACTCTACAAAGAAAAAGTCGCAAATCGTTAAATCGTCCAATGCAAGTAAAGGCCGCACAAAATCAGCTTCCCTTACGAACAGGCTATTTACGATCTACGACGAATTCTGGCGGAAGGAGAACCGCATGTGTCGTTCCGAAGCCGTAATTGAACCTGCATAGACAGGTGGGTGACCTCTATTTGCCGCCGCCTCTGGCATTTCTTAGCGTTGAAGAAACGCACTGGCGACGACCTCGGTCTCCCTAATCAACGGCGTTGGCTCAATCATCGTAACGTCGGTGACGAACACCGCAGAGCTTCCATCCGCCGGACGGATAGTAGCATAGGAAAAGAATTCAACGAAACGTCCTTTTTTGCGGAATGGAGGGAGCTTGAACGAATCAGATTAGCCAATACTCCCGCGTAAAAGGCAGCACAAAAGTATCGACGTTTCGGTCGAATTTTTCAGATTTGTTAGGTTCAGTGGAAAAGTCAGCCGAGCGTGAGTTTGCCGGCGCCGCCTTGCTCGTGTTCCAGGCTACTCCGGACTTTGAGTAGACGATCCAGCATCTCTGCGCATTCAGCGCTGCGGGCTGCAAGTTGAGAATCAGCTTGTTCATGCATGTTCTTCAACCGGTGCAGTTCGTCAGCAATGTGGAGCGCCGCGAGGATTGCCACTTTGAGAGAGTCAACCGTCAACGTGCCGGAAGAAATTTCACGCATCCGGCTGTCGACAAATTCCGCGAGTTGAATAATGTATTCTGTATCGCCGTCAGAGCGAATGTTGTAGGTCTGATTGTAAATCTCAACACGAATGGTAGGACTGGCCGTATTACCATCCATGCTGTTCTTGTTTAGCATCTGACCAATTCCTGTACTCATCGGAACTCCTCCGCCATTTCCGGATCCAGCGCAGCGACTGCATCGAGCATGGCTTCAACTTTCATGCGAATCGTGTCGCGCTCCGCGAGTAACTTCTCAACCTGACTTTCCAAACGCTCTTTTTCATTCAAGACACTGCCCATGTCTCGACGCATTAGCGAAAGTTCGTTTTCAAGAGTCTCTTTTTCCTGACGAAGGTTTTTGGTGAGTTCGATGGTGCGATAAATCTTGTCTTCAAGATGCGAGAATTTTTCTAAACCTGAAAGACCAACCATCGTTTGTCTCCACCGTTCGAGTATCGAAACCGATGCCCGATTATGCGTCTTCACGAGCGTGAGCGCAAGACTCATCTTGCGATCGGCAGCGATTTATTTTCAACGCTGCTCAGCCGCGAAGTACTCTAGCAATGAAGTGGTCAAACCTGCGTGTCGCTCTTCCACTTCTTCATCTCGCAATGTCCGCTCGTCCGATCTATATTCGACGCGCAAAGTGATTGAGCGCTTGGCATCAGGGATGTTCGACCCTTCATAAATTCCGACCAGTACCAGGGTTCGACAGTCTTCGATGTTAAGCTCTTTCGCGACTCGCAGAATCTCCGCAAAGCTAGTCTCGCGATCCACGAGTAAAGAGATGTCGCGCGTCACAGCCGGAAACCGTGGCAGCGGTGCATACTGGACCAGCCGCACCGGCGACTCGAGCAGCGTACTCAAATCAAGCTCCATCACAAATACCGGTTGGCGAAACTTGTACGCTGCCGCGATGTCGTCAGCTAGTCGGCCGATGGAACCGACCGGCGTTCCATTTTGAAGTGCGATTGTTGCCGCCTGGCCTGGACGAAAGTGTTTACTCGATGAACGGATGAATGACAGCGGCTCCAGGTTCATCCATGCTACCGATTGTTCGAGCGCACCTTTGACGTCGTAAAAATCAATTTCCCGATCTGCTTGCGCCCGGTTTTCCTCTACTGTTCCACCCGTGGCTGCAATCGCGAACGACTGCCGTTCACGAGGCAACTCTGAACCACCAGATCCTGTAAAAATACGCCCAGTTTCGAATAAACGGACATCTCGAACGCCATGATTCAGGTTGTGCCGGACGGCTGTCAAAAGGCCCGCCAACAGAGTTGTCCTCATTGATCCTGCGTCTTCAATGATTGGGTTTTTTAGAGTCACTCTGTCCGGATCGCCCGAGAACTCTGGAACGAGATCGAAGTCCGTTTGCGGGGCAGTGAAACTGAAGCTGATTGCTTCATTAAAACCACAGGCGTTCAAAGCTCGACGCAGTGCACGCAGTTTCATTTCGGCAGGTTGGTATTCTCCGGGAAAGGTCGAAGGCGGCAGCGCTGATGCTATTTGATCGTAGCCCGTATGTCGTGCGACTTCCTCTACAAGGTCTTCCTCCTGCTCCACATCAATGCGCCACGACGGAACCCGGAAAACGTGCCGACCTTGTTCCTGACGTATGTCAGCGAAGCCGAGCCCGGCAAGAATCCTTACGACTTCTGCGTCCTCGACGCGCAGTGAGGTCAACTCGGTAACGCGAGATCGACCGAGCGATACCAGGCGTGTCGGTACCGGGTGCGGGTAAACGTCGATTACATCTGTCGTCGCAACTCCGCCGGCTATTTCACAAATTAGCTCGACACAGCGTTCCTGCGCGCGCAAAGCGTTTTCGCAATCTGCGCCTCGCTCAAACCTGCGGGATGCTTCTGTGTCCATTCCCAGTCGACGCGCAGTGCGACGAACCGAATCAGGATCGAAATACGCGCTTTCTATTAGAACGTCTGTGGTCGCTTCCGATATCTCGGAATCCTCTCCGCCCATGATGCCCGCCAGTGCCACTGCATCGTTCGCATCGGCTATCACCAACATATCGTCTGCAAGGACACGGTCGATACCATCCAACGTGCGAAGTTTCTCCCCCGCAACTGCACGGCGGACCACAATACGTTTGCCAGTAAGCTTCTGAAAATCGAAGGCATGAAGTGGCTGGCCAAACTCGTGCAATACGTAGTTGGTAATATCAGCAACATTGTTGATTGGTCGTTGTCCGATAGTAATGAGTCTTTGAATTAACCAGTCAGGCGCTGGTCCAATCCTTACGCCGCGCACAATTCTGGCGGCATAGCGCGGGCAGAGGGCCGTGTCCTGAACTTTTACCGAAGTAAAATCGGCAGCAACACCCTCCATGGGAAAGCTCTTCGTTTCAGGCAGATGGAGCTCGCAACGGTCGATAACGCTAACTTCGCGAGCAATACCGATGTGCGACAGGCAGTCTGGCCGATTTGACGGGACCTCAACGTCCAGCACGGAATCCTGATCATGTTCTGCGACTGCATCGATAGCCAAACCAACCATGGTGAGCCGTTCTCGTAGTTCACTCGGTGACAAACGGGTCGCGGTCAATTCCTGCAGCCATTGGTAACTGATAAGCATTTAAGATTCGATGATTTAGGTCTGGTCCTGAATTTGATCAGTTGTCGTTTCTCGGTTTTGCCGATATCGATTTGGTCGCTGTTATTTACCGCGCGGAATGCTTCGCCTATGTTTAGAAAGGCCGCACCGAAGATAACTCTCCGCGCGTGAGAAGGAGAAAACCTGAGTGGAAAGCCAGAAACATTCAGCACTGGAGAAATTACAAGTTACTCTCAACGCGCAGGAATGACCAAACACCGGAAAACCAACAACTGTCCTAATCATGAAAACTGATCGAGGAACCTTACGTCGTTCTCGAACAATAGCCTGATGTCATCGAGTTCATACATCAGGGCACACATGCGATCGATTCCCAAACCAAACGCAAATCCCGAGAACCGTGATGGATCGACATCAACCGCACGCAACACGTTTGGGTGCACCATGCCGGAACCGCCCAGTTCAATCCAACCGGAATTCTTGCAGATTCGGCACCCCATCCCGCCACACTTGAAACAACTGAAGTCGAATTCCGCGCTTGGTTCGGTAAATGGAAAATACGACGGACGAAATCGCGTGACGGTAGCCGGGCCAAACATGCGGCGAAGAAACTCTGCGACAGTCCCTTTCAAGTGGGCCATCGTAACACCGCGATCCACACACAGCCCCTCTACCTGAAAAAACATTGGATTGTGGGTTGGGTCTGGAGTGTCGCGCCGAAACACTCGTCCTGGCGCAATCATCCGTACAGGCGCGCCGCGACGCTGCATCGCATGAATCTGAACCGTAGAAGTCTGCGACCTCAGTGCAAAACCCTGCGTCGTATAGAACGTGTCCTGCGATGCTCTGGCTGGATGGTTCTCCGGGATGTTCAATGCGTCGAAATTATAAAAATCGGTTTCGATTTCGCGATCGTCTTCGATTGCATAGCCAAGCCCGACGAAAATATCTTCGATGCGTTCCCTCATCAATGTAATAGGATGGCGGTGACCCAGGCGAGGCCGTCGTCCGGGCAAAGTAACATCAATGCTTTCTCGCGCGACGCGTTTCGACTGAATAAACGTCTCGAGGTTTTGATCCGCCTGCTCAAGCCGTTCAACAATGGCCGACTCGGTCCTCTGGACTAGCTGGCCAAAAACGGCTCGCTGATCCGGCACGACCTTCCCAATCAACTTCTTGGTCGCAGCCAGCGCGCTTTTTTTCCCAAGATGTCGTGTGCGCAGCTCAGCCAATGCATGTTGTTCAGTTATTGCTTCATTCAGGCTTAGGGCACCCAGATCCTCAGACCCGATAAAGCGGGAAAAGCGTTCGAACTCGTGGTCGAACGCTTTGCGTGCCGCTTCAACTTGTGCCGTCGGTTCTTGTTCGCTCGCTATTTCAGTCATCTGAACGAGAATTCCATTGAGACTCTATTTCTTCTTTACAGCCACCCACTTACCTTGCATTTGACCGGCAAAATCGAACTCGCCACTAAGTTTTCCGTCAACCAGAACAGCAGTCATGATCACGTTACCGTTTGGTGATTCCAACTGAAAATTGAGGTGGCCGTCCTTCCATGTTCCAGCAGTAATCGTGGACTCACCCAACTGCGAATTGCTGGAACCCGTAACCTTGTCACCTTCGAGCTTCAGCGCCAGAGCGAACGGAAACGGCTGGCCCTGTGCGTCGGCAACGGCGTCCCAGTCGCCGGCCAGGTTTGTGACGTCAGCTGCGAGGCGATGTAGTTCCACAGATCGCTTTTCCGATCCGGAAATCCATTCACCGGTGATCTTCGCGCCTTCCACCCTGCCTGTGAGCGTTCCTTCCTTCGGCGAGGCAGCAAATTTCAGCGACAGTTTGCCGTCAAAGATTGAACCTTCCGCGATCTGAACCATGCTCGATCCGTTGTTGAAATTTCCTGTGATTTTGCCATCCTGGTTTTTGAGTTCCAGCTTTACCTGCACGTCTGGAGATCCCGCCACCTTCGCCGTTCCTTCATAAGTGCCGGACAAAGAATCAGTAGCTGAAGCAGCTGGTTGCTGTGCATTTGTCGCTGACGACAAGCCGACAAATAATGCGATAAGAATAGCGATGCTGGTTGATAAACGGTCAGTTGGTTTCACGCGTAAGCTCCTTTATTCGGATTAGCGAAATTTAGGCTGCAGCTTCATTCCGTTCACTTGCCAGTGCGTTCTTTGCTTGTCCTGCCACTTCAGTAAACGACTCAGGATGGTGCACGGCCAGGTCGGCGAGGACCTTACGGTCAAGATCCAGTCCGGCGAGTTTCAAGCCATGCATCAATTGTGAATAGTTCAGGCCGTTCAGACGAGCGGCTGCGCCGATTCGAACGATCCACAAACTACGAAAGTCGCGCTTCTTCAACTTACGACCGGTGTAAGCGAAATTTAATCCGCGCTCCACAGATTCCTTGGCTGATCGATAAAGCTTCGACTTGGTGCCGCGGTACCCTTTGGCCAATTTCAAGATCTTCTTGCGCCGTTCGAGGCGCTTGTTTCCACGTTTTGCTCGAGGCATCGTTGTCCCCTTTCTTCACTGACAAGCTGTTCTTGGTCTGAAGCGTTGCTTGTCAATAGTTCCAGTTAGTCTCTACCGTACGGCAACATCGAAGTGATTCGATCATGATCTGCTTTGGCAACCAACGTATCGATGTCCAAATGTCGTTTCCGTTTATTGGTTTTTTTCGTCAGAATGTGCCGCGCGTGCGAGTGCCCTCGTTTAATTTTACCGGTTGCAGTCAGGCGCACACGCTTTGCCGCACCTTTATGTGTTTTTAATTTAGGCATAATTCCTTACCTTTCGTTTTTTTGATCATCGTCTTTCAGCTGTGGTTCTTATGGACCAACAGCACGTTAAACGAAGACCGAAATCCTGCTTCAGTTGGCGACGGGAGCTTCAGGTTTGGCGCCGGGCTTATGCCGCCTGGGACCAAGGATGATAAACATCTGGTTTCCCTCCATGCGCGGCCGCGCCTCCACTTCACCGACATCGGCAAGGTCCAGCTCAAGCTTTTCGAGAATGCGCGCGCCTAATTCGCGGTGAGTCATTTCACGTCCGCGAAACCAGATGGTGGCTTTGACCTTGTCGCCTTCCTGCAACCATTCGCGCGCATGCTTCATGCGATAGCTGTAATCGTGCTCATCAGTTCCGGGGCGAAACTTAACTTCCTTGACGGTTATCGTAACCTGCTTCTTCTTGGCTTCGTTCGCCTTCTTCTTAGCTTCGTACTGAAACTTGCCGAAATCGATGATGCGACATACGGGAGGATCGGCGTTGGCAGCCACTTCAACAAGATCGAGTCCTTTTTCTCGAGCTGCCCGAACCGCATCTCGGACATCCATTACGCCGAGCTGCTCGCCTTCCTCGCCAATCACGCGTACCTCAGGTACGCGAATTCTTTCATTGATTCGAACGGGTGGCAGTCGCCGGTTGTCCGGGCGCTGACCACGACCACGAAAGCCTGTAGCTATTTCTGCACCTCCTAGGCTGCGTCACAGTTCAATGCGTCTATTGAACTGGACTAGTGTTTGTTAAAGCGCGAGTCTCAACGAGTTTGCGCGCCAGCTCTAAAAATTCACCGATGCTCATCACACCAATATCACCCTGTGATCGTTCGCGTACCGCCACCTGTTTCTGATCCATTTCGCGGTCGCCAAGCACTAGCATGAAAGGTACTTTTTGCAACTGAGCGTCGCGAATCTTCGCTCCAATTTTTTCACTGCGCAGATTCGTCTCAACTCGTAATCCGGCTTTCCGAAGCTCCTGGGCGACTTCATTTGCGTAGTCGTTCACGCGATCGGTAATCGGCAGCGCAGCTACCTGCACTGGAGCAAGCCAAAACGGAAACGCACCCGCGTAGTGTTCGATTAACACACCAAAGAACCGTTCCATGGAACCGAATAGTGCGCGGTGAATCATCAGTGGCCGGTGTGGTTTGTTGTCTTCACCGATGTATTCCAACTGGAAACGTTCGGGAAAGTTGAAATCAAACTGGACCGTCGTTAACTGCCACGTTCTTCCGATCGCATCTTCAACACGAATATCGATCTTCGGACCGTAAAACACGGCTTCGCCCTCCATGCGAGTGAAAGGGATTCCGCGGTGCGTTAACGCGTCCGCAAGTGAGCCTTCTGCACGTTCCCAGTCTTCGTCAGAACCAAGATAATGAACACTTGGATCGCTACCCCTGACGGAAAGTTCGACTTTGACGTCTTTGAAACCAAACACGCCGAAAAGATGAAATGCGAAATCGATGCAGTCAAGGATCTCCTGACGAATCGTCTCAGGAGTGCAGAAGATGTGCGCGTCGTCCTGGGTGAAGCCTCGAACGCGCGTTAATCCGTGCAGTGTTCCAGACAGTTCGGCACGATAGACAGTTCCCAGTTCAGCATAGCGGAGTGGTAGATCCCTGTATGAACGTTGGGCTGACTTGTAGATGCCGATGTGGAATGGGCAGTTCATCGGCTTGATACGAAACTGCTGCTCTTCGAATTCAATCGGCGAAAACATTGAGTCGGCGTAGTTTTCTTCGTGTCCGCTCGTGAACCACAGATCTCGCTTGGCGATATGCGGAGTAAAGACCAGACCGTATCCGCGAGCAAGGAGTTGCTCCCGCAAATAATCTTCCATCTGTTTGCGGATCGCACCGCCCTTCGGGTGCCAGAAAATCAGGCCCTGCCCATATTCTTCCTGGATAGAAAACAGATCGAGCTCGCGGCCGAGTCGGCGATGATCTCGCTTTTCCGCTTCTTCACGCTGTTTGAGCCAACGATCGAGCTCTTCCTGATTGAAGAATGCGGTTCCGTAGATTCGCTGCATCTGCGGCTGCGACGCATCGCCTTTCCAATAAGCACCAGCCAGAGACAGCAGCTTGAAAGCGCGCAGCTTGTTTGTGTTGGGCACATGGGGGCCCAGACAAAAATCAATAAAAGGAGAACCATCAATATAATAAACGCTGACGATCGAGCCGGCCTTCTCATCGATTAGTTCACATTTAAGCGGCTCATCCCGGTGTTCAAAAACCTGCAGCGCTTCGGCTTTTGGAATCTCTTCCCGACGGTATGCAAGATTCTGACTGGCAATATGACGCATCCGTTTTTCAATTGCCGGCAGGTCAGCTTCCGTGAGTGGACGCGGGGTTATGACATCGTAAAAAAAACCATAACGAGGATCATCCAGCAGCGCCGGTCCGATACCGAGTTTGGCGCCAGGAAACAAATCCAGCACAGCGGCCGCGAGAAGGTGTGCAGTGGAATGACGCAATATCTCCAGGCCGTCGCGCGTCTGCGGGAGAACCGGCTCTATTTCGACGATTGCTGCGCCATTTGGAATCGCATCGAGTTGCGCGGCAAGGTCAACTTCGCGACCGCCAACCTTCGCCGCCAAAGCCTGTTTAGCGAGGTCCCGATCTAGCTTCTTCAATGCCTCCGCGACCGTGGTCGAGGTTGAAACGGGAACGGCGGCACCGTTCTTCAGTTGTACGTTAATTTCACTCATCGCCAGGTCATCACTGGAGAATACGCACCGAAAACACTGTTCTAGCGTCTAGCCCGAAGGCATTGCTCCAGGAATTTGAGAACCACTGATTGGTTAATCGTACGTGATCGGATTCAATAGGAGCGCCTTCGCGGGACACCAACTCGCTGCGGGCGAGTGTGGTTTAAAAGATAAAGAATCGAGTGAATGTTCGACTCATAGCGAAGGTCTTCCGGAGCTTCCTATCAAAATTTGAACGGCAAGTGATAGCGCCGCTTGCCATCTATCAAAAACACGAAGCCGGATTCTAGCAAACGACTCTCGACTGTCGCAAGGTAACGTAGAAAGCAGGTCCAGAAGATTTCTCGATTTCCGGTGCGGCGGTGGTCAGTAGGCCTTAAGCAGAAAACATCTACTGCGGTCGCGGCACATAACTTTGCCAGACAACGTTGGTTTGGATTGGCCGAACACCCGCAAAATTCGCAGGTCGGGAAGGGTCAAGCGCAGCGCGACCCCGCTCAACTTCGGTGCCTACAAGTTACGCGTGGCGGTACATAACTCTGTCAGATAACGTTCGCTTTGATTGGAGCTCGAGCGGGGTCGCGCTTCGCTTCACCCCTTCCCGACCTGCAAATTTGGCGGGTGTTCGGTGCCTACAGGTGCAAAAACTTTCTCAGATTCGCTTTGATTGGAGCTTGAGCGGGGTCGCGCTTCGCTTGACCCCTTCCCGACCTGCGAATTTGGCGGGTGTTCGGTGCCTACAAAAGCGTCGCGGTAGATAACTCTGTCAGATAACGTTTGCTTTGATTGGAGCTTGAGCGGGGTCGCGCTTCGCTTGACCCCTTCCCGACCTGCAAATTTGGCGGGTGTTCGGTGCCTACAGGTGCAAAAACTTTCTCAGATTCGCTTTGATTGGAGCTTGAGCGGGGTCGCGCTTCGCTTGACCCCTTCCCGACCTGCGAATTTGGCGGGTGTTCGGTGCCTACAAAAGCGTCGCGGTAGATAACTCTGTCAGATAACGTTTGCTTTGATTGGAGCTTGAGCGGGGTCGCGCTTCGCTTGACCCCTTCCCGACCTGCAAATTTGGCGGGTGTTCGGTGC
>JBHEMC010000109.1:0-13817 GCA_046262775.1 Pyrinomonadaceae bacterium | reverse complement strand
GCCTTGGACCAGGAGTCGCGTTCGATTTGACGGAGGAAGAAGGCTCCTCACTAAAACAGGTGATCGCCGCCTTCCTCGTCGCCGAGCGGCTACTCGATCTCGATAGGCTCTGGCGGGAGATCGAGGAAGATGATGTTTTCGGGCGCTCCGCTCAGTTAGCCTATTATTTCCTCCTCGCGTTATT
This sequence comes from Pyrinomonadaceae bacterium, assembly GCA_046262775.1. Taxonomy (GTDB): domain Bacteria; phylum Acidobacteriota; class Blastocatellia; order Pyrinomonadales; family Pyrinomonadaceae; genus PSRF01. Next base: position 13,633 of record JBHEMC010000109.1, on the reverse strand, counting down.
CCCCTTATTGCTTTTCCTTACTTCAGTAATTGGACTGGTGATGGGTTCCGGAAGCGGCATACGCCACGCTCTCTTCAATTACCTGAGCGAAGTCCTACCGGGTTCTGCTTTCAGTCTGATTGATACGACCATGTATGAAGTGAGCGCGGCCAGCAGCGGTGGCAAGGTTGCTTTCGGCATACTTGCGGCGTTGTGGGCAGCGTCCAACGGAATGGGCGCGATTACAAGCGCATTGAATGTTGGTTACGACGTTAAGGAGTCACGGCCATGGTGGAAGCAGCGGCTAGTAGCGATTAAACTGACAATAATCCTTTCAGTATTGATAATCACCGCGCTCGTGCTTCTCCTTTACGGTGGCCACATAGCAGATTACATAGCTGCCAGCTACGGGTTTAGTGCTGTATTTACGTGGGCCTGGAAGCTTATTCAGTGGCCGCTTGTCGTCATGTTTATGCTCCTCTCCTTTGCCTTGATCTATTACGAGGCACCTGACCTAAGGGAGCAAAAGTGGACGTGGCTGACACCAGGCTCGGCCATCGGAGTGGCTATTTGGCTATTAATCTCGTTTGCCTTTCGAGTCTATCTTCACTTCTTCGATTCATACAGCAAGACATATGGATCGCTTGGCGCCGTGATCATCCTGATGTTATGGCTTTACCTCACTGGTGCAGCAATACTGATCGGCGGTGAAGTCAATTCAGTTGTTGAAGACGCCGCGGCCGAACGCGGAGCGCCGGACGCCAAAGAGAAGGGCGAAAGGGCGCCGCAGGAAAATGACAAAGCTCGACTTGGACCAAGGCGCGCAACAGCGCGATGATAATCAAAGTTTTGGCCTTGTTTGTCTTCCAAATTTTGCCTTCTGAACTCATGTCGCCACCACCTTGCGCCACCCGTTGAGCGCTCCTCGACATCAACGGCGAAGAGCAGTGGATCGCTATTCGAATTACGCCCGGAGATCCCGGTCGAAAAATTAGACATGGGTTCTTTCCTCACGCTGTTACATATATCGCCTTTATTGATCACCCTTTCCTCGACACCCTCAGAGCTACCGGTGCTCGTAGCGTCGCCGCGCGCTCCTATCGGATTAGCCTCAAAATAGTTCTTGACCGTCTCGCCCACAATATTGGACACTAAAAGCTCTGCGCTTCGCCCTGGCGCAATGAACCTACGTCATACTTCTTTGCTCGGCATCCTTAAGCTCCCAATTCCAATCCTCTTGGTGTTCTCAAGAAAAAGGTTATATGAGCTCTGAAAAATGGACCCTTCGTACCTATGCAACGGTTTCCCAAACTTGTGGAGTATTCGCAGCGATCGTTGCTGGCATAGCTCTCAGCGGATGGTTCGCGGGCTCCGATGTCCTCCGTGGCGTCAAGCCCGGCTATATTCCCATGGCGCCGAACACGGCACTGCTCTTTTTGTTGCTCGGCACGCTGCTCGTTATGCTTCCGCTGCAACGTGCAATGCAATTCGTTCGATTCGGCGCAATTATTATTCTTCTGATTGCGACAGCGCGCCTGGCTGAGTACTTAATTGGCGTTGACCTTACGATTGATGAAGTGTTTTTCCGGTTTCCGAGTGATACTTTGGGACTCGCGCCAGTTGGCAAGATGGCTTTCTTCACAGCGATAACGTTCCTATTGCTGGCGACAGGGCTTCTTCTAACCACTTTTCACAAGCACTGGACCAACGATGCAGCCAAAGCCTTTGGTCTTATTGTCTCATTCATAGGGTTGGCATTTTCGTTGGGCTATTTATATGGTGCCCCGTTGTTGTACGGCAGTAAATCCATACCGATGGCGCTGAATACGGCGATCTGCTTCTGCTTGTCTGGTGTCGGGATCCTAATCAAAGCCTCACTTCATGATCTGCAAGAGCGGCGTCAAACTGCCGTTGCCCTGCAAGAAGCACATCAGCAATTAGAACGTCGAGTCAAAGAACGGACATATGAACTATCGACGGTGGTGAGTTCTCTCGAAGCAGAAATTGAGGAGAGAAAACAAGCTGAGCAGGCCCTCCTGACAACAGAAGAGCAGCTACGTCAATCGCAGAAACTTGAAGCAGTAGGGAGGCTCGCGGGAGGGATAGCGCACGATTTCAACAATTTACTCACGGTCATCATCGGATATAGCGATTTACTTTTAAGACGCAATGACTTTGACAGCACTGTTCAGGAGAAGCTTATTGAAATCAATAAGGCCTCGACGCGCGCTGCGTCATTAACTCGACAGCTATTGGCATTTAGCCGCAAGCAGGTAATGAAACCTGAAGCGCTGAGCATCAATTCGATTCTTGAAGGGACAGAGAAAATGCTGCGGCGCCTAATTGGTGAAGACATTGAGGTGATCACTAACTTACGTCCTGGAGTGGGAACGATTGTTGTTGACCCATCACAAATAGAACAAGTTGTTCTTAATCTCGTCGTCAATGCCCGTGACGCAATGCGGAACGGAGGCAAGTTAGTGATTGAAACCTCCAATGTTGAGCTGGATCGCACCTACGCCGATCTTCACATGTCCGTTCAGCCTGGTTCGTACGTCATGCTTTCTGTTTCTGATTCCGGTGTAGGCATGGACTTACCGACGCAAAAGAAAATCTTCGAGCCGTTCTTCACGACAAAGGAAGTAGGCAAAGGTACGGGCTTAGGACTCTCTATGGTATACGGAATCGTCAAGCAGTGCGGCGGCAATATTTGGGTGTATTCCGAGATGGGAAGGGGCACTACTTTCAAGATTTACTGGCCGCGAGTGGACGCCGAAGTCGCCGCAGACGCCGCGTCCCGAAACCGGCACGAACAAATTTACACAGCGTCCGAAACGATCTTACTAGTCGAAGACGATGATATGGTAAGAAAGCTAGCTTGTGACATACTGACATCGAAAGGTTATCGCTTATTAGTTGCGGCAGATGGCGATGAGGCATTGTCGATAGCCCTAAATTATGACAGGCCAATCGATCTGTTGTTAACGGATGTTGTAATGCCGCGGGCGACTGGGAAGGAAGTGGCTGAAGCGCTTACCGCATATCGCAGCGAAATGGCCGTAGTCTTCATGTCGGGCTACACTGACGACGCCATCGCGCATCATGGCGTGCTGGAGCCTGGCACACACCTGATTGAAAAGCCCTTTACCGCCGATCTGCTCTTGTCGCAAATCGCTGCCGTGCTCGCTCGTCGGCGCGACCAGGTAAGCTGTTGACCTTTGGCCAACCTGAATGCGGCAATGCTCATGCTGCTATCGACAAGCACGTTGGGAACAGTGCCGATTCCCAGTCATTCAGCCCGTTTACTACAACTCCGAAACTGGAAAATACGCATCCTGCTGCCTCCGACGGTGACCGCACTGAATTGCGACAGGTTGGCGCCTCAGCACTATATGAATCAGCAGACTCAGCTCACGTGTTGCTCGATGCGGGTTCAATGACCCTGAAGACGACGGATGGAACTCAGTTAAGCTATACCGCGCTGAGCAATGATTATGAATGCACGAAGGTCAAGGACCGCAATGGAAACTATCTGACAGTACGAACGCATATAACCACATCGATACAATTCTCGACACGTTAGGGCGAACGCTTACTTTCAACTATGATGCCAACGGTTGGCTCACGTCGATTACGCAAGTCTGGAATCGCGGAACGATCAACCAGACGACTCATATGTGAGCGACATTCGACTACGCCAATATAACTATTCAGACGAATTTCCCGGGCCTCAGCATAGTTGGACCGGCAAATAACTCGGTGCTGAAGATGCTGTCGAAAGTGACGCTGGCGGACAACTCCGCGACGCCCAGCAACAATTCGCATTTTGACTTTAGGTATACGTCATAAGGACAAGTTTGGAAGATCAGCCACGTTACAGCTGATAACCACGTGCTGAATTACCGTTCCTACAATCTGCCACTTGACAATACTGTTGCCCAAACCGATTGTCCGCGGCTCACATTAAAACGGGACTGGGCGGAAAACTGGAACCGCAGTGGCTCTGCCAGGGCATCCGGTCTGCCATCGGGGGCTGAACAAGAGGCGGTGACAACTTACGCAGCATCAGTCAGTGACCTGGACCATGCCCGACAATCCATGCGGGACCGGCCAGTGGCGCGATGGGTGGTCTATATTCGCAAGGATATGAATACGACGTGTCGTGAAATGTCACGCATGTAAACATTTAGTCAAGCGGCTCTGCTCTTCGCTCGTGAGTGGCCGTAATCTGATGAGCCAACGCCGAATGTTGATAGTTTCAGGCACAAAACTTGGGCGCTATGAAATCCGCTCGAAGATTGGCGAAGGCGGAATGGGTGAAATTTATCTGGCGGAAGACATGGAACTCCGTCGCCGCGCCGCGCTGAAGATTTTGCCGTCTGATGTAACGGCGAATCGGGAGCGCATGCGTCGCTTCAAACAGGAAGCGCAGGCTGCGGCGGCGCTCAATCATCCGAACATCGCGCACATCTACGAAATCGGAGAGGCAGCGAGTCTGCACTTCATTGCAATGGAGTTCATCGATGGATTCACGCTGCGTCAACTGATTCACGAGCAGCAGATTGAGTTGCCAAAGCTTCTGCGTTATTTGCAACACACGGCTGAAGGATTGGCCAAGGCGCACGCGGCCGGAATCATTCATCGCGACCTGAAGCCTGACAACATCATGGTGACTGTTGAAGGTCATGCGAAGATTTTGGATTTTGGTTTGGCGAAACTCATCGAGCCGGTGGGTCACAAGGCCGACCGTAAGGGAGGGCTCGATCATCGACCAGCTACCGAAGTAGCAACGGCTATCTTGCAACAGCATTCCACTCCCGGCGTGGTGCTCGGCACGGTTGGTTACATGTCGCCCGAGCAGGCGCAGGGCAAGACAACCGAGATCGATCAACGCTCAGATATTTTTTCGTTCGGCTGCATCCTTTATGAAGCGGTGACGAGACAGAAGGCTTTCGCCGGAAAGGATGCAATCGACACTCTCAATAAGATTATTCGCGAACCGGCTGCGCCGATCGTCGATTCTTATCCCGACGCGCCAAACCATTTGCAGAGAATTATTCGGCGGTGTTTGGCGAAAGATCCCGAAGACCGCTATCAAACAATCAAAGATGTCGCTATCGAATTAAGAGAATTGCGGCGCGATCTCGCCAGCGCGGCGGGCCTTGATACAACGATAATCCCAAGCGCGGCTGCTTCAACTCTCGGTTCGCACGGCAGCGTGAGAACTACCTCATCCGGCGCTGCGCCAACGTCAGGCGCCGAGTACATTGTTTCTGGAATCAAGCAGCATAAACTCGCCGCGTCCATTGCCCTCGCCGTTCTAGCTCTGGGTGCGGTCCTGCTCGGCGTGTATCTGCATGCACGCAATACCGAGGTCGCCATCGAGTCGATCGCCGTTCTGCCTTTCCAGAATAGAAGTAACGAACCGGACACCGAATACCTTTCCGATGGCTTGGCTGAATCGCTCATCTATCGCCTTTCGCAGTTTCCTAACTTGAAGGTTAGTCCCACCAGTTCAGTCCTCCGCTACAGGGGCAAAGAAGTAGATCCCATCAAAGTCGGCCAAGAGTTGGGAGTGAATGCCGTGCTGTCGGGCAGGATCGTCCAACGCGGCGAAAACCTAACGATCAGCGCTGAGTTAGTGGACATTCGTTACAACAAATTGCTATGGGGCGAGCAGTACGAACGAAAAACCTCCGAATTGCTTTCGACGCAGCGAGAGATCGCGCGCGAAATTGTCGACAAACTTAAATTGAAAGTTTCAGGACAAGAACCGGGACTTGCCAAGCATTACACCGAAAGCAACGAAGCCTATCAGCTTTACCTGAAGGGCCGGTTTTATTTTAACAAGCGGAGCGAAGAGGGAATGCAGAAGGCGCTCGACAATTTCCAGCAGTCAATAGAAAAAGATCCGACCTTCGCCCTGGCTTACGCAGGCCTGGCCGACACTTACGATCTGCTGGCAACTCCGGATGCGGGAGGAACGGTGCGGCCCAACGAGGCACTGCCAAAGGCCAAGGCCGCAGCGTTGAAAGCCCTGGAGATCGATGAGAGTCTCGCCGAACCTCATGTTTCACTAGCTCATGTCAAGTACTACTACGATCGTGATTGGCCCGGTGCTGAACGTGAATTCAAACGGGCAATCGAATTGAATCCCAATTATCCGCAGGCTCATCACTGGTATGCGATTTACCTGGTATGGAGTGGGCGAGAGAACGAAGGTTTGGCAGAAATCAGACGGGCACAGGACTTAGACCCGCTCTCGCTCCCCATCAACATGTCCGTGGGGTGGCTGCTTTGCGATACGAATCGGACGGACGAGGGCATCGAGCAACTTCGTAGGACCCTCGAGATGGATCCGGCTTTTGTGATCGCTCATCAGCGGCTAGCTCTCTGTTATGCACGCAAAGGCGCCTATGATGAGGCAATCGCTGAATATCAAAAAATAATCGATTTGGGCGCGAAGGTGTTGGGAACTGCCGGGCTGGCGCAGATTTATGCTATGGCAGGCAACCGAAGCCAGGCGCAAAAGGAACTCGGTGAGTTACAAGACCTATCAAAGCAGCGCAATGTGGCGTCGACTCTCCTCGCCTTTATTTACGCGGGCCTCGGCGACAAGGATCAGGCCTTCGTGTGGCTGAATAAAGCTGTCGACGAACATGATCTCACAATGGTGCGCCTCAAAATTGATCACAGATTCGAGAGCCTGCGCTCTGATCCGCGGTTCGCCAATCTGGTAAAGCAGATCGGTTTGCCACAGTGACTTGGAGTGCGGCAGTTTGAGACCGCTGTAGTAATCTAATTTTGCGCCTTGCGTCTGAGTCAGACCTGCTGACGCATTGTAGTTCGGACTTCGAAAGCGGCGTCAAGTCGCCGCACTCAAAAAAATAATAGTCGAACTGGACAAAAGACTCGGCCGCTACGAAATCCGCTCGAACATTGGCGAGGGCAGAATGGGCGAGATATATCTGGCGCAGGGTGATGGGCAGTTCAAAACGCAACTCTTAAGCTATGAAACGTTGTCCTCAATGTAATCGCGTCGAGACCGATGACGCGCTCGCCTTTTGCCGGGTTGATGGCGCGCGTTTGGTTTTTTTCGACAACGAGCCACCGACCGCCGTATTCAGCTCCTTCCCGACAACGGACACCAAAACTCGGAAATCAACATCGCGTGGATCTGGCTCGATCAGGAAACAGCCCATCGACTCAATCGCCGTGCTGCCATTTGCGAATGCCGGTGACGATCCTAATGCTGAATACCTGAGCGACGGCATCACAGAAGAGATCATTAACAACCTCTCGCAATTGCCGAAATTGAAAATAATGGCGCGAAGTACCGTCTTTAGTTACAAGGGCCAGCAGGTAGATGCGCGGCGCGCGGGAAATGAATTGGGAGTGAGAGCGATAGTCACAGGTCGAGTGCAACAGCTCGGTGATCGTTTGACTATCGGAATTGAACTGGTCGACGCCGCGGATGGGTCGCAGCTTTGGGGCGAACGTTATTCGCGGCAAATCGCAGATATCTTTACCCTGCAGGAAGAGATTGCGGAACAGATCACGAGCAAGTTGCGCATGAAGCTGACCGGCCCGCAGAAAAAGCGCCTCGGCAAGCGTTACACGAAGAACAGCGAGGCTTATCAGCTTTATCTGAAGGGGCGGTATTTCTGGAATAAACGCACAGAGGAAGACGCGCATAAGGGCATCGAATGTTTTCACCAGGCGCTGACAATCGACGCGAATTTTGCGCTCGCCTACACCGGGTTAGCAGACTGTCAGACTCTGCTCGGCGATGTCGGAGTGCAGGCGATTTCGCCAAAGGAGGCTTTTACTCAGGCGCAATCGCAGGCCGCGCGAGCTCTCGAACTGGATGATTCACTAGCTGAAGGCCATGGCACGCTGGGCCACCTGAGCATGCATCTGTTCGACTGGCCGACCGCCGAACGCGAGTTATTGCGGGCGGTCGAATTGAATCCCAATTACGCGCCCGCATGGTTTTACTATGCTTACTTCCTGGCTTTTACTGGCGAGCTGAAAGCCTCAATTCAAAAGATGCAGCACGCGTTGGAGCTTGATCCTTTGTCGTTGCCGGCTAACACGAGTTTCGGCGAGTTGCTTCACTTCGCAAACCGCCTCGACGAAGCGATCCAGCAGTTTCACAAAGCTATCGAGTTGGACCCTTACAAACCTGTTGCGCGTCTCGAACTTGGCCGCGCTTATGAAACTCGGCGCGATTACGCACTGGCGATAACTGAGTTCAACCAAGCGCGTAAGTTGTCCTCAGATAATCCGGAAAGTCTGGCATCACTCGCGCACTGCTATGCAGTTTCCGGCGAGATCGACGAGGCGAGAACGCTGTTGGCTAAATTGAAAGAGTTGGCGACGACGCGGTATGTGTCAGCTTACGATTTCGCGTTATTGCATTGCGGGCTCGGCGAATTTGACGAAGCGCTGGAATGGCTGAATCGTTCTTATGAAATTCGCGACGGCTGGATGATTTACATCACCGTCGATCCTCGATGGCGAAGTGTGCGCGACGATGCGAGATTCGTTGAAATCGTGCGCCGCGTTGGGCTCAATCCAGGGCACTGACGCGCCCGTGCAGCATGACAAGACAAACTTCGGCGCAGGTTTTGCCGCTGGACGCGCCAACGTGAGCAGCGTGACGCGCTATGACGTCATTAATGCGATCCTTATTTAGATAATCCCGACTACACCGGCCGTGGCGAAGGCCTTGCGCTCTATTCTGCATTTGGCAACGTAACTGATCCTGGAAGTGGATGTGTATTGGATGGTGTGTACGTACCGTGCGACTATGGCTTATCGAGTGGTACTACAGGGAACGGCCTCCGCCGAATACATCGATTCGACCATGCGTCGGGGATTGGGAAGAAAACCAATCTGGGTGGACGACGACAGCTCGACCGCCACAGTGAATCTGGCTGGTACGCAGAACAGCAGTGTTACAGTTTACGCTGGACACAGCGGATATTATGAATGGATACCGGATATGGAGGAGCTCACGACCTCAATAATACTGAGACAACCTAATCCGCAGAACCCTCAAGATCCACCTGGCACACCAGACTACGTCAATTCTAATGCTGTTAAGGCCTGCGCTGAGAAACTCTTCGGCATAACGCAAGGTGGCCTTGATTACCAGCCTGGAAACGGCAGGGTAAGCTTCCAAGGTTTTGATGAGAAGCAGAGTAGCATGTTCAACTCCAGCGCCGGATAGTTGTATATCACTCCCAACAACTCAAGGAGCAGCTCTCAGATAACAGCGGCCACAAATGCCGCTATGAGGGGAGGAGTTGCGTTCGGAGAAACGGACCCTAACGATCCGAGCCACCCCGCGGTAGGGGCGTTCCTCAGCACCTTTTCTTCACTGAAAACGGAACAGCTAAAGAGTAAAAAAGTGCAGCAGCTAAGGATGACAGGTGACTCTGGTCGCGGTCACAGAGTAGCTGCTAAAGTTGCCTCTAATGCACTCTCAGCAGCTAAAGAAAAAAGCATCACGGTCCACCTCTTCGAGCATTCCTGATCGCATCTCAACACGCTCGAACAGTTATCTCCAAACTCGCATGAGGGCCTCACGACTTTAAACGCCGCCCGCACCCTGGCTTTCATCGAGCTAAGTCGCAGACTACATCAGGCTTATTGGTAAGCTTACGACAAACAAGCGGCAGACCAGTTGCTTCCGCAGAACCCTGACAATGCCATCGCCTCTGCAGTCGATCGTGCGCGGGCAATCCTATCCACAAAAAACCCTTGCAGCGAATATTTTGGAGCGAACGCAATTAAGGCTCTTAATACCTTTGAGAAAATACTTACGCGCGCTATCCTAATGGCTCTGGCGATACACAGCTGGGAATCAAGCAGTCTGGGCAGCAAGCTACCTACGAGTCACCGACGCAATATCGGACATTTCAAAACGCTGTCATAAACAACGCTGGCCCATTTTTTAACTTGGTCTCTAGAACGCGCTTTGGAGGCTAACGGTTGTTGGCCGATTCGAAGGACCGGGTGGAGGTCCTTACGGACACTTAAATGACTATCGTTTCCGGTTCTCGTATACGACTGGAACAAGCAGACATGGCCCAAACTTCCAAACAATAAACACAGCAGGGATGTACTGTTTGACAGAGAAAGCTCAGCTTCAAGGCGAGCTTTTTCATTAAGCAGACTTGGCGAGGAAGGCGTCGATAGTGCCGAGCAGAGCATCCTGAGCACGTCGTGGCAAGTTCTCAATCTGCTCCAGGCGGCGCAGCACTTTGCGCGAGGGCAGTCGGCCATTTCGTGTTGGTTGTAAGCCCAGTAACTGATCAGTTGTCAAGCGGCTGCACTCCAAAGTCACAGGCCCACGCGCTTCACCAACTCGTCAAACCGGGGATCCGAGCGCAGACTCTTGAATCTGTGATCCACCTTGATGCGCGCCAGAATCAGGTCATGCTGTTCCCATGTTTTGTTCAGCCAAATGAACGCCTCGTCCTTGTCGCCCAACGCGGCATAAATCAAAGCAATTGGCCCAGCCGAAACGTAACGCTGCCGTGAAAGCTCGAGCAATTCCGCAAGCTGCTTGTGCGCTTCATTGCGCCGTTCAGCCATGGCGTAGGCACAGCCGAGCGCGCCGATTGCCAGCGGTTTGCCTCCCGTTAGATCGAAAACTTTACGGAACTCGCCAATCGCCTCGTCATACATTCCCTTCTGTTCATAAGCAAGCCCCAGCCGATGATGTGCCAGGACAAAGTTTGGATCCATCTCAATGGTTTTTCGTAGCTGTTCGATACCCGCATCAAGCTGATTCGCATCATTGAGCATCCATCCCAGAGTCATATTGATCGGAAGCGACAGCGGATCAAGTTCGTGTGCGCGCCTGATCTCAGCGAGGCCCTCATTCGTTCGTCCAGACCATAGCAGGTAAATGGCATACCAATGATGAGCCTGTGCATAATTTGGATTGAGTTCAATGGCGCGCTGGAATTCGCGGTCTGCTCCGGACCAATCGCGATCGTAATAGTAGAGGGCGTGCGCCAGCGAGACGTGGGGTTCCGCAAGGCTCGGATCGATTTCCATCGCTTTCAGCGCCGCCGCCTTAGCCTGTGGCAGAGCCTCGTTCGGCTGCATGTTTCCGCCGGCGTCGGTACCCCCTAGAAGATCGTAGGTATCGGCCAAGCCGCTGTACGCCAACGCAAAACTCGGATCCTTTTCAATCGTTTGCTGAAAGTATTCGAGCGACTTTTGCATCCCTTCGTCCGTTCGTTTATTGAAATAATAACGCCCCTTGAGATAAAGCTGATACGCTTCGTTGCTCTGGGTGTAATGTTTCGTCAAACCTTTCTCGTCCGTTGAAACTTTCAATTTGAGCTTGTCAACAATCTCGCGAGCAATGTCACGCTGCGTCGTCAGCAAATCCGCCGTTTTGCGATCGTACTGCTCGCCCCAAAGCAATTTGTTGTAGCGCACGTCGACCAACTCAGCGCTGATCGTCAGGTTGTCTCCGCGTTGAACTATTCGTCCCGACAGAATTGCACTGACGGCCAACTCGCGACCGACCTTCATCGGGTCTATCTCTTTGCCTTTATAAAAAAACACCGAACTCGTCGGACTGACCTTCAAGTTTGGTATCTGCGAAAGCCGGTAGATCAGTGATTCGGCGAGGCCGTCGGAAAGATAGTCAACGTCTGGTTCGCTGCTGCGGTTTTGGAACGGCAAAACTGCGATCGACTCGATTGCGACTTCGCTGTTGCGCGCGCGCAAGTATATTCCGAGTACGACGCCGCCGGCGATAAGGGCGACCAGCGCAAGAGTCACGGCGAGTTTGTATCGCTTGATTCCTGCAACGATATACTCCGCACTAGATGACGGTTGAATGCTCGGAATTCCGGCTTCGATCTGCGGACCCGATAGTGTTGCTGCGAACTCCGGAGGTGTGGTTGTGTCAATGCCTGCCGCTTGCACAAGGTCATGCCGCAACTCTCTCAATTCAATCGCGACGTCCTTGATTGTTTGATAACGGTCTTCCGGATCCTTCGCCAGGCATCGCCTGATGATTCTTTGTAGGTGAACAGGTGCGTCGGTTCGGAGATTACTGATCGCAGTTGGTTCTTCGCGAATGATTTTGTTGAGCGAATCGATCGAATCCTTGCCCGCGAATGCCTTCTGGCCGGTAACCGCTTCGAACAGGATGCAGCCGAACGAAAAAATATCGCAACGATGGTCTATGCGTTTCCCTTGCGCCTGTTCGGGCGACATGTAGCCAATCGTTCCCAGAACGGCGCCAGGCGTTGATTGAAATTGCAAAATAGCAGTGGCTAGTTCGCTTTCAGGTTCGCCGCCGATTGATGCCGGCACGTTCTCAGTCAACTTCGCGAGCCCAAAGTCGAGAATTTTTGCATGGCCCTCACGCGTGACCATGATGTTGTCCGGCTTCAAATCGCGATGAACGATTCCAGCGGCATGTGCCTTGGCTAAACCCTCAGCCACGTTTTGAAGGTATCGCAGTAATTTTATTAACTCGGTTCGCTCCCGATGAATCGCTTCGCGCAGCGTGAGGCCGTCGACAAATTCCATCGCGATGAAATGCATACCCTCGTGCTCGCCAATTTCATAGATGTGCGCGATGTTCGGATGATTGAGCGCGGCGGACGAGGTTGCTTCTTGTTCGAAGCGCCGCATCCGATCTTTATTAGACGCGAGATCCGCTGGTAGAATCTTGAGCGCTAGATTGCGATGCAAGCGTGTATCTTCCGCCAGATAAACCTCGCCCATGCCGCCCTCACCAATTTTCGAGCGGATTTCATAACGGCCGAATTTTGTGCCGGATGAAATATTCTGTGTCATAGAAAAGGGGATCACTGCCCGCGGGTTAACGATCCCGACCTACTTGCTTCCTGCCTTCACTGCGCCACTCCTACGCACCGCTGCAATTCCTGGGATCTCGGGTCCGGGCGCATGAAGTCAAACATTTCAACTTGCAGCCACACCAACCATACCGGTTTTGTCTTGATAAGCCTTTCCAAGATATCCAACAGTCTTCTGTTTATCTTTCAGCCGAGCATAGACCGTCGCGGTGAATAGGGCGAAACATAGCGGCGCTTCGAAGCTCAGCCAACTCGGCGATAATTTTTTGCGCCTTCTGGCGATCGCCGGACAACGCGTAAGTGTAGCCGAGCCTACAGAGAATCCACGACTATTTTGCAGTTGCCGCGCTCTTTGTAGTTGGGCGAGCGCCTGCTCGTAGTCGCCTTCTTGGCTGAACCCGTCCCTGAACAGAAGGGGCGAGGGAAAACTTCGGGTCCATCTTCTCACCGTTTTTTTCAAACTCCAGCCCGGTCGCACTGCCTCGACAAAACGTCGGACACATTGTTGTCCACCGTAATCAGCGGAGACAGTGAATCCAGCTGCGCAGCTCGTGCGAGTTCGTTGGCGGCCTCGGTTTGCCTCCCGCTCAGCCCCAAGAGCTAGCCATATTAATGATGCCAAAGAGGTTGGGCTTTAGGGACCATCCAACGCGGCGAATATGCCTTTAGCAAAAGAAGTCGCTGCTCAATGCTCGGTTGAAAAGATAACCGCCGGCAGAAACGGGCTTACCCAAAACCGATCCCGTCTATCCGCCAGTGGCGGCGAAGGCTCGTGGTGTTTACTCGCATGGTGA
>JBHEMC010000108.1:0-13898 GCA_046262775.1 Pyrinomonadaceae bacterium | reverse complement strand
TTGGCGCCGGCGGCGAGGCCATGAAGCCTGATATCTCGCAGGTCACGTTTATTGAGCAGAAGCAAGGTGGTTACTCAACAAAGTATCGCGTTCGTGATGCGGCAGGAAACGAATGGATAGCAAAGATCGGAAAGGAAGCACAATCAGACACTGCCGCTAATCGATTGTTATGGGCGTTAGGATACGAAACCGAGATCGCTTACCTGGTCCCTCATCTCACAGTCACGGGAAAAGGTACTTTCGACAACGTCCGGCTTGAAGCTCGACCGAAAGCCGTAAAGCGAATTGGCAATTGGCGGTGGGCAGAAAACCCTTTTCTGCAAAAGCCCGAGTTCCAGGCTCTAAAGATCATGATGGTCATGATTAACAACTGGGATATGAAAGACGATAACAACGAGATTCTCGCCACACGCAACGAACCCACCGGGGAGGGCGAGCTGCGCTTTATCATTAGTGATTTGGGCGGCTCTTTCGGAAAGACAGGTGGAGTGATTTCGCGCAGTCGGAACAAGCCCTCGGATTATCTGAAAGCTCATTTCATCGAAAAAGTTAATGGAGACTTGATCGACTTCAACTATGGTGGCAAGAACAAAAAACTGTTCGCCAACATCAGCCTGTCAGACGCAGCATGGTTAAGCACGTGGCTGAGTCGGCTTACCGAAGACCAGATCAAAGATGCGTTTCGCGCAGCGAACTACTCAAGTGAAGATGTTGACAGCCTCTCACAGGCTTTCAAAGGCCGAATAGATGCTTTGGCCAATGTTCGTAAGTGACCGTAGCGTGGATAGGGGTGGCTTGAAAAGCTATCGGACCACCTCAATCGGAATCACCTGCTGACCAGTTATGACGAATTCTGCCGGCGGTAATTCCATTTCGAGCAATGGGGACAACTGAGTTGGTGTGTAGCCACCCGACGTTCGTTCATTGTTTAGCGTTGCAATCACTGAAGGCGGTAAGTTTGGCAGTTCGCTCGTACCGATAACCGCGCCGGGCGTAATGCGAAACAACTTTACGTATAGCCGATCACTCTTCTTGACCGTATTAATCGTCCGAACAAGTTGCCCAAGATCCTGCGGTACAAAAGCCTTCGCTGGTGAGCCTTCCTGCAGTGCGCCTCCGTCGCCAACGAATAACAACAACTGGCCCAGCGCAGCATCTTCCGGAATCTGAAGTGGAATCCGCTGGACGAACTGTTTGCCTGACTCTGTTCTAACAAACGCCTGCACTTCAATCTTTTCCCCACGTCTTACCTCAGTCCGATCAATAGCGACGCGTTCTAATGTACCGGCATATTTAGTGTCGGTAGATGAGATATCGAGTGTTATTCCATCGAGCTGCACGTCGTCGAATCCACTCGTCAGTAAGGAACCGACCGGGGCGGCGATCGAGCCAGCTGCCATAACAGCTGAGTTTCCGGCCGAGAATCGCCGGTCGATCTGAATTGCGTCTTGTCCCTTTACCTTGATCTCGCCCCTCAGGCTGATTGTTGAGTCGCCCAAAGCGCGTTCACTTGAGGTAATCGTATTGAAGACGGTGATGTTCAGAAGGAGCGGGGTCAGAAATGAATCGCTCGCTATGTCGTAACTGTAAGTCTCTTTGCGGGCACGACTGGTGTGCAGGTTGATAGTGACTGGGATCATCTTCGGTGCTTGTCCCAGCAAACCAAAAACTCCCGATGCACGATCCTGTGATATCGAACCAACCGTGCGGCCGGGTACAGAAAGTTTGAACGAGTTGTTGACGTTGGGAACAACTGTAACTACAGATGTCTCGGTCATTGGCATGTCAGAAGAGCCGAGACTCAAGAAGGGATGACCAAACGCGTAGATCCGATCTCCATCGCGCAACGTAACTGTACCCGCCGCGGCCAACGAGTAATCTCCTCGCACGAGTTGCACACTGATCGAGCTACCCACGGGAAATGTGTTTGCGTCGTGCGGAGCCACGGCCGTCATCGGAGCGGCGCCCCCAACACCTGACACGGGTAGTAGGCCGGCGGTTGCCAACTGCGGCATGAACATGGCAAGGGATTCCTGGCTGATGCCGGAGAAAACAAGCGGTGTCGCTATCGGAGTCATTTGCTGGCCCAGCAAAGGAAACATAGGCGAGTTAATGGCAAGTGGCGCCAGCAACGAAGTTGCTGAAACGGCGGCTCGCGGCGCATTCGATTTCCATTCGGTCGCGGCGAGTTCGGAAAACGAGACTGCTCGCGGCTCTTTCGGCTTCTGCGTGTCAGTCTCAGATCCCTTGTCGAAGAGATCGATCATCTGCTTAATAGGAGTTATCCCGGCGATAGGCTCCTTTGAGAACGGGAAACTAAAAGCGATTGCACCAACGATTTTGCCATCAATAAAAACCGGGGATCCTGACATTCCCGCAAATACGCCGGTTCGTTCAACGTTTGTACCGGTCAGCCTGGCAATAATCGCCGACTGCCGAGGTCCAGGAAAACCCGGAAGTACGCCGAGAATTTCAACTCCAAACTCTTCGGCTTCGGTTCCGCTAAAAACAGTCTTTGCTGTGCCCTTCATTCCCGGACGCAGATCCTCGAGTGGGAAGAGCGGTGGTGCCTTTGGGGACCCACTCGATGCACTTTTTTGGCTGGCGACTGCTGTTGATAAAACAACCATGAGCAGGACTGGCGTAAGCAGGAATGGAGCAAATCTCTTCATCTAACAAACAACCTCTCGATAACACTCTTTTAGGGAAACTCTTCGTCGAACTGACGCAGACTATGATGCAGATCGTAAACTATAGATGCAACAAAATTTTGTTGCTAATCTAAGCCGACTATAACTTCGGCTTCAGAAACTGGTCAAGGCGCGAAATTCGCGGCGTTTGCTGCTTTTGCAGGGCGTCAATCTGCCGTGCTAACGTGCGGCTGCCGAGTTGCACAATCCGCGGTTCCAAACAAGTACTCGCGCATGATGGAGATCGACAGTTTCATACTCGCCGGTGGAGCTTCGCGAAGAATGGGCAGGGACAAGGCCCATCTTGTTCTCGACGGCCATACACTGCTGCATCGCATAAGCAATACGTTGTTTGCTGTGACCGAATCCGTCACTGTCGTGGGCAGGCAAGCGAACGAATCACGACTTGCCAGTGTATCGGATGTCTATCCAAATTGGGGCGCACTTGGTGGCCTGCATGCTGCGCTAAACGCATGCAAAACTGAGTGGGCCATAGTGGTTGCCTGTGACCTGCCTTTCATCACTACAGATCTTATTTTGTGTCTGATGTCTCTGATGAATGAATACTCTGCAGTCATACCTCTCCAACAAGATGGCCGGCCGCAACCGCTGTGTGGCCTATATAGAATCGATCCCTGCCGTGATGTGGCTGGGAAACTCATTGAAACAGAACACAGGCGCCCCCTGGATTTACTCGAGGCTGTTTCAACTCGGTGGGTTTCGTTCTCCGAATTAGAAGATCTCCCCCAGTCGGAGAGGTTTTTTGTTAACATCAACACGCCGGCAGACTATGAGGGGGCCGCCGGACTTTAACCCGTCGATACCCCATCCACATTTCAACAGACCGACAACATGCGCTACTGAATCAATTACTTTATGGCGCCTCGACGGAGAATCGGTAAAAGACTGTTCAGATCACTGCTTCCTATTGTGCTGCTGATCGCCGTCGCGGTAATCGCCGCACTGGGGCTGATTGTATATGGGGTGGTTAGCCCGCCAAAACGCGCATACCTGGTTACGCCTGAAGATTTCAAACAAATTAGCGGGCCAGTTCTAAAGGCAACTGACGAAACATGGTCTAACCCAGATGGTACGCGAGCCCGTGGTTGGCTGTTGAAAGGCGCAGAGGGAGCACCGGCAGTAATGCTTTTGCATCGCTACGGAGCAGACAGATCATGGCTACTCAACCTTGGAGTCAAAATAAACGAGACGACCAACTTCACCATTTTGTGGCCCGACCAGCGCGGCCATGGAATGAACCCTCCGGTTAGTTGGACCTCTTTTGGGACGCGCGAAGCCGATGATGTTTTAGGCGCTCTTACATTCCTGCGCACTCTCCAATCTGAAAACAAAAAACCACTAGTCGGCGAAGCTGTCGGTCTGTATGGCGTGGAGCTGGGTGCGTATGCGGCGTTGAAAGCAGCGCAGCGTAACAACCAGATCAAGGTTTTGGTTTTGGACTCAGTTCCCCTTTCGCCCGATCAATTATTACGAGCGGCCGTTACCGTTGATGTTGGCGTCGACAACAACCTGCTGCAATACCTTTCGCGAGGCGCGGCGAAGCTATATCTGTTTCGCGCATACGCAAATGCGAGTGCGTGTGATATCGCAGCCACACTTCGCAATCAGCGCGTGCTGTTGCTGACGGGTCCTGATGCAGGGTATTTGAAAGATTCGACCGCGGCCCTGCAAAACTGCTTTCAGAACCTGACGATTCTCGAAACCCGCATCGACCTGCCCTTGTCGGGATTCAACTTACCTTCCGCAACTGGCGAACAGGGTGAGGGCTATGATCGAATCGTTATAGATTTTTTTGACAGAAATCTTCGCTGAGCATTCCGCGGATGTAAACAGGCCACAGGCTTATCCCGCGCTACTGCCGACGTAATCACCACGGACATCAAGCCGTGGCCAGCGCATCCGTCAGTAGTCAGAAACTGCCACCAGGATTAATCGGCCGTTGTCTCCCAAAATTTGCAGCCCAGGCGTTTGCCTGATACTGCCGAGTAGTTCAATCGGAAACAATGCCAACACTCGCTGTCGCCGTTGTCGTGCTTCAGACACAGCGTCCCACGGTTGATCCAGCCTCACCGGCTCTCCTTGAGAGTCGTAAACAACTCTTCCACTCGCGTAAAATTCGGCCGTTCGATCATCACCTCCGCCGGCAAACACTATCGCGTCTACATAGCCATCAGAGTCGGCAGTCCTCAGTAAGTCTCTTACCGACTCTCTTCGCGCCGCGTTATATGCACCACAATTCAGTACCACAGCCAGCGACAGAACAGTTGCAAGAGCTATGGCAAACACGGCGTGCAATCGCGCACGAGCGATGAACAACGCTGCGAATCCTGCGGCAAACACAGGGGCCGTAATCAGTGCCGCACATTGCGTGGAGACTAAGCTCGAGCGACTCGCATAGACGACAGCTGCCAACACCGCGGACCAACAGATTAAGCCTGTTGCACGCAACGCGAGCAGTGAATCCCGGCCAACGACAATCACTCGTTCAGCAATAAGACAAGCAGCGGCAGGTAATACCGGCAGAATATATCCGGGAAGCTTTGAACCTGAGAACGAGAAGAACAGTATTGGCACTACAAGCCACGAAAAAAAGAATACTCTCGCTTTGCTCTGGGGATCGTCCGCACGCCACGTCCAGCTCATCGCCTTCGCTAGCGCTTCAACAAGAAAAGCGCTCCACGGAAGTGTCAAAGGCAAAAGGATCAGGAGATAAAAATAGATCGGCTGCGGATGGTGATACTTGTTAGAAAAGTAGCGAGCGAAGTGATGTTGAATTATGAACTGATCGATGAAGGTCCACCCGTGTCGCGCGATGACTGGTCCGTACCAGATAGCTGCAATCGCCAGAGACAACGGTACACCCCAGAGCAGACTCAACCAGAAACTTCGTCCGGGCCAGCGTCCTCGCATGAGAAAATACAGCGTACCAACGCCAGCCGGTATTACAGCGCCGACGAGTCCCTTTGCGAGAAGTGAGAAACCTACAGCGACATAAAATCCGCCCAGCAGCCACAATTTCATTCTAGACGTCTGGACCAGCTCGCTGAGTAGGAAAAAAGAGAACGCCCATGTCAGTGTGGCGGTGATGACGATGTCAAAGCTGGCGCCACGGGAGAAAACAATCAGACCTAAGGATGTTGCTGCTGTAATCGCACTCCACAAACCGAAGCCGCTCAACTCATCCGAGCGGCTCTCTTTCGACACTTTCCGGCCCACAATTAACACTGCTGCAAAAGTGGATATGCCGCAAAAAGCCGGTCCTATGCGCGCCGCGGTCTCCGTTACGCCGAGGATTTTGAACGCGACGATCATTATCCAATAGAGCAATGCTGGTTTTTCAAACCATGTGTGGCCACCAAGTATGGGTGTGATCCAGTCGTGCCGCAGATACATCTCGCGTGCGACTTCCGCATATCTCGGCTCATCGGGTCCAACCAATGGCAGATGGCCCAGTGCGTATAAATAGAAGGCGGCAATGAGGACAATCAGGAAGAAGGAAATTCGCTTTGCAAGCGTAGAAGGTAGCAAGTATATTCGACTCCGAACAGTCACTAGGCCAAAAGTAGAACGCAGCAGGCAGAAAGATTAACGAGGCGTGCTTTCTGCCTACTGCCTTGAACACCGCTAACCTAGACTAAAAGCAGGAAACAGTAAACCTTGATGTTGCGCACCGCAGTAATTGGAGTCGGCCATCTCGGACGTCAGCACGCTCGGATTCACAATGCTCTCACCGTTGAAGGTCTTTCGCATCTGGTATCTGTCTGCGACACAAATAGTGAAACCGCTGCGTCGATCGCGCGCGAGTGGAAGGCCGGCTGGGCCACTGACTGGCGTGAGCTGATTGGAAAGGTCGATGCAGTCAGTATTGCTGTGCCAACAGAGTCGCATTGCGTGATAGCGTGTGGACTCCTCGAAAACGGAATTCACGTGCTTGTTGAAAAGCCAATCTCGCGCACACTCGAAGAGGCGGATCGGATGATCGCCGCAGCGACCGAAGGTAATGCAGTTCTGCAGGTTGGTCATCTTGAGCGTTTTAACCCGGCGATGGTTGCGCTGTATCCCCATGTTCGCAATCCTGTTTACTTCGAAATCCACCGCGTAGGTCAATTCACCGCACGGTCGCTCGACATTGACGTTGTGCTGGATGTGATGATTCACGATCTGGATATCGTGCAGTGGCTTGTTGGTGAACAAGTAGACGTGACAAACATCCACGCGGTCGGTATTGCAATTCTGACGGACCGAGTTGATGCCGCAAACGTACGATTGGAATTTTCGTCGGGTGCTGTTGCAAACATCACAGCTTCGCGTGTTGGTACCGAGAAGATTCGCAAGATGCGTTTTTTTCAACCGCACGATTACATCGCGATTGATTACACAACGAAACGAGCATCGATCAGCAGTTTGGCGCCGCCGGCGGCTGATGGGGCGTGGCCCGGGGTGCACGTAAAGAACCTGGATATTAATGACATAGAACCTCTGAGGGCCGAGATTGTAGCTTTCTTTGAAGCTGCACGGGGCGGGTTGCCTTCTCCAGTTTCGGGAATAGATGGGCGCAACGCACTAGCGCTCGCGCTGCGAACGCTGGAGAGAATTCGTGAACATGCGCAGCATCCAGGCGTCAGCGGTTTGGCGCGTGTCAATTCATAACGCTCAGGTGATCAGGTTTAGATCGTGGTGAGCTCTTTCATTGCCTGTTTTGGGTCACTTAGTTGCGGCAGGCTTTATATACACCACTCATGGTTAATACTCGTAACCGACAATTCTCCGCGTTTCTTCAACGGCATATCGACTCGGGTGATTTTCCGTCCGCCGTTTATCTGGTCGCGGAAAACGATCGGACGATTTTCAGCGATGCGCTCGGATATTCAGTTGTTACCCCGAACCGTCTAACCAGTAACACAGGAACGATCTATGATCTCGCATCTCTCACAAAACCCCTCATAACAGGATTTTTGTGTGCCCGGCTAATTGAGTTGGGCGAACTCACTTTGGATAGCTCTGTCTCACACTATCTGCCCGAGTTTGAAAGAACAGACAAGCAAGCAATCACAATCCGCGAATTGCTCACGCATAGTTCTGGATTATCGGCGTGGCGCCCCCTGTATGTTCTGGCCGAAGGTGATCCGGAACGAGCTGTCAGCGCCATCGCGAGTTTGGATCTGGAATACAAACCGGGAGCGCGCGTGGTTTATAGCGATTTGGGTTTCATAACCCTCGGCATCTTGTTAGAACGATTGTGTGGACACCGGTTGAATGAGTTAGCAGTCCGCGAGCTAATCGAACCTCTGCAGCTTTCTAAGACGTTCTTTAACCCGGCAGCTTCACTCCAAACGAGCATCGCTGCCTGTGAAACGGGAAACCGTTACGAGCGTGCCACGTGTGAACAGATGGGCATCAAGGATTATGGTAGCTGGCGTCAAGATACAATTTGGGGGAAAGTACACGATGGCAATGCCTATTTCTTACGTGGAGCGGCAGGTCATGCTGGTTTGTTCTCGACGGCAGACGAGACATTCAAACTGGCTCAGCAGTTCTTGCCTCAATGCAGCGCGTTACTGAAACCTGATACTTGTGAGCTGTTCCGCACGAACATGACACAGGGTCTGGAGGAGGCGCGATCACTCGGCTGGCAACTGGCCCAGACAAAAGACTCGACTGCGGGTAATGCGCTGCCTCCCGACAGTTTTGGTCACACTGGTTTTACGGGAACGAGTTGTTGGATCGATCCCCATTCACAGCGCGTGTTCATTCTTCTCACTAACCGCACACATGCACGTTCGCTTCCGTTTGCCAATCTCAATGCAGTAAGGCGCGAATTTCATCGCCTTGCTGTTGCAGCACTGGACGCACAGGTTGCATAAACTTTCGAAGTTTGTGGGACATACGGCTTCACGAATAGAGTTGAGGGGTGTTGAAGCAACGACAAACTGAAGATTTGTCGGATGTTGTCCGGCTCACCGTCGCCAACAGTAGGATAGATCCAGTAACAAATAAGATGTTCACAGGAATTTCTTCAACCAGCTATTCGAACGGCAAAAGCTCGAGGACGAAGAGGAACACTGGTCATTTACGTTGCGCTCGGGGTAAGACCGTATAGGAGGTGAGAGACACAGCAACGCGGTCGCCAGGACGAAGGGCCATTGCGGCGGCCTCCGGCTTTGGTCTTGTCGCCATTATTGATCTGCCCGAATGACTCTCCGGAGTCTCGGTGGTCAAATAATACGCGTCTTTTTCCGTACTGCATTCATTAGAACCGGCACGTTCGAGCTTTAAACGCAGCCGTTCATAGGCGCCGATGAAAGTTACCTCCTCGACAACGGCGGATGACATTCGCAGTCCCGGCCTGGACAAATCGCCTTTCGTCAGCGACACATCTTCCGGCCGGAAAACGATTTTCACGCAATCACCCTCACGGATTTTCTCTGGATCCAGTTGGGCCGGAATTTCTCTGCCATTTACTTCCAGATTTCCATTACGGACCACGGCTTCCACGATGTTAGCTGCTCCAAAGAAAGTCGCGACATATTCCGTGGCGGGGTGATTATAGATCTCATATGGAGTGCCAATCTGTTCGATATGGCCCTTGTTGATCACCGCGACGCGGTCACCCAACTCCAGCGCCTCTTCCTGATCGTGAGTGATAAAGATAGCGGGCACATTTACTTTACGTAAGAGAGCACGAATTTCCCGCCGCAAGTGGACGCGGGTCTGCGTATCCAAAGCACCGAACGGCTCGTCGAACAGCAACACCTCGGGTTTGTAAGCGAGGGTCCGCGCAATTGCGACGCGCTGTTGTTGTCCACCAGAAAGCTGCGAAGGATACTTCTTGCGGTGTTCATCAAGTTGTACGAGCGACAGCAGCTCGTTCACAGTTTCACGAATCTGTTTTCGCTTTTGCTTTCTGATTCGTAACCCATATCCGATGTTCTTCTCGACGGTCATCTTTGGAAACAGTGCGTACGATTGAAAAATTACCCCAACGCCTCGTTCCCGCGCCGGAAGTTCGGTTACGTCACGTCCATGCAAAACAACATGGCCTGTGTACGGCTGTTCCAGTCCAGCAATGATGCGCAGGATAGTAGTCTTTCCGCTGCCGGAAGCGCCAAGTAATACCAGCGCTTCACCTTCCGCGACATCGAAAGTAATGTTTTCGAGAATACTCGTTTTACCAAAGCGCTTGCTGACGCCAATCACACTTGCAGCCTGAGGCGAAGAGTTTGTCTTCGGCGGATGGACACTTTGGCTCTCGATGAGTTTCTCTTTCGCTTTCACTGGATCAATCAACGTCAAACCAATCCCGAGCAAAAAACAGAACGCTGAAAATCAGAAACGAAAACAGCGCGAGTACAATCGCTATTGCGTTAGCTGCTTCAATCTGTCCTTCGTTGAATTTTGCAAAAATGTAGAGCGGAGCAGTCTGCGTCCGCCCTGCTAAATTTCCGGAAACAAGAATCGTCGATCCAAACTCCCCGACTGCACGCGCAAAGGTCAGTAACGCTCCCGAGACGATCGCACCTCGCAACGACGGCAGCGTCACATGCCAGAATGTCTGCCACCGCGTCGCGCCGATCGTCGCTGAAGCCTCTTCGAGCGAACGGCTCATCGTGTCAAACACTGGTTTGATTACGCCGAACGCTAGAGGAAACGTAACGAAGATGTTGGCCAAGATTATGGCACCGGCAGTAAACATCACCTGCACACCCTGCGGTGCCAGGAAACGGCCGAGCGTGCCATACGGTCCCCACAACAAGAGCAGCGCGAATCCCGCAACGGCGGTTGGAATAGCCGTTGGGAGAGAGATAGTGACGATGAGTGCATTGCGACCCCAGAAGGTGTAGCGCGAGAGCACGTAGGCCGCAAACAGGCCGAATAACACGTTGAAGGCGGTCGCCCAGAAACTGGTGACCATTGACAGTTTCAGCGCGAATACGGCGTCCGGTGCTGTCAGTGCCGCCCAAAATTTATCGAGGCCGTTGCTTGTGCCGAAGATGAAAATCGACGCGAGAGGCAAGAAGACCAGCGGCAACATCATGAACACGAGCATGCCGATGCTAAGCGGGCGCGCAACGTCGAACCCGCGCACATGCCTCATAGTTGAAACGACAGAACTCATGATGAAGATTGGGTTCTAACCGAATTCAATTCACGACGCAAAGTTGACCGCCACAATCAGCAATCATCGTCAGCAATCACTTCCTCTGTTGCACCTGCTTACGAAACACGTTCTCAATCACATCCGGATACGCCTTGTCCCAACCGCCAAAGTAGTCGATCGTGAATGGCAGCTCGATGTGACCAAATTCGCTGTTAGTTTGATTCAGGGCTTCATTAGTCGCCGAATAAAAGTGAAACTTTACAAATGCCTGCTGTGCTTCATCGCTCCAGAGATATCGAATGAATGCGTCGACAACCGGGCGTTTCGCACTGGTAATATTACGGTCGATCACGACTGCCGGATGTTCGCTAAAGATGGTTGCGCGTGGTGTCACGATATCCACTGGTGTCCCCGACTCTTTCATCAACAGACCTTCCAACTCATACGTGATTAACGCATCACCAAAGCCAGTTTCAAATTGGGTGCGTGCTTCCCTTGCTGAGCCGGGCGTAGAAATAACGTTGTGCCAAATTGCCTGGAGTGTTTGCACAGCACGCGCAGTGTCTTGCGCCTGGTTTTCTTTTGCCGACTTGATCAACTCCGATCCGTAAATTGCCAGGATTGACCACTGCGCGCCTCCTGAACTAATCGGGTCCGGATGAATTACCCGCACGCCGGATCTCGCCAGATCAGGAAAATCATGGATACCCTTCGGGTTACCACGCCTGACAACGATCACAAACGGCGTCCTGTTGACTATTCCCTTCGCCGGAAATGCATACCAGTCTGTTGTGACAAAACCGGCCTGCTTCAGTTTTTTCGCGTCCCGGTCGATCGAAAGGATCGCCACATCAGCCTTCACACCCTGGAGGATCTGGTTAGTGATAGTCTCCGAACCTGCGAACGACGAAGTGAATTGCACGTTTTCGCCGTGGTCTCTTTTCCATCGCGCGGCAAAGGCTGGATAGATGGCCCCTTCAAAGGCCTCCTTCATGATCGAGAAGCCATACAACGTAATGTTTAGCCCGCCACCTTCTGCAGGTGGCTTTGGCAAACAGCTAACGGCGACCATCGACAGAACCAAGCTCGCTGCGACCGCGAAAGAGAATCTAGATCTATTGGTCGGTGTCGACAGAACGATAGACCTCCTCGCCCGATGGCAGCCAAACGCGCCATGATCAACTTTCAATTACGGGGGTGTAACTTCGTCTATACCATAGAAGCCTGCGGTGTGGGAAGATGGACCGGCCGTTCGCCTGATTACTTCCGATATCACACATATCAAAACTGTACGGAAAAAACGTCGACAAA
The DNA here is from genome assembly GCA_046262775.1 of Pyrinomonadaceae bacterium. Lineage (GTDB taxonomy): Bacteria > Acidobacteriota > Blastocatellia > Pyrinomonadales > Pyrinomonadaceae > PSRF01. Next base: position 1,778 of record JBHEMC010000108.1, on the reverse strand, counting down.
CACCAACCGAGCCAGCATCACCGCTGTTAAGGCATCACCGGCTGTACCTATTCCTGGAGACCACTCAGCTCGCAAAAACTTTCAGTCAGGAAGGGGTCAAGCGCAGCGCGACCCCGCCCCAGCTTCACTAAAGCCTTTGCAGTTAGCATCCACACCTCACCCTTGACTGGAGGTGAGTGGTTCAGGTGAATGCTGCGTGGTGAGGGAAATTGGGCCCAGGCTTCACTAGCTTCCAAAGGACTAGTCAGGCCTTTGCAAGCTTCACTAGCATTCATTAATACAAATCATGGTGTGATTTCGATTACGGCATCTGTCAGAGCTTCCAAAGCTTTGTCGCAACACAGCAAACGTGTAGTACTATCGCGCCAGCAGTGGGTCTCCCTGAAAGCTAAGGCCGCAAGGATCAGTTAATGCGCAATTTCGCACGAACGGTAATCATTGCTGTGCTTGCCGACTCTTTTCTGCTTCCCATCGCCTTTGCTCAGCAACCGTCACGTGAAGAATCTCGACCGCGGCGTACGCAGCCTCAATGGCCGCTGCCGCCAGTTGCTTCCGCACCCGTAACGATTACAAACGTGACCGCTGCTTCAGCTGCAGAGCCGCTCATTCGTATTGCACTGACTACTGACGCACGCTTAGCCGTGATCTCCACCACTGCAGGTCACCTCATGAATGCCAGCGACAACAGCACTACCCTTGTCGCGTTGGACACTGCTCGTGTCAGAGTCGAGCCACATCTGCTGTCGCCTCTTTCTCCAGCATACAACGACGCTACCTACGCTGTGATGGTCATCGGGTCGACGTCGCGTGAAGAAGCTGAAGAGAGCGTGAAGGAAATTAAGAAAGCCAGTGGCGAAGATCTTCAGGTATCGTTCGACACTGACGCGAAAACGTGGGGTGTAATTATTGGTTCCCGCAGGTCCCGCGACGAAGCGGAGGAGTTGCGGGCACGGTTGGATGCAGCAGGAATTGAGGCAACAGTCTCAGGTCCGGTGAATGGCGGGAACCAGGCCACGCCGACTCCCGCTGCACAAGACTCGACAGCAAAACAGAACGATTCCGCAAATAAGAATTCGGTCCGCCTCGTTTCTAAACCCACTCTGCCTTCGCGTGAATTGATCGCCTCTTCATCTAACAAACGACTGTTCAACTCGAGCATGCCGGTCGTGTTTGCTTCAGACAATGAACAGACGTCGCCAGTTCGATTTAACGATCGACCTTATCGTGGCCGCATCGAAGTCTTTACTAACCTCCATGGGTCTTTAACAGTAGTAAACGAACTTGGGCTCGAAGACTACGTGCGTGGTGTTGTTGCAAACGAGTTATCGCCGGGCGGATATCCTGCCCTGGAGGCGCTAAAGGCCCAGGCCATTGCTGCTCGCACCTATGCACTGCGCAATCGAGGACAGTTCATGTCGCAGGGTTTCGATCTCTTGCCCACCACCCGTTCTCAGGTTTATCGCGGTCTCACTTCCGAGAACCCTCTTTCCAGTCGAGCTGTAGATGAAACGCGGGGGCTTGTGGCGACATACAATGGCGAGCCAATCAACGCGCTATACACGTCAACCTGCGGCGGACGCACTGAGGACGCGGAAAATATTTTTAATGACGCAGTTCCTTATTTGCGCGGCCGCGAGTGTGCTGTTGAGGGACCTGCAGCGCTTGCCCCTTTCGAGATAACGACGACACGCGATCCGGCGGATCTTCGCGCTGAAAGCAACGTACCTTATGCTCGAGACGTCGCGTTACTCGCCGTGCATGGCTTTCCTGGTTTGCGC
>JBHEMC010000107.1:0-14320 GCA_046262775.1 Pyrinomonadaceae bacterium | reverse complement strand
GTTCAGCATCTCGGGGTCGCACGAACCCAGATTCGATGCATCCTCACGAGCGCGTCGCTCGGCAGTGAGAATACGGCGCAATTGACGGGCAGAAAATTCGCAGCCCAACTGACGGCGGGCACCGAGGACCAGTTCGACGTTACTGTTCATTTACACTTCGGTCGTCGCGAATTCTTCGGTCAGGACACGTGGAAAATCCGACCTAATCTGACGCTGGACTTTGGAGTTCGCTATCAGTACTTCGTGCCAATAACCGATAAGAACAACGTGCTTACATCCTTTGATCCGGCCCTTTACAATCGAGCGGATGCACCAAACTGCACTACGCCAGCCTGCGCTTCGCTAGTTCGTGGTACCGGAGACGAGCTCAACGGGATTGCCATTGCCGGCGATACATCGCGTTTTGGACGGGCTATCTCACCGTCGGACAAAAACAACTTCAGCCCGCGAGTCGGTATTGCGTGGGATCCATTTAAGAAAGGCGATACTGTCGTCCGCGCAGGTTACGGCCTTTATTACGACCAGGTGCTGGTGGGAATTTTTGAGCAGAATGCCTTCGTCAATCCACCATTTAACAGCCGCTCTACGTTTAGTGGGTCTGGAGTTTCTTTCGCGAATCCAAGTGGTGGCGCTCTGGGAGCGTTGCCGGTTCGCGATCTCATCGCGAGTGCTGCTGATTTCCAGACACCAATGACCCAACAATGGTCCGTCGGTGTCCAGCATCAACTCTTCCGCAATGCCGTCGCCGAACTATCGTACGTCGGCACTAAAGGAGATCACCTGATCCGTCCTCTCGATATCAACTACCCGTCGCCGGCGGATGTGAATCGAGTCGGACTGGCTAACGCTAATACAGTTAGACCTTTTTTGGGCTACCGCCGCATTCAGTGGCGCGAGACCAGCGCCCGTTCTCGTTACCATGGCATGCTGTCGTCATTTAGTTATCGATTTGCGAGCGGAGTTAGCCTGACTGCAAGTTACACCTGGAGCAAGACGCTCACTGATGCTACAAACGATCGCGACGCGGTTGACTTCCCACAAGATCCGCGCAATCTCATAGCTGAATATGCCGAAGCCCGCACTTCACGTCCGCACGTCTTTGCAGCAAGTTACGTGTACGAGATTCCCTACTTCACAAAAGATCCCAACCCGCTGAAGCGGGCCTTGCTAGGTGGTTGGCAGATCGCTGGAATCACTGATATAGAGTCGGGCCAGCCCGTTGCGCGCGTCGTATCCGGCGCCAGCAACATAGCGGCTACAATTGGACAATACCCGAATGTAATTTCTGATCCGAATGCAGGCCTTGCTGGTACTATTGATCCAGTGACGGGCTTACCCTACATCTTCGACCCGCACGCTTTCGCTGCACCAGCCGCCGGCACATATGGCAATGCAGGCCGAGCTTTTGCCCGCTTGTTTGGACGCAATCAAACCAACATGAGTCTCGTCAAGAATATTTATTTCGATAAAGAGTCGAATGTTAGATTGCAATTGCGTGCGGAGGCCTTCAACGTTTTCAACCATACACAATTCACCGGAGCTGGCACCACGTTGACCACAAGCTCCACTTTTGGCTTACCGTCTGGCGCTCGCCTTCCACGTGAGTTCCAGTTCGGCGCTAAACTATCCTTCTGATGCAGGTGGTGAAATAGTTGAATGTGCCCGCGTACTTACGTGCGCGGGCACATGCTTTTGTGTTGATATTCTTTTACCAGCGATGACCGCCAGTCAAACAACAATCTTACTTCAGGGCGCACGTATCGTTTTGCCCGATCGGGTCACTGATCCTGCGGACCTGTTAATTGAGGATACCGTAATCACATCTCTCGCGGAGACGATGCCTCACAAAATAACGACATCGATACGCTCGATTGATGTAAATGGGTCGTTCGTCTTCCCTGGTTTTATTGATGTTCACATACACGGGGCAACAGGCGTGGATACAAACAACGCCGATATGGACGGCCTACGACAGGTCTCACGGTTTCTTGCACAACATGGCGTCACAGGTTGGATACCAACCGTCGTGCCCGCGCCGGATGAGGAGTATAACTGTGCAGCTGCGGCCATCGAACAGTTAATGGCACAACAGGTTGAGGAGAAAACCGGGGCACATACACTCGGCATTCATTACGAAGGCCCATTTGTAAACCGCTCTCAGTGTGGAGCGCTGCATGCCGGCCATTTCAGGATTTTCAGGCAATCTGCCGACATCAATGTGCTTCGGACCATCCAAAATCCCAATGCTGTGCATTTCGTCACTGTAGCGCCGGAAATCGATGGCGGGGTCGACTTAATCAAGGAACTGACTACTCGCGGTTGGATTGTTTCGCTTGGGCATACTCGCGCAGACGTTTCAGTGTTGGACAAAGCATATGATGCTGGCGCCCATCACATGACGCACTTCATGAATGCAATGCCGCCTTTGCATCACCGTAATCCCGGGCCGATCGCATGGGGTTTGATGCGCCCCGATGTTTCAGTCGACATCATTGCCGACGGCATTCACCTCGACCCTTATACTCTGCGATTCCTGATTAAGTGCAAGTCTCCTTCACAGTTGTGCTTGATTAGTGACTCGGTTGCGCCCACAGGGTTAGGAGACGGCAGTTATCAACTGTGGGGCGAAACGATCAAAGTCAGCAATGCGCGCACCAGCAACGATCGCGGAAGCATAGCAGGGTCCGTTATTACAATTTCCGACGCCGTGAAACTGCTGTTGTCGTTGGGAGTGAACGCCGCTGACGTAGCTTTGATGTCTGCGAGTAACCCGGCGCGGCTGTTAGGTTTAGACGATCGAGGGTCAATAGAAATCGGCAAGAGAGCTGATTTAGTAGTTACTGATCATCAAGGCGAGGTCCAACTTACGATTATTGCAGGGCGTATTGTCTTTGAACGGTGAGTTTATTTTGGACGCTGTTTGAGTGGCAAGGCCTCCGACGCCCGTTTTGCGTTATTCAAATCTTTTGCGCGATCCAGTTCGGCTCTTGCTTCGTCTGGCTCACCTATGCGCATTAATGCTCGCCCCAGTTGGAAATGTCCATCAGAGATAGTTGGATTTATTTGAACAGCTGCACGAAGTTCCTCCATTCCTCGCTTGAGATCACCCGTCAAAACGAGAGCGCGACCCAGGGCAAATCTTGTATCAAATTCCGCAGGGTATTCATGCATCGCCGTCTCAAGAAAAGGCAGTGCACGCTTTGCGTCGCCCTTGGTTAGGTACAGATCGCCGAGCGTAAATGCGGCCCGCGCATCCGTTGAATCGCGACGGAGCACTTCCGTTAGTTCCCGCTCAGCTTCGTCATAGCGATACTGCTTCCAATAAAGATAGCCAAGTCCATAACGTGTGATTGTGTCATCGGGATCAAGTTGGACGGCACGCTTGTAAGCCTCCACCGCCTCAGGCGTTCGGGCGGAACCGTCGAATGCGTCGCCATACTGGGCCCAGAGTCGACTGGTCTCATTTCCCAATTGAAGCCGACGCTTCAGTACAATCGTCGCCTCGTTAAATCTGTGTTGCCGCATGAAACATTGTGCTGCAAGTTCCAGCAATTGCTGGTCCCGGGGAGCGCGAGCAAGCAACTGTGCAAGTTCGCGGCTCGCTTCGCGAAATTGTTCGCAGCCGACTAAGGCGACAACAAGTGTCCGTCGTGCCTCGTCGTTCAGCGGTTCCAGCGAAAGTGCACGGCGAAGCGGTGATATCGCTTCCTGATATTTGTTGTGCCGCACTAGTGCGAGGCCATAGTTGAAATGAGCGCCAGCGAGCTTTGGATCCAGCGTAGTAGCTTTGATCCATGCAGCCATCGCTTCCGCGGATTTGTTTTGCCGGTTGAGTACTACCCCCAGATTTATCCAGGCTCGCGCGTCCTCTGGAGCGGCTGCGATGATGAGGCGCCATTCGCGTTCCGCCGCTGCCCAATTGCCTTCGCGTTCAAAAGACTTCGCGGCGTCGTAATGCGTGTGGATTTCGGCGAGTTTTGGTTGAGGCTGTTGCGACTGTGCATAAATGGAAGAGCAGACTATTAGACCGAATAACAAGTATTGAAAGTGTTTTCTCATAACCTCGATCGCCGATGACAAAGCAAGAATAAAACAGAAGTCCAGCACTTGTCATACTGCCGAATATTCGGACTGTTAGGCGGATTATGCTGCCGTGCGGGGCGGCCGAAGTGGAAGTTGCGCGGACGGCCTCGGAATCCAGCCAAGAGAACACCACCGTTTAATACCGGTGGTACTTTACGTTCAACGTCGATCACTTAACGTCAGCTTTTGGACACCACCGGCTCTATGTTGGTGATGTCTCAGTTTCTCTTGACAGATGGTCGAAATTGAACCACCACCCGACATCAAGCCGGTGGTCTCCGAAGGAAGCTGAGTTGGATTGGTCCAGGAAGAAATTAATGAACCAACATCCAACTGGCCGTGTTCAGCGTGTTTACAGAGTCTACCCAAAACCTTGGTCGCCACTATCTTCATACAAACCTGCCCGGCCGTAGGCTTCATCCAGCAGTTCGATCGGATGACAAACGCGGAGTCGCATGCCGGCCAGATAGGCGCCGGCCCCGATCTGCATCTGACATCCCGGATTACCCGTCGCTAGCGTATCTGCATTCGTCTCGCCAATGTATCGCAATTTTTCCGCCAGGATCTGCTCCGACATCTCGGGTTGCAACAGATTATAGATGCCCGCTCCGCCACAACATCTGTCCGCTCCTTCAAGCGGCACAAACTTCAGGCAGTTAATGCCCTTGAGGATTTCCAGTGAGGCTTCTGCTGCATGCTGTCCATACATGAGGTGACACGAAGCGTCGTACGTTATGGCGTCGCGATTGCTCGCTGATATGTGCCTTAAACTTGTTTGTTGCAGTTGCTGTCCAATATCGCGTACACGCGCACTGAATGACCTCGCGCGATCGGCAAAGTTCTCATCGGCGGCTAACAAATGATCATAGGACTTCAACATGGCTCCGCAGCCGCCCGCATTACTGACGATTGGCAGGCCATCACTGAAAACCTCGATGTTCTGCCGTGCTAATTTGCGTGCACTATCCAGGTCTCCCGCATGAGCATGCAGCGCTCCACAACAAACTTGTTTTCTGGGAATAGCGACGCGAAAACCATTCGCCTCGAGTACGCGTGTGCAAGCCTTGTTTACGCGACTGAACAGGCCTTCGCCGACACAGCCTGTAAACAACATTACATTGCCAGGACCGGAAACGGATTTGTGAACAGATCCGCGCGGTGTTTTGCCTGCTTTTGCACGCGAACTGTCGAGTAGTGCCAAAGCAAATTCCGCCCTTTTGGAAAACAAGCGGGCGATCTTTATTTTCAACAGAAGACGCGCCAGTCCGACATCCCGAAAAATACGGCTCAACGCGAACGCAAAATGGAGTCGAGCAGGAGACAACCAGATATGCCTGAGCACGAATCGCAATAATCCGTTTGCCGCTCGGTCCTGTTGTCCTGTCATTATCTCAGCTCGGCTGGCCTCAAGCAGTTGACCGTATTCCACCCCGGCGGGACAAACTTGTTCACAGGCACGACAGCCCAGACAGCGATTGATATGGTTTTCAAATGCTTTCGACGTCGTGTCGAGCTTACCTTCTGCGACCGCACGCATCAGATATAGACGGCCGCGTGGCCCATCATTCTCGTCGCCCGTGAGAACGTATGTTGGACACGCTTCAAGACAGAGCCCGCAATGTATGCAGGCAAGTAACTTCTCCTCCTGAGTTGCCAGTGTCGATTGTAGAATGGTGTTCAAGAGATCTGTTTACAATAAGCTCTCATCCTAAGAGATTGACTCATGTCAAGAAATCTCACGGTCAGGAAGGGCGGTTTACCCCCGCTGCCTTCATTAACACTTAACTAATTTTGTCACAGGCTTGGAGGGTAATGACTTTAGCGTGGGTAAACCGCCCTTCCTGACCATGAGACTGGCTTGCTTGAATGAGCACCGGTATTGGATGCTTAATAACCCACCGCCATGCCATCACTCCTTCGCGGATCCGTCGCACCCAATCGCACGCCCGTCTTTTCCTCAACCATGATGCCTTCCGCATCACCGAGATAACGTGGCTTCGCCATTACGTGGCCGCGACCAGCCAGCGCTCGCTGTGTGTCTCCTGAAAGTCCAAATGGCTCCCAGATGAGTTCATCCGGCAGCCACTGATGGTGAATGCGTGGCGCATCGATCGCCTGCTGAATATTCATCTTGTAATCGATGACATCTGTGATCACGCACAATACAGTATTGATAATAGTTGGACCTCCAGGGCTGCCAACCGTGAACCAAAAACTCCCATCCTTGCGCAGTACGATCGTCGGTGTCATGGCTGACAGTGGTCGCTTGCTTGGTGCTACTGCATTGCGTTCACCCTGAATCAGTCCATAAAGATTGGGAGTGCCTGGCTTGGCAGCGAAATCGTCCATCTCGTCGTTCAGCAAAACTCCAGTCCCTTTAGCGACTGCGGCCGAGCCATACGAATTGTTCAGCGTGTAGGTATTAGCAACCACGTTTCCTTCTGCATCGACGACGGTGAAATGAGTTGTCTCTTCCGATTCGTATCCCGCCGGACGACCTGCGCGAACCTCAGCGCTTGTTGACGCCCGATCGAGATTGATAGTGGCCCGCAATTGTTCGGCATAGGCTTTGTCAATCAATCCCGCGAGCGGCACTTTCACAAAATCGCTGTCACCCATGTACTCAGCGCGATCGGCAAACGCGCGACGCATTGCTTCCGCCATCACGTGATATCGGTCGGACGAGTTCGGGTCCATCTTCGGTAGATCATAACCCTCAAGTATGTTCAGCATCTCAATCAACACCGCGCCGCCCGACGATGGTGGGGGCATGGAGATAATTTCATAGCCGCGATACGTCCCGCGTATTGGATCGCGCTCCTTCGCGACATATCCTCGCAAGTCTTCGAGTGTCATCATGCCGTTGTGCCGTTTCATGTCGTCCACGATCAAACGTGCAGTTTCGCCCTGGTAAAAGTCGTTGGGACCAAATTTTTGCAATCGGGCAAACGTCGCAGCGAGGTCAGGTTGTCTGAAGCTCTCTCCTTCGTCGTAGAACTTTCCGTCTCGCAGATAAATCCGTTTCGTCTCTGGATACTGCGAAAGGTAATCGTTGTTGCCGCGCAGCGATCGATCCAATTCGTACGTAACTGAGAATCCATTTGCCGCGAGTTGTCTTGCCGGCTCAATCAACTGTGCCCAAGTAAGTTTGCCGGAACCATAATTGTGCAGCGCGAGCTCCATCCCGCGCACTGTTCCAGGAATGCCGGCTGCACGATATCCGACGAGCGATCCGCCTTCGCCTTCGATCAGATTTCCGTTCTTATCGAGGTAAACGTTTCGCGATGCTGCAGCCGGCGCCATTTCACGATAGTCGATTGCCGTTGATTTGCCGTTTCGCAGCCGGATCATCATGAAGCCGCCACCCCCGAGGTTTCCTGCAGCGGGATGAGTAACTGCCAGTGAAAATGCGACGGCGATTGCCGCATCAACAGCATTGCCGCCACGTTTCATTATTTCGACACCGACTCGCGATGCAATCTCGTTTGTTGATGCGACGATTCCGTGCTTCGCTCGAACTGGTTCGCGAGAGGCGGCTGAAGCAATTTGAGCCGGGCTGAAGAGAAGACGACTTGTGAGTGGCGAAACAAACGATACGGAAACTGCCACCACCAGCAACAGGTGTAGCAATCGACTATGTTTCATTGGTACTCCTCTCGTGTGATCAAGGGCTTAAATAAGATCGATGAATACCGATTGCGGATCGAGTTGCTGTTTTACTCGACGTGCGAGCTCGAGTCGAACTCTTTCGACACCTTCTAACCGCCCATTAAGTGTCAACTCCGGCCCGAGGCGTTCGACGACCAATTGGCCAGCTAATGACTGAACATGCTCGTGCAAGTTAAAAAAATTATTGATCGTTTCTTCAGACGTACGCTCAGTATTGTCGATCATTCTTAGCCGGCCATCGCCGACCCCCAGTTGCCAGAGGCGCGAAGCCGATTCATCGTCCACCATTTCGATGAGGTTCGATGTAGCGGAAGGAACTACCGTCGCCCGCCAGCCAATCCGATGATTAGCAGCGATTGGTAACGCCGCAAGCAACTGCCAAAGTTCGGTGTCGTTTGTTAGTACTTCTGTGAAATTCGAGTCGCGGGCTAGCAGCGACGCCGCCCGCATATTCTGATATGCGACCCCTTTCTCATTTCCGGCAAACCTCACCATCAGGGTGCAGTTTGCATCGGGGGTCGCAATTCCCAAACTTTTCGCTGTGCTGGACGATATCAATTCCACAGCTACAGGAAACAGAGGCGCGTCGAGTATCGATTGACCTGCCTTGATCAGCGCTTTTGCATTGCCCGTCGCAATCACCGTGGCTTCATGAGTCGGTCGCGGCCTCAGCTTGAAATTCAATTGAGTGATGATGCCAAGGCTGCCGTAGCTTCCGGTAAATAATTTAGAAAGGTCATAACCGGCCACATTTTTGACGACCCGCCCACCTGTTTTCACCACATCGCCGTTCGCAAGCACCACACGCATTCCAATAACTGAACCACGCGGTCTGCCGTAACCGATTTGTTGTGCGCCGCCCATGCCGGCGCCAACGACCCCGCCGAGAGTGGCACGACCGTCGTCAGGAGGATCAAGTGGTAACCATTGTCCATTGCGTTCCAGGATTATGTTCAGTTCTCGCAGAGTAAGCCCCGCTTCTGCAATAGCAACGAGATCGGCCGGCTCGTGTTCAAGAAGGTGATTAAGCTTTCGTGTACTGACGATTACATTCGCACACGTTTTTTGCAGCAGCTGCCAATACATTCTTCCAGCGGGTGCCACGGTCCAGTGATGGCGAGAGCCGAGTCGTACGATGGTCGAGACCTGTTCTTCTGACTCCGGCGTGACTGTAACTGTCGAAGAGCCTGCCACCACTTCAACGTTTTGATCGCCTACGATGTCTCGCAATTCCTTGATCGCGCCCTGAAGATCAAATCTCATCGCGATCGACCGCGATGACATGACGGCCGTCGTTGCAGGTGGCGCCGGTGTAAATACGTGTCCATTCGGTGAAGTCTCTCGCGCAGGCGTTGCCACCGCTGTTACTGAAGATTCAACAGCGCGGGCTTCACCGCACCCGCGCAGTATTGGAATAATTTTTCCGGGATTGCAGAGACCAATTGGATCGAATGCCGCCCGCACTCGCAACATCAAATTCATGTCAGCGTCGGAAAAAACGAGCGGCAACAACTCGCGCTTGTCGAGTCCGACACCGTGTTCTCCGGTGATTGTTCCGCCGGCCGCTACACACACTTGCATCAATTCGCGACCTGCTTCTTTCACTCGCGCCACTTGATCCGCAAATCGAGAATCAAAGCAGATAAGTGGATGAAGATTGCCATCGCCCGCATGAAAGACGTTGGCAATTCGCAGTTGATGGCGGGCTGCAATCTCATAAGCGGACGCCAGTACCTGAGGTAGGCGCGAACGTGGCACGACTGCATCCTGTATCATCGAGTCGGGCGAGATTCGTCCGATGGCGCCAAATGCTCCTTTACGCGCCGCCCACAGCTTCTTTCGTTCAGCGTCATCACGTGCGCGGCGACAGTTAGCGGCGCCGTTCTCCAGGCAGATTGCGGCGACCCGATCAGTTTCATCGTCCAGTCCCGCGTCAATCCCGTCTAGTTCGATCAGGAGTGCGGCACCTGCATCAGGCGGTAGGCCGGCGGCAAAAACACTTGCTTCGACGGCGCGAATAATTTCATGGTCCATCATTTCAAGCGCCGCGGGCATGACACCGGCAGCAATGATGGCTGAAACGGCATGACTCGCGTCGTTAACTTCGCCGAATTCGGCGAGCAGCGTGCGAATCGCCGGCGGGATAGGAACAAGGCGCAGTGTCGCCTCAGTAACAATGCCGAACGTCCCCTCGGAGCCAACGAACGCGCCTACCAGATTGTAGGCCACGTCATCTGTTGGTCCACCTAGTTCGACGACATCGCCGCCTGCGAGAACAACTGTGCACGCAATAATGTGATCCGTTGTCGTCCCATACTTTAAACAATGAATTCCGCCCGCACTCTCCGCGATGTTCCCGCCGATCGTACACGTTGGTTGGCTCGACGGATCAGGAACATAATACAGGCCGTACGGCGCCGCCGCTCTTGAAACCTGCAGATTGACAACGCCTGGCTGGACCAGTGCAAATCGATTTGCTGCGTCCACTTTCAAAATCCTTCGCATGCGCGCCATCTCGATTACCACACCGGCATTCAACGCAAGTGCACCGCCTGATAGACCAGTGCCGGCGCCACGCGGAGTGAACGGCACGTTTTGGTGCGCAAGTTCACGCATGACAGAAGCAACTTCCTCAGTCGAGGAGGGAAAAACAACAGCAAGCGGACGGTGCTTGTGTTGCGGCAGGCCGTCGCATTCATAAACGAGGAGTTCGTCCGGCTGCGAGATTACGTTATTGCGGCCGACGATTGCTTCAAGGCTTTTCAGCGGGGTATTCACGAATGGTGAAAGGAATGATACTCAGTAACCGACTTGAGTGGTAGCGTGGCGTTTATTGGTTAACGAAACCACGGTGAAGCTGTACCCAACACTCTTCAGAAGGCCGTGGTTTTTAGAACTCGCTGATGTGCGACAGACGCAAAATGATTAGTGTCAAATGTTAATGATCGAGGAAGAGGTTTTGACATTGGATATGCAAGAATTTTGCTTTGATTTCTCTCACGCTGGTCACACGCCATGCCGGCTTGTCGCGTCGCTAAGAGACGGCGGCCCACGTCCTCGGTTCAGCAGATACCTGAGTTAACGTGACTCTTGAAATTGGGCGGAGCGTCTGCGCACAATAGGGTGGAAGGAGTCGTCATGAAAATTGCGGAACTTACATTGCCGGAAATCGGTCTCATTGCAGGTACTCGTGGAATGCTTGGAGCAGGACTTGCACTACTGCTGCTGAGTCGATTAAATCCGGAACAGCGCAAAGCAGTGGGTTGGACACTGTTCCTTGTCGGAGCTGTTAGTACTATTCCATTAGCGCTGAACATTTTTGGAAAACGTCATCAGGTCTAAAGGATCTCGGGCATCCGCGCCGCCATCGGATGTACGGCGGGAGAGGAGGCGAGCGCTCCAGCGGGCGAGGACGCCCGGCGCTCCGACCAAATAAGGAAAGCGAGCTCTCCCGTATGCGTCTTTGTCTTGCGTGCTTTTTCTCGTTGGCCCTAATTGTCGCCTTCATGAATCTTCCCGCCCGCGCCGACAAACAATCTATCGCTCCAGATCTGATCATCGTTAACGGCGTAGTCCACACTATGGACGCAAACCAGCCAATCGTTGAAGCTGTCGCAATTCTCAACAATCGCATAGTGGCGGTTGGCAATTCAAAAGACATAAGAAAGATGGCGAGCTCCGCAACGCGCGTGATCGATGCGGGGAAGCGTCTGGTGCTTCCTGGGTTCAACGATGCGCACGTGCATTTTCTGAGCGGTGGCTTTCAACTTTCGAGTGTGGATCTTCGTGACGTAGACACACAGCAGGAGTTTGCAGAGCGCATTCGCCGGTATGCTGCCAATATTCCCGCCGGACGGTGGATAACGGGTGGTGATTGGGATCACGAAAGATGGCCCGACGCGAAGTTACCAACGAAGGAGTTGATCGATAGCTTTACACCGAACACGCCTGTATTTGTGAACCGTCTCGATGGGCACATGGCTCTCGCAAACAGTTTGGCGTTACGCCTAGCCAAGGTTACTCGACAAACGTTGGATCCACCCGGCGGCGTAATTGTTCGCGATCCGAAAACCGGAGAGCCCACGGGAATCTTGAAAGACGCTGCGCAGGGATTCGTTTGGACGGTCGTCACGCCTGCAACCGTTGAAGAAAAGCTTGTGGCCGCTCGCGCAGCATCGAACTATGCCGCGACTCTCGGAGTGACGAGCGTGCAGGACATGTCTGCGGGCGCGGACGTCGGCATCTATCAAACGCTTTTGGATCGCGGTGAGTTGAAGACGCGGATTTATGCAGTTGCACCGCTGCCCTCCTGGGAGCGGCTCGCGCAGACTGGGGTGCGTGCGCACTTTGGAAGCGAGATGTTGCGCGTTGGCGGATTAAAGGGTTTTGCGGATGGCAGTCTAGGTTCGACTACTGCCCTGTTTTACGAGCCTTATCGCGACGCTCCATCAACAAGTGGTATTGCGAGCGACGAGATGTATCCCGAAGGTGCGATGCTAAATCGCGTCCGCGATGCAGATCGTGCAGGTTTACAAGTTCTGATACATGCGATTGGCGATCGAGCTAACGATTTGATTCTGTCGATCTATGAGACCGTCGAACGGGAGAACGGCGAGCGCGACCGTCGGTTTCGCATCGAACATGCGCAACACCTGCGTCCGCAGGATATCGACAGGTTTGCGAAAGATAGAGTAATCGCTTCGATGCAGCCGTATCACGCAATTGATGACGGGCGTTGGGCTGAGAAGAGAATCGGAAAAGAGCGTGCTAAGACAACCTACGCCTTTCGCGCGCTCCTGAACTCCGGCGCCTTTTTGGCTTTCGGAACTGATTGGACAGTTGCGCCACTCAACCCGTTGCTCAGTATTTATGCAGCAGTAACGAGACGTACATTGGATGGGAAGAACCCAAAAGGTTGGGTGCCCGACCAGAAGATCTCAGTTGATGAGGCAGTCCGCGCTTACACAATGGGTTCGGCTTATGCCGAGTATCAGGAATCAGTGAAGGGAAGTATCACTCCGGGCAAACTTGCTGACGTTGTGATTCTCTCTCGCGACATCTATAACATTGACGAGAAGGAAATAGAAAACGTCAAAGTCATGATGACTTTAGTGGACGGACGAATCGTCTATGAACGGAAGAAGTAGTCAAAAACTTCGGCTGTACGTCGAATAACGGAGTGACACCCTCATTTGAGGGTGCCCTTCCGAGTTACTTACCTGGGGATTTGAACCGCTTCCTCAAACCTCCGGCAATACCCAGCAGACCAGTTCCCAGAAGTAACATGGTTGTTGGCTCCGGAACGGTGCTGGTTATTTCACCCTGAACCGTCGTTATTCCGTTGTTTGACGCTGGAGGTACGAGGTTCAGTGGGTTGTTGGTAATGGCGTATGTAACGCCGCCGATGGTTACCGAAGTGGTAGTGAAATTAACTACTCCAGTACCAGAATTACTGGCAGTGAATGTTCCGCTAAAAGTCGCTGAGAAACTACCGCTTCCTGCACTCGGAACCGTTTGTGTAATCGTAAGTGTGAACGTGCCGGCGACAGCGATAGCCCCCGTGCCGCTCACGAACGTTTGGAAATTACCGAAGCTGGAACCAGTGGGAGTGTTCAAGCTGGTAGAGCCCAGGCCAGTAAACGTAATCATGACAGCGTTGCCCAAGCCGCCCAGAAACGTGACAGAGTTAGTTCCGCTGCCGGCGCATCCTCCACAGGTGAATGTCCCACTCGTAGAAAACGTGACCGGGTCGGCTTTGGCCTCCGAAGTTGCGAGGGCGGTCATTGCCAAGAGCAACGCAGTCATCAACGCTCCCTTAAAGATACTTACCATATGTCCCCTTTCATTTGACCTCGTTTGCACAACGGCATCTTCCGTCAAATGACGCAATGCCTACCGAGGCGGTAGCTGTTTACGTAAGAGTAAACGCCACTCTGTTTTGAACGCTTATAACCCGGGCGCGGGCCAGGGCTCTCTTACTTCCAAGCCGCACATTGAAAAGTAGATTAGTTGTTGGAAGTTAACAGGTGAGCCATGCGGGGCAAGTGCGTGCTCAAACGTACCGAACCACAATCTCTCGCTTCCTATCGAGAATTGGCCTTAGTAGGTTGACACAAACACGAGCAATACTTGGGCCAATACCCGATGGCCCATTTTCCAAGGCCGTAAAACCTAAATGCAGCCCAGATGTGTCCCGGTTGTAGAATATTGTCTGGAATCTAGACGTTGGAAAACGGATCTATCATCTGCTTGGGCGAGCTTTTGTTGCTTGTTAAGGTGGGCATGCAAGGTACCAAAAGTTAAACAGAATTGCTTGTCGAGGATTCTCCAGAAGGAGTGAATAGGAGAGTTCAGGCGCGAGGTAACCCACAACAAGCATTCTCGACTTCGCACCTGTATCGAGTTTAGATGTGATCGCGCGAGTAGAGTCGATAGGAAAAATAGATAACGAAACCCACGATCGCAGCAATAATTGTCGCTCGCGCTTCTTGCCATGTGCTGTTCAATAACAACCAGATAATTAACAGCAGCGACAGAAGAGCGATGATGGTTCCTCCCGGCAAATGAA
>JBHEMC010000106.1:0-14418 GCA_046262775.1 Pyrinomonadaceae bacterium | reverse complement strand
AGGCAGGCGTGTATATGGATGACGCACGAGCAGGAAGGGAACCGGAGCAGACGAGCAGCGGCTTGGACGGCTCCGGGTCGGCCGCAACGGATTCTTTGACAAGTGCCGAGCGAGTAGAGAGTCTCATAAGTGAACTGAGGCAACGAACCTCAGAGCTTGAGCAGGCAAACCGGGAACTGCGCCGCGTATCGCACTATCGCTCCTTATTTTTGGCGCGCATATCTCATGAGCTACGTACGCCTTTGACGTCAATCCTCGGGTTCACCGAAATCCTTTTGGAGCAGGAAGAACTCACGGAAACTCAACGTCGCTTCTGCCAGAAGGTTCAGGACTCCGGCTTTCAATTACAGGCGAGCTTGAATCAACTTGTCGACCTCTCCCGGCTTGAGGCCGGTCAGATGGAGGCGTTCCTCCAGGAGTTTTCATTGCGCGAAACATTGCGCGATTCAGCGGCAGCAGTTGCCAGACTGGCGCAGAAACGTCAGGTCAGGTTGGAATACCAAGTAGCCCCGGAGATCACTACTATGGTTTCGGATCCTGGCAAGTTGCGTCAGGCATTATTTAACTTCATCTCGTGGGCCGTAAGTCGCAGTGATATGGGACAAGCCGTAAAGATTTCTGTAACGGTCGAGCCTGACAAGATCGTTTATATTCAGATCCTGGACGATGGAGAAAAACTGAAAGACGAGAGCCATATTTTCGACCCTGAAGAGATATCAGACTCAGCTGAAGCTAATATCAACGAACTCGGCATAATCATCGGCCGTCGACTGCTGGAGTTAATTGAAGGCAAGGTTCAGTTGCTTAGTGGCGATACCAGGGGTCTTACCGTCACGCTTTCGGTGCCGTTGCGACCTGCAAAGGCACAAGCTTAAAACAGATGCAGATTTCGATTCGCGAGTGTACGAGCATTGACGATTTCGATTCCTGCATAAGCCTGCAACGGGAGGCGTTTGGATTACCGGATCTCGAGATTTCGCCCCGTCGACACCTGATTGTTTCTCGCATGGCTGGAGGGTGGACGTTAGGCGCTTTTCTCGAGGCGCGCATGGTTGGCTTCGTGCATCATCTCGCAGCCGTACAGAATGAAAATGAGATTTTTGGTTACTCGCACATGATGGCTGTCGCGAAAGACTTTCAAAACCACGGTGTTGGCGCTCAACTGAAATGGGCGCAACGTGCGCGCGCATTGCAGGAAGGACAAACCTTTATAAAGTGGACGTGGGATCCGATGCAGGCGCGTAACGCACACTTCAATCTGAATCGCCTCGGAGTCGTAGTTAATACTTTTGGAAACAATTTCTACGGCACTGACTATGGTAACCACCCGAAACAAGCTGACGAAAATCGTTCAGTACTACAAAGCGATCGGCTGTTTGCACACTGGTACCTGGATTCTCCGCGGGTGGTTCGACTTGCATCCGGAGAAGCCGCTCCACTCGAAAGCGATCCGGTCAACACTATTCGAATTCCTGCTGAATGGTCCCGTCTTGTTAAAGAAGACATTGAAACTGCCCGATGCGAACAAGCGCGAGTTAGGAGTGAATTTCAAGACGCATTTCGGCATGGACTGGTGTGCGCCGCATTCCAACGAGGGTCAGTAGAGTCGGAGTATTTGTTGTTCAATGAAAGCAGCATCTCCAGAACTGAACGATCGAGGTCCAGTAAAGTTGTTGAAAACAGATGAGTCTTGCGAAATTCGATCGTTACGTCGAGCGTCATGCGCGGAATTTCACTGAGCGCCTGCAGGCACTCTGTCGCATGCCGTCGGTCGCCGCGCGCGGCAGCGGTATGCGCGCGATTGTCGACGCCGTTGAGCAGTCGATGCAACGTGTTGGCATCGGCACTCGTTCATTCCGAATGGGCAGCGGTTACCCGATCATTTTTGGAGAATGCGGAAGTGGCTCTCAGACGTTTGTTGTTTACGGTCACTATGATGTTCAGCCTGTCGGACAATTAACCGAATGGTCCTATGGTCCTTTCGCGGCGACCATTGTTGACGGCAAGCTCTACGCAAGAGGAGCCGCGAATAGTAAAGCAGACTTGGTGGCTCGGCTTGCGGCAGTCGAGACGTTTCAGAAAACTTTCGGTAAATTACCCATCACGCTGCGCTTTATAGTGGAGGGAGAGGACGGTCTTGGGAGTCCAAGTCTTTATCGTTTCACGAAAGAGCATGCGGAGTTGTTGGCCGCCGACGGTTGCATTTGGGATGAAGGATCTCGCGACACAAAAGAAACTCCAGTTGTCAGCTTGGGCTTTAAAGGGATTACGTTTCTTGAGCTCAGGGCACACGGTCCTCGTACAGATCTGCATTCAAAGTGGGGGGCAATCGTACCAAATCCTGCATGGAGACTGGTGCAGGCGTTAGCGACCATTACATCACCCAAAGGCGTCATCACGATTGATGGGTTTTCTTCACACATCGCTCCCATCAATGAGGAGGATGCCAAAGCGCTACAAGCAATTGAGTTGGATGAAGTCGGGCTTAAGCACGAGTTTCGAATTAGCAACTGGCTCCGCTCAATGAAAGGCAAAGCTCTGGTTAAAGAGCACATCTTTGGTCCAACCTGCACGATTTGTGGCATTCACACGGGTCATACTGAAGCCGGCGCCAAAACAATCCTGCCAAGTACCGCAATGGCTCGTCTCGATTTTCGCTTAGTACCGGATCTAACGGCCGACCTGGTCGTTCAAATCTTGCGTGAGCATCTGGACGTGCGCGGGTTTCGTGATATCGAGATTATTGAGCTCGGAAATGCTCCGCTGGCGAAGTCTTCGTCGCGTTCGGCTGTTGCTCGGGCAGTTATCGATTCAGTCAATGATGTTTATGGCGTACCGGCACTCGTGTACCCGATGGACCCATCAAGTGGCCCAGTGGGTGCGGTTTGTGGAGCCCAGGAACCAGCTACTCCCGTTGCTTCGTTTGGTACAAGCTACGCAGGATCAAATCCGCACGGTCCGGATGAAAACATTCGTATTGAGGATTTTCTGCAAAGCATCAAGTTTATCGGCCGAGTATTAAACCGGCTTGCAGACGCCAGATCGGATACTGGCATGTCGAACGACGAAAGCAAACCGACCGCTCCCTTGCCTCGGCTGAAACATGCCGAGAAACGAGGAGGAGCGTAATCGTGGTCGCAAGGTCAGCCTTACGACAGATCGAAAAGTTACGCCAGGAAATTCGCCGGCATGAAGATCTCTATTACGTCTACGATTCGCCGGAAGTTTCTGACCGGGAGTACGACGAACTTGTTGAGCGCCTACAACAACTGGAACAAGCCAACCCCGAACTAATTACTCCTGACAGTCCAACCCAGCGCGTGGGTGGACGACCTGCCGAGGGGTTTGCGGAAGTCGTTCATGGACGGCCAATGCTGTCGCTCGACAATAGCTACAACATCGACGAACTTCGTGCGTTCGACGACCGATGTCAACGACTCGCAGAAGGTCGGGCAGTGGAGTACGTGGCCGAGTTAAAGATCGACGGTTTGTCTTTGTCGCTACAGTATGAGCGCAATGTGCTAGTGCGTGGAGTGACCCGTGGCGACGGAAGAATCGGCGAAGATGTGACGCAAAACGCCCGGACCATACGCACTATCCCACTTCGTTTGCGCTCTGGTGCTTCTCAAATTGACGGTGAGGTAGAGGTGCGTGGAGAGGTTTTCATTGCGCGCGATGTTTTCGAGAAGACCAACGCAGAACGAGAAGAACAGGGCGAACCGAGATTCGCGAATCCCCGTAACGCTGCAGCTGGAGCCATTAGGCAGCTCGACTCGCGGCTCGTCGCACGACGGCGGCTCGATATGTTTGCCTATGATCTTCTGGCCAACGGCCGTAAACCATTTCCTACTCATTGGCAGTCGCTCGACTGGCTGGAGAGTGCCGGGTTTCGAGTCAACCCAAACCGCAAGCTCTGTAAATCGATTGATGAAGTGATCGAGTTTGCAAACGAGATGGAGGCCCGCCGCGACGAGCTTGGGTACGAAATTGACGGCTTGGTCGTTAAGGTGAATTCGAACGCCCTTCAGGATGAGTTTGGCAGCACACAAAAAGCGCCCCGGTGGGCGATCGCCTACAAGTATCCGGCCCGACAGGCATCGACTCGGGTTCTCTCGATCGCGGTACAAGTTGGCAGGACCGGAGCATTAACCCCCGTTGCGAACCTCGAACCAGTCTTGCTCGCAGGCACAACTGTTTCGCGCGCGACGCTGCATAACGAAGACGAGATTAAGCGACTCGGTCTCAAGGTCGGTGATTGGGTCATGATCGAGAAGAGTGGTGAGATCATCCCGAAGGTGTTGAACGTAATCAAATCGCGACGCACTGGCGAAGAAAAGACTTTTCGTGCACCGAAAAATTGTCCAATTTGCGGCGGTGCGATTTCTCGTCCTGAGGGTGAAGTGGTAGCTCGTTGTGTTGCTGCGGATTGTCCGGCGCAACTAATGGGAAGGCTGCTGCACTTTGCTTCGCGACGCGCAATGCGCATTGAAGGTCTGGGTGACGTGCTGGTTGATCAGTTGGTCGCAAACAACCTCGTACATGACGTCGGGGATTTATATCGCTTGACACTCGAACAACTCAGTAGCCTTCCCCGGATGGCAGCAAAGTCGGCAAGCAATTTGCTGGCGCAAATCGAAGCAAGCAAAAAGCGAGAGCTGACGAACCTTGTCTACGCCCTGGGCATACGTCACGTTGGAGAGCGGACCGCCGGCATTCTTGCCCGCCATTTCGGCAGTCTTGAAAGACTGTCTTCCGCTACTGTTGAAGAACTCGACGAAATTCCAGAGATTGGATTAACTGTCGCTGAAAGCGTGCGCGACTGGTTTGACGATGAAGGTAATCGGAGCCTTTGTGCCCGGTTGTGTGCCGCGGGAGTAAACACGGCAGCCGAAGCCGCGAATCCAAAATCGCTGGATTCCAGATTTGTTGGCAAACAGTTTGTACTGACAGGGAAACTGTCTGAGATGTCGCGCGACGAGGCTCGTGCGCTGATCGAGGCGAAGGGTGGGCGTGTAGTGTCGTCGGTAAGTAAGAAAACAGATTTTGTAGTAGCCGGCGAAGAGGCTGGATCAAAGCTTGATAAGGCTTCGCAGCTTGGAGTTACCATTCTCGATGAGGGAGCTTTCAAGGCTATGCTGGTATAGAGTCCCTCGGCGTCTCAGCTATCGCTAACTACCTTTGGAGATTCGATACAGCCAACCCTCAAAACTAACGCAGAGATCGCTGAGACGCCGAGGGTGCAGAAAAGTGCATTTCATTTATGTTACAGGCCCCAATTGGAGGAGATTATGAGCAGTTCACCTGCGGAAACAAAACCTGATCTACAGTTGTTGTATACGCTTTTCTGCGACGACGTGCGATTGGAGGCGGGGAACAAGTTGTCATTCATGGGTGTATTTCAAAACATTATGGTGCAGCAACTACCGGTCTCGTTAATAAAGTTTGCGGTAATTAATCACTGGCAAGGCAGTGGCAGTTACTTATCGGAAGTAAGGATTCTAACGCCCGATCGTAGGCAGGCCGTCGTCGTGTCGCAGCCCACCCGGTTCGAAATTGCGCCCGGTGGCTTCGCAGACAACATCAGTTTTTTCGTTAACGTTACATTCCCCAGCGCAGGGCAATACTGGGTTCAGACGCTCGTCGACTCAAGTCTGTTCCAGGAACAGACCCTGACCATCTCGGACGCCTCGGAATCTGTTGGTATGTCAGAAGCGGTGAACTAAGTTTAGCCGCCCGCTTCTAAGAGGTGCTTTTGGATATTGAACACCTTTATCTTGGAATTCAGGGTTGTCGCTCGAATGCCAAGTAGTTTTGCAGCCTTTGCCTGGTTACCGCGCGTCTCGTTTAATGCCATCATAATTAGGCTGGTTTCGAAGCGTTGTACTTCATCATAGAAGTCGATTCCCGTCACAATATCGAGCGACTTTAATTTTGTAGCTTCTTCGGTAAACGCCTTGTCTCGGGCAAGGGATTCGATCTCGGCAAGTAAAGCATCGGCGAGTTGGGTTAGACGCTGAACGCGGTCGCTCTTGCGTTCGGCGAGTTTCAGTCGCACTGGCTCGGAAGATGAACTGTTTCCGGCGCTCCCAAGGAGATCTGATTCAATCAGAGTTGCCTGTTCAGTATTCATTTGTACTCCCTTTTTTAAGCCCTCGAACCACCGCTCTTACATACGTAGACACCGGTAACCAGGTTTCCGTGACAATTTTTTTCGTCATTCACCACCATAATCAAGACGAAAAAAAGGCGAGACCGTTAACAGACTCGCCAATATCTACGCTGGTGCGGATGAGAGGACTTGAACCTCCACGATGTCGCCATCACAGGCTTCTGAGACCTGCGCGTCTGCCAGTTCCGCCACATCCGCATGTAGTAAAATCATTATGCGAATGGGTTCAGACAGTGTCAAGAACCAGTAACGTTGCTCATCGAATACGAGACAGTCTGAATGTTCTCAGTTTTCCTGAGATGTTAGGGTTGGAAAACGCAAGCAGAAATTTTCGATGTGACTATCTCTCTGGGATGTCTGCGTTTTTGCGATCTCAGCGTCAGCGTCGAGAACTTTGGCTACTTCGTTATAGGTAAATGCCGGCGACGCCGCGGGCAGGCTAAAAGCGGCCGCGACCGCGAGAACGATGATTGTCATGACGGCGAATCCGGTAATAGCCGTTATCATCGATACGACGTACGCGCCGGTTTCTTCCGAAGATGATGTTGCCAAGAGATGCATGGCGGCGCGGACCACGGCCGTCCCAACGACCATCACGGGCGTCGTGGCAGTTAACAAACTTTTCACACTTCTTATCTAAGCCAAACGCATGACGTCCACGGCCTTGGGCCGAGACACCGACTGGAAGCACTAAAACGGTGAGCAGTGTCAGCAGGGCAATTCCTGAAAGCTTCGATTGACGAGTGAAAATCATTTGGACCTCCTGTTACCTACAAAAGCATTATAATATCGTTTGCCGCAAAAATCGCTACAATCATTGTGCCGGGACCCGGCGATTTTTCCGGATCTGGAGAGCGCCACTTCCAGATTCACGCACGAAGCCACGTTCCGCTAAGAAACTGAGTTAATACTGCGATCATTGTCTTTTTCTGAAGTTATTATTTTTAGCTGAATGAACAGAGAAGTACAGTCGCTAGATCAAATACGCGCACGGTTTGCGAACGTCATTACCCGCATTGCGGCTGCGGCAGCCCGTTCAGGTCGCAGGGCCGACGGTGTGACGCTTGTTGCAATCACAAAGAATCACCCCGCTGACGTGTTGAGGATGGGACTTGAAGTTGGAATGCGCGACTTCGGTGAAAACCGAGTTCAGGAGGCGGAAGCGAAAATAAACGAGATCGGTCGCGCTGCTGTTCAGTGGCATCTGGTGGGCCACCTTCAATCAAACAAAGCTCGGCGCGCTGTAAAGCTGTTTGATGTAATCCACTCGCTCGACAACCCGTCGCTGGCCGAACAACTCGATCGATTATGTTCTGAAGAACGCAGAGAACTACTTTCGGTCATGGTTCAAGTCGATCTGGGACAGGAAGAGGCAAAATCAGGTGTCGATGAATCCCAAGTGCAGGAACTCGTGAACGTGATTAGAAAATGCACTCGCCTCCGACTGATTGGGCTGATGACTCTGCCCCCGTTCTTCGATGATCCGGAACTCACTCGACCCTACTTTCGGCGGCTGCGCAATATGCGCGACGAGTTCCAGCGCGACGGACACTTTGGGAACAACGGCGGTCAGTTGTCCATGGGAATGACTAATGATTTCGAGGTCGCTATCGAAGAGGGGGCGACGATGGTTCGTGTGGGAACTGCCATTTTTGGTGAACGCGTTCATGGCTGTTAACGTTTAAGACACTATGCTGATCATTGCCCGTACATTCACTTTTATAAACTGGGTTGTTATTGCGTTCATTATTGGCACAATCCTCCTGATGCTCCTGAGGTTCATCGCGAACTCCAGTTCCCTAAATCCATTTAGCTGGACTGCTAACACTATTCGACGGCTGAGCGATCCATTTGTTGGACCAGTACGGCGAACATTGATGGGTGTGGGAGTGGATCCTAAATTTTCGCCGCTCGTTGTGATACTGCTTGTGATTCTACTTGGCTGGTTTGCGCTTCAGCTCGCCCATACACTCGCCACCACGACTGCCGGCCTTCTAATTAGTGTTCAGCGCATGCAGCCTATCTGGGCAGTCGGATTTATACTCTACGGGTTAGTTTCAATCTATATTCTCTTGATCTTCATACGGATTGTGTTTTCGTGGGGAATGGTCAGTTACTCGAATCGCCTCATGCGGTTTCTAGTTAATACAACTGAGCCGTTGCTAGGCCCACTGCGTCATATGATTCCGCCGCTTGGCATAATTGATATTTCACCCATCGTAGCTTTTTTCATCCTGATGCTCTTCCAAATGGCCATTCAAGGTACCTTGCTGCGGGGGGCTGGTCCTATTCCGATTTGAATACATGCTCAAATGCTCTTCGCAGAACGGAAGTTTAAGTTTTCGCGTTCACGTGATACCGCGAGCTTCTTGGAGTGAAGTTGTCGGGGAGTATGACGGCGCATTAAGAATCAGAATTGCGGCGCCACCATTTAATTATGCCGCAAACGTGTAATTGATTCGTGTGTTAGCAAAACTTTTTACAGTGCCAAAGAGGACAATTTCGATCGCCCGCGGTCATTAACCCAAAACCAAACGAATTTCAATTAACGGCGTTGGTGAAGAAATTCTTGAGTTGCCGCCTGGCGGTTAACAAACTCTGTTGACAGGCGAGACGCGGCAGTGGAATATGTCGGGCAATCTTGGTTTTTGTTTCGGCGCACAAATTGATTTCGTAATTTCAGACGTAGAGCTTCGACAATTTTTACCACTGTCGATTAACGCGATGGACTCGGACAAAATTTCCCATTACAGAATCTTGGAAAAGCTCGGTGCAGGCGGCATGGGCGAAGTTTATCTCGCCGAAGACATGAAGCTTGGGCGCAAGGTCGCTATCAAAATTCTTGGGGATGCGTTTACCACAAATCGCGATCGACTTAATCGTTTTGAACAGGAAGCTTGCGCTGCATCTGCTCTGAATCATCCGAACATCCTCACTATCCACGAAGTGGGCACGGATAATGAAAGACATTTCATCGCTACGGAATTCATCGATGGGCAAACGCTCCGACGAAAGATGTCGCAGTCTCATCTTGAGATGCAGGAAATACTTGACATCGCCGTTCAAGTGGCGAGCGCACTCGAGGAAGCGCACGCAGCCGGTATCATTCATCGCGATATCAAGCCTGACAACATCATGATCAGGCGGAACGGTTAC
The DNA here is from genome assembly GCA_046262775.1 of Pyrinomonadaceae bacterium. Taxonomy (GTDB): domain Bacteria; phylum Acidobacteriota; class Blastocatellia; order Pyrinomonadales; family Pyrinomonadaceae; genus PSRF01. Next base: position 5,093 of record JBHEMC010000106.1, on the reverse strand, counting down.
GTTAAGGTGCTCGACTTCGGGTTGGCGAAACTGACTGAAACTTCAATGGACCGCACGCCTTCCGACGCCGAAGCATCGACGCGGGTATTGGTTCAAACTGATGCGGGAGTTGTAATGGGAACGTCTCATTACATGTCGCCGGAACAAACACGCGGAAAACCGGTTGATGCGCGCAGCGATATCTGGAGCCTCGGCGTCGTAATGTACGAAATGGTCGCTGGTCGCACTCCGTTCGACGGCGAGACGTCGACCGACGTGATCGTGGCGATTACTCAAAAAGAACCACCACCTGTGGCTCGCTTCGCTCCTGATGTGCCGGCGGAGCTTGACTGGATCATCAACAAAGCACTGCGAAAGGATCGTGAGGAGCGGTATCAGACGATTAGAGAATTGTTGACGGATCTCCGACGCTTGAAGCAGCGGATGGAGTTTGAGGCTGAGCTCGAAAGGTCAGTCTCGCCTGATAGTTTTAATCGAACGGTCATTACTGCGTCTGCGATTGCGCCGACGATTTCCGAAAAAGTGGTTCCAACAGCCGAGAAAACGGTCACGCATGTTTCGAGCGTGGAATACATCGCCAGCGAAATCAAACGGCACCGCCTTGCAGCGATCCTCGCTATGATTGTGCTCGTGGTTGTGGGCGGCGGACTTTTGTATTACTTCAAAATTCGCCAACCACTATCTGACAAGGACACAGTTCTTCTGGCGGATTTTGTGAACACGACCGGCGAAAACGTCTTCGATGGCACACTCAAACAGGCGCTCGCTGTGCAACTCGGCCAAACGCCTTTTCTCAACATTTTTCCTGACGAGCGGGTGCGGGAGACGCTTCGCTTTATGGGACGATCTCCCGACGATCGAATTACTAGAGATGTTGCCAAGGAAATATGCGAGCGACAGGGCATCAAGGCATTGTTGACAGGATCGATCGCGAGTCTTGGCAGCCATTATGTGATTACTTTGGAAGCTATCAATGGACACACTGGCGATTCAATAGCGCGCGAACAGGTTGAAGCCGATAGTAAGGAAAAGGTGTTGTCTGCTCTGGGTGCGGCCGCGTCAAGTTTGCGGCAGAAGTTAGGGGAGTCTCTCAGCTCCATTAAGAAATACGATGTGGCCATTGAACAGGCCACTACTTCGTCGCTCGATGCGCTAAAGGCCTACACGACGGGTAATGAACTGCGAGCAAGAGGTAAGAATCTCGAAGCGAGCAGCCAGTTCAAACGCGCTATTGAATTGGATCCAAACTTTGCGATGGCAAATGCGCGTCTCGCTGTGTTCTACGGCAACAGCTTCCAACCAGATCTGGCGCAGCAATACGCGGAAAGAGCATTCGCCCTAAAGGACCGAGTGAGCGAACACGAGAAGTTTTACATTTCTGAGAAATACTACAACTACGTAACCGGTGAGATTGATAAATCTATCGAAGTCTTGCAGGAGTGGGCAAAGGAATATCCGAACGACTACATCCCGCACATTAACCTTGGTGTTAACTATACTTACATTGGAAAGTACGAAGATGCCGTAAAGGAGACCAGCGAAGCAATTCGACTCGATCCACATATCGTTACTGCGCACTCAAACCTGGCTGAATCCTTCATGCGTTTGAACCGATTCGATGAGGCTCAACAAGTTCTAAATCAGGCCTGGCAGCAAAACTTTGAGGCTGACGAGTATCATTTCCTTGATTACCGGTTAGCCTTCGCGCGGCGCGATGAAGCGACGAAGAGCAAGGAATTCGAATGGCTCAGCAAGAATGCGACGCCCAGTGAGTTCTTGGATCTGCAGGGTGGCATTGCCCAATACTACGGTCAACTTAGCAAGGCAGCCGATTTTTTCAGGCGTTCGGCTGAAGCCATGAAGCAGGAAGGCCGTCCTGAGAATGCATCTCAGGAAATATTAGCGATTCCATTGCTCCAGGCGATGGTGGGTTCCTGCCAATCAGTTAAACCGAACATTACTGCTGCTCTCGCGTTGACGCGCGGCAAGTATGTACTTGCACAGGTTGCGCAAATTTATGCGCAGTGTGGCGACGGGACGCAGGTGGAATTGTATATACAAGAATTACAAAAGCGTTTTCCCAAAGACACAGCGACCGTTTCCATTCTCATTCCGACAATGCGCGCCATGCTCGAAAATTACAAAGGCAACTCTGCGGAGGCGGTGGATCTGCTTGAACCTGTACGAAGGTTCGAGCCTGGTCCAATCAGTGGCTATTGGACGATATATTTGCGAGGCGAGGTCTATCGTGGGCTCAAGTCAGGACAACAAGCAGCGGCTGAGTTCGAACGAATAATAGAAAACCGTGGCATGGAACCGCTCTCCATATTTTATCCCCTGGCGTATCTCGGAATGGCGCGGGCGCAGGTCCTTTTGGGTGACACGTCTAAAGCTCGCCAGTTTTATCAGGATTTCTTTGCGTTGTGGAAGGACGCCGACCATGATCTCCCGGTTCTTACTCAGGCAAAGAAAGAATACGATCAACTGAAATAGGTTCGACGAAGTTTCCCTTCCGCAACTGCTCGGGTCGCTGTTTTGACTGGCTTTGGACTGATGCGAGCCTGTGTACGCTGTGGTATATTGCCCTTCCATCAACCCGCAGATTTATCCCAAAGGACCTGCAAAATGTCTGGACATTCGAAGTGGCATAGTATTAAGCACAAGAAGGGCGCGCTCGATGCCAAGCGTGGCAAACTGTTTACCAAGTTCATCAAGGAAATCACGGTCGCAGCGCGATCCGGTGGTGGTGATGTTGAAGGTAATGCTCGTCTGCGAAAGGCGATCGCGGACGCGAAGGCCGGGAATATGCCGAACGACACAATCGACCGGGCCATCCGTCGTGGCACCGGTGAAGAAGAAGGCGTCAATTACGAAGAGATCACTTACGAAGGGTATGGACCAGGTGGCGTAGCCCTGTTAATTCAGTCGATGACGGATAATCGCAATCGCACTGTCGCGGAGATCCGTCACATCTTTTCGAAGAACGGCGGCAACCTCGGAGAAAGCGGTTCGGTTGGGTGGATGTTTGATAAGAAGGGTTACATTATCGTCGATAAAGCAGCAAAGCCCGAAGAGGAGCTCTTCGACCTCGCGATCGACGCAGGCGCAGACGATCTACACGATGATGACGATAATTTCGAAATCATTACCTCACCTGACGAATTTGAGGCGGTCCTGAGTGCCGTCAAGGCTGCGGGCATTGAACCCCAAGTCGCTGAAATTGAGATGGTGCCGCAGAACTATGTCCGTCTCGAGGGTCAGGATGCACGACAGATGCTGAAGCTGATGGAAGCGCTGGAAGACCACGAGGACGTTCAAAAGGTCTCAGCGAACTTTGACATTAGCGAAGCTGACATGGCCGCCGCGTAATTCGCAGTGCGCCGGCAGATCCTGGCGGCGCGGGCGCTCTCTCACTCACAAGACCAATCCGAAACAGGCGTAACCGCTGCGCTCTGCCGGCGCCCTCCACAATTAGTGGCCGTTTTTAAACGACCGGGCCACTGCGTAGGCTAATCCCGTTCCAGCCAACAACAATCCTCCTGTTAACATTGGATGTAGCGATGCGGTCGTATAAAGACTGCTCTTTGAAACGTGTCCCTCGTAGACGCCCGCTTCACGGGAGTCGTGAGATGGTCGATGCAATGCTGTTCGGTCATTTTTCGGCGTCTCGCTCTTCTCTTGTGCAGGAAACATTCGCCACTCCATCATGCGGTCAGTCAAGCGGGGCATATAATGTCCCGCGATAGAAAGCACTTTTGCACTTACGCCTACAAACACATCTCGAACTGGATTCTCTGAGCAATGAAGAATGGCATCGGCTACCACTTCCGGCGCGTAAACAGGGGCAGGGTGCTTTGGTTCCACCGGCAAATAGTTTTCGGCGTGCTCAGTGTACGGAGTATCAATTGCGCCTGGTTTGATCAGGGTTACTGAAATAGGCATCGAATCGTGTTCGAGCTCCATCCGTAACGCATCGGTGAAACCCTTCACTGCGTGTTTTGAGGCACAATACGTCCCTTGCAACGGCACTGCTCGGTCTGACAATGTGCTACCGACATTTATGATTGCACCACCTCGAGTGGCCAGGTGTCGCGCGGCGATCAACGAGCCGTGTACTGTTCCCCAGTAGTTGGTTTCAAACACTCGCCGTTGGTCGGAGATTGATACATCGAGCAGCCTTCCGTAAATCGACACACCCGCGTTGTTGACCCAGGTATCAAAGCCGTCAAACCGTTCGTTTGCCACGCTGGCAATGTGCTGCACGTCTTCAGCGGTTCCGACGTCCGCCCGTACCGCTACAGCTTCGCAGCCGGCACTGGTCAGCTCGTTCACAATTTCGGATAGAGAATCTGCACTGCGCGCCGCCAACACCAATCGCGCGCCGCGTTGTGCGGCCATACGCGCGGTCGCCAAGCCGATACCGCTTGATGCCCCAGTTATGACCACAACCTGCTCATTGAGTTTTTTTAAATGGACTTTCATTAAGCGCCCCACTGTGATGCTCAAAATTAGATTTGCGCCCGTGTCATCAGCAAACAGCGCACCTGCCGTTGAACCCTCTAATGAGGGCGCGTTGTCGTCAAGGGCTGATGATCCTGGGTCCTTCCTGTAAATATTGAGTACAACAAGCAGCGGGCGGTGTCTCTTTTCCGACAAGTGGATGCAGTTTGTGAGGAGTAAGCTGGCGTGCTAGCTTTCATTCCCGATGACGTTACCGGTACCGCGATCATACGAGCCGATGGAGGCTTTGTCAGTCCCCGAAATCGCGACCGGCGCGACCTGGCAATACGAACCGAAGTGGGATGGTTTTAGTTGTCTGGCTACTAAAGACCGACAAAAAGTCGATTTGAAGTTCAAATCAGGGCAGCCAGGTTCGACTCCTGCTCACTTCATTGTGTTTGATTTTCTCGTTAGCGCCGCCGGCAAAGACTTAATAACACTACCGCTATCGCAGCGCAGACAAAAGCTTGAGCAATTTGTGCGAAAGTTTCTCCTCAAAAGCAAGCTGATAGAATTATCTCCCGCGACGACGAGCATCGCTTCGACACGCAATTAGTTGTCGCGTTCAGACAAAAAATTGGACGGAGTGATAG
>JBHEMC010000105.1:0-14457 GCA_046262775.1 Pyrinomonadaceae bacterium | reverse complement strand
GTGGTTATATACAAGTTACGGAATCTAACATCGACGTTGCTAAATATCGCAGAGGGCACAGTTGCTCTGCAGTTATATGCAAGTTACGACATCTGATATCGACGTTGCTAAATAACGCAGAGGGCACAGTCGCACTGCGGTTATGAGAACGCAGAGCGAGCCCCTGCTACTTCAGTTCGGGTATCGTGTGGGGGAGCATATTAATTTTTCCTACGATCCGACCGATCCACCTGGCGCGAATGCTAACGCAATTAAACGAGGATAGGTTTAGCACGTCGACCTGCTTATCACCGTCAACGACATCGTGCAAAGCCAATATTCTTTGCCGGTAAAGACGTTAACCCATTGAGGACGCCATCAGAGTTGGGGCGACGGCGCCTGGCTTTTAATATCGTAAATCGACACTGAATTGGATCTAAAGCGTTCTTGCGGCAGTCTTGTGGTCGCACTTCAAACCTGCCGGAGCATTCAAACCTGTCGTTCTATAGTAGCATCTTAATATCGTGTCGTTAGAGCAGAAACTCAAAGAAATTCCAGCGGTCCCCGGCGTTTACCTCCACAAAGATACGGCGGGTAAAGTGATCTATATCGGTAAAGCAAAAAACCTTCGCAACCGCGTGCGCTCTTATTTTCAAACGAGACCATTTGACCGCAAAACAGACGCGCTCGTCAGACAAATTAAAGATCTTGAATATATTGTCACTGACAATGAAGTTGAAGCTCTAATTCTCGAAGCCACACTCGTCAAGCAATATAAGCCTCGCTATAACGTTAAGCTTCAGGACGACAAGTCGTATCCACACCTGAAACTAACCGTGAACGAGCCGTTCCCTAAGGTAGTTATCACGAGACGGATTCAGCGCGATGGCGCGCTTTACTTCGGCCCATTCCTGCCGGCGAGCCTTGCTCGCAAAACCATCGACGTTATCAATCGAACGTTTCAACTGCGCACGTGCGATATCGAAATCGACGGCAAAGCACCACGTCCATGTTTGGAATATCACATCAAGCGATGTCTTGGTCCATGTGTGAAGGGGCTCTGTACTCCAGAACAATATCAGGAAGCTGTACGCGATGTTCGACTGTTGTTGGAAGGCCGCAACAAGGAGCTTGCCGACACTCTCGAGCAACGGATGATCGAAGCCTCAGAAACGACACGTTACGAGTTGGCGGCTAAGTATAGGGATCTTCGCAAGACTGTCATTCGACTTTCGGAGCAGCAGAAGATGGCGACCACCTTTGAAAGTGACGTCGACATCTTTGGTTATTACCGGGAAGGTCAACAACTCGCTTTACAGCTGTTCACTATGCGAGAGGGACATATTGTCGGACGTCGTGAATTCTTCTGGGAAGATCTGCCTGCCGATGAGTTCGATCCGGCAGAGTTCCTGAGCGATGTGCTATCGCAATACTATGCCGCCGATTATGTACCACGAGAGATTTATGTTCCGGTTAATTTCGCGGATCGTGAATTACTCGAGAAGGCATTGACTCTACGTAAGGGCAGACGTGTGCGCATTGTTGCCGCGCAGCGTGGTGAAAAGCGAGATCTGATCGATCTCGTAGATAAGAATGCGAAGCTCGCTTTTGAACAGCGCTTCCGTGTGCTGAAGCCTGACATGAAGCTCGTGCTTGAAGACCTGCAGGAGACACTGGAGCTGCCGCGATTTCCAGCGCGGATCGAATCGTTCGACATCTCTCACATTCAGGGAGCGGAGAATGTCGCGGGCATGGTCGTTTGCGAGAATGGAAGGATGAACCGTTCCGAGTATCGGAAATTCCGGATTCGGAGTGTAGAAGGTGCGAACGACGTGGCGTCGATGCGCGAGGTTGTGTTGCGACGCTATCGGCGTCGATTGAGCGAAGGAAAGCCATTACCGGATCTCGTAATGATCGATGGCGGCGGAGCGCAATTAACTGCGGCTGCCGAGGCGATGCGCGAACTCGATTTAGAAGCCATACCAATGGTAGCAGTGGTGAAACCCCCTCTAAGGCATAACGAAGTGGCATACCTGCTCGTGAAGGGACGCGAAGACGACGCGGTATATCTGGACTCCCACTCACTAATCCTTCGTCTGCTGCAGATGATTCGCGATGAAACGCATCGATTCGCTGTTACCTATCATCGCAAACGACGTGAGTTGCGCGACTTTACTTCTGAGTTAACCGCAATACCCGGCGTGGGCGAAAAGCGCAAAGGAAGGTTGTTGCGGCATTTTGGTTCGATCTCGAGAATTGCGCGCGCAAGCGTTTCAGAGTTGACGCCATTCGTTGGTCGCAAAACTGCGGAAGAGATTACAGATCATTTCAACCGGCAAAAAGCGCTTGCGGAGTCATTCGATTCGGGTGCTAGCGCAGATCAATCCCCGTAAAAGCGATGGACATTCGTAGCGGGTAATCACGGTCCTTTCAGGGGCGACAATCTGCTGGCTTATAGGACGAGACTTCTACTTGCTCAATCCGGCAAGAGCTACTTCCAGTAGCAGGATTTTTTTGATGCCCTTGTACAGTGGCTCGATCTCGCAGTTCTCCGTCAGTGCGTGCGAATTGTCACACGGCCCGGCGCCCGTCGATATCGAAGTGATCCCTTGTAACAATGCGGCGCTCGAATTGTTTGAACCGGCATTGGTGATGGGCGGATCGAATCCCATCGCCCGGTGTACAGCTTCTGCGATCTTTACCAGTTTCGAATCGCGATTGCCGGGCAGTACCGCAGCCGGTGAAGTCGAGATTATGTCCGTCTTCACCGTCATTCCCACGCGGATCGCTTCCCGGTCAAGAATGTCCACTATCTGTTTTTGGAGATCAGCGATAACGTCATTGCTCGTCGATCGTAAATCTACAGAAAACCAGGCGTCGGATGCCTTGGCGTTTACAACTTCCGATCCGCCCAGCATCCCGATATTCAGATTTGATGAAGGATTCGTTGGTACCCGTAACTCATAGATCTGTTCAATTGCGCGAGCCACCGGTAATGTAGCGGAATATGGTGGAGTGCGAGACCGAGTGTGTCCGCCTGGTCCAATGAAGTGGTGGCGATACCAGTTGATGCCAATACCCGCATAAGTGAACCCTTCATAACCGCCATCAAGAGCAACGTAATAATCCACCTTGCCTTTGTTCTCTTTCGTAAATGCTTTCGCTCCTGACATTCCGCTTTCTTCGTCGGTGGTAAAAACGAAAACAAGATCACCCTTCGTCTTCACTTTGGCGGCATCAAGCGCGCGTATAGTCGTTAGCAACGCCTCGATGTTTCTCGTATCATCTCCGATCCCAGGCGCATAGACGCGACCGTCTCTGACAGTAGCTTTGATGTTCAGGCCCGGCTGAAACACGGTGTCCATGTGTGCATCAAACACCGTAACCGGACCTCCACCGGTCCCCTTGCGCGTCGCTATCAGATTCCCGGCGTCGTCGTAATGGATGTTTTCCATTTTGTATCGATGAAGAATGGTTTCAAGAAACTTGGCGCGCTGTTTTTCCTGTTTCGAAGGTGCATTGATTTCGGTGATCGCGATCCATTCATGCAAAATAGTTTCGTGGTTCTTATCAATGTAGTCATTGGCAGCAACGATTTGAGCATCATCCTGGATTGACTTCACCAGATCAGAAGCAGAAGTGGTTGTCTGACTGGAAGCGACGACTGATATCAACAGCGTAAGACAAACGAAGAGGGCAAGTGCTCGCATAGACATGGAATTTCCTCGAGAATGCAATATAGTAAGTCAAACTTATCTTAATTGGTTCCGTTTGAATCCGATAACCCGTTTGGTAACTGGTCGTTGTTTGTCGCGCTCGGAGAATTCATTACATCCATCGCTAATGCCTGACGAACCGCAGCCGCCCGCAATCATTTGGATTGAGCGCGTGATCGTTGGCTGCGTGTTGTTGATCGCGTTGTTCGCTCCACATTCGATCGCTGTAACTCAAACAGCGTGGCTGCTGGGAATGGTCTTGTGGGTTGGCCGCTCGTTGATGTTTCCGAGACCGCAATTCTTTCGCACGCCGATCGATTATCTTTTGCTTGGGTTCTTTATTGTCAGTGGAGTGTCCTCAGTACTGTCATACGCCCCAATAGTCTCGATCGGCAAAATGCGAGCCGCGAGTTTGTTTACGATCTTCTACCTCACTGTGGAGAACATCCGTTCGTTGCGGCCCGTGCGCATCCTGGCAATTGCAATTGTCGCATCATGCATGATCAACGTGGTCGCGACTGCAGCCCGTTTCGGTGTTGGTAAAGGAGTTAAAATCGCACAGGTCAGTAACGATAGTCCGCTCCGCAGGGCTATCTTCCGTTCTAGAACTACTCATTTCCCGACGCCGATCCAGGACGGAGATACGATTTGGGAGATCGATGGGACACGGGTGACTACGCCTGAAGAGTTAGCCGCAAACCTTGCCGCCACGTCCGACCAAAAACTTGCCCAAATGAAAATCTTTCGTCTGGAATGGACTCCCACAGTTGAGATCGAGCGTGGCCATCTCCTGCCCGGAACGACCGCAGAAAGACAACTCGGAATTTCTGGTTGGAGCCGCGGGCGCGATTGGCGCGCGACAGGCTTCTTCGGACATTACGTGACTTACGCAGAAGTTTTGCAATTAATCGCGTCGCTTGCATTTGGAATGTTGCTCGCGCTCCAACGGAAGTGGACGTCAACGGGAGCGCTGTTGGCATTCGCAGTTGTTGGGCTGTTGTTCGCTTTAAGTTTAACCGCCACACGCGCTTCGTGGGTGGGCTTCGCCGCATCTGCTTCATTGATGCTGCTCATCTTTGCATCTCGGCGCACGGTTGCGTTTGCAGGGCTGCTAGCAATACCACTGATACTTGGGGGAATTTTCCTGCTACGTGAAAAACGCAGCGTAGGCTTGTTCGACTCGCAAGATCTATCGACGACGTGGCGTACGACTGTCTGGAGGGAAGGTTTTGGTTTGTTAATAAGTAAACCGAGACATCTACTCGTCGGCATTGGTATGGATTCAATTAAAGCTCATTGGCGAGAGTGGAGACTGTTCGATCAGGGGCGATTACCAATTGGGCACATGCATTCGGACATGTTGCAGGTCGCACTTGAACGCGGAGTGCCCGCACTACTGTTGTGGCTTGCGACTCTCGGTGCGTACGCAATGACGTTATGGCGCACGTTGAAATTGATTCCAAAAGTTGCCGCCAAAGATGAATTCTTATGGATTGATCGGGGGATTGTGCTCGGTGCCCTGGGTGGGTTATTGGGGTTCTTTGTCAGTGGTTTGGTCCATTACAACTGGGGTGATTCAGAAGTGGTAATGATTCTTTACTTTTTGATGGGATTAAGTTTGATTATTAATCGGCAGTATCGAGTTGACGCGACCGTTAGGGCTGAGCGGCGATGTGAATAAGAAACCGTTCAAACAGTATGTTGTTCGTCACGACTGAATGGTATTCCGGCGCTAAATTTTCAAAAGCCTTCGCCGCCAATTACGACCAATATTGTGCGCAGGATAATTTTCAAATCCAAAAGCAGCGACCAGTTCTCGATGTAGAACAAATCGAGCCGCACCATCTCTTCAAACGGAAGCTTATTTCTTCCCGAGACCTGCCACAGGCCCGTTAGTCCAGGCTTCATATCCAAACGTTTGCGGTGCCAAAGCTCGTAAGCTTCGACTTCATAAGGGATCGGCGGACGTGGACCGACAATGCTCATGTCGCCCATCAGCACGTTCAAGAATTGTGGCACTTCGTCAAGACTCATGCGGCGCAACGATCGTCCAACGCGCGTTATTCTCGGATCGTCAGCAAGTTTGTAGGTTGGGTTCTCTGAATTGCCAAGATTAGCGTCCGAGCGTCCAGCGATAAACGCTAGTTGATATTGCTTGTGCACGTCAGGAGCAGCCCCGGTTTTCATTGTGCGAAACTTATGCAACAGGAAGATTCTCCCGTCCATGCCGACACGTTCCTGGGAATAGAAAACGGGCCCGCGCGAATCGAGTTTGATTAACAAGGCAGTCAACAACCAAACTGGAAACAGCAATACGATGACAAAGGCAGAGAGAACTAGATCAAAAGTGCGTTTTGAAAGACGCGCAACATTTGAGAGCGGTTCTCGAAACAATCGAATCATCGGTAATGCACCGATTTGATCGATCTCTGTCTTGCTTGGAAGACAGTTGAACAAGCTGGGCGCGATTCTGAATTCGACACCTCGACGACGCCCGCAACGCATCATTACCTCAAACAACTGATCACTACTGACTTGAGGTTCTGCGATGATCACTTCATTAGCTCCTGACGCGCGAATGGCTTCCGGCAGACCCTGCAAATTGCTGATAACCGGTACGTTCTCGTAAAGCGTTCTGTCCACATTGGCAGCTTCAGTGTTGACGACGCCGATTACTCGATACCCAAGTGATGGCCGTTCCTGCATTTGCCGAATACAGAACGCCGCTTCCGGGCCGCCTCCAACCACCAGCGTTGGAATAAGATTGATTTGACGTCGCCGAACAACTGTCTGTATGCCTCGCGTCGCAACTCGCACGAAACCAACTGTCAGCAGCACCAGAGCAAAGTCGATCACGAAAACAATCCGCGAATAGGAGAACGCCCGAAATGTGAAACCACCGCGATAAAGAAAAGCCGCTGTGATAATCAACAACGAAGCAATGCTCACAGCCTTGAAGATTTTTATCGTATCTTCGACGAACGAGAATTCACCGCGCAGCCGGTAGAGGTCGTAGTATCTAAAAGTCAGTAGCCGAATACCGGTAACGAACAAAAGAAGACTGCCGTATGGACCAAACTTCGCACTCCAGATCCAGCGACCATCTGACAGGAACGCTATAATCGGACTTCCTTCTCGCAGATAAAAAGCTAAAACAAATGAAAGCGCTGAGGCTAGCGCATCCGTGAACACAAGCGCGAACTTCACGGACGGTATTATCCAACGCGGAGCGCGCGCACCGACCCTTACGGCACTCGGCTCAATCAATCTTTCCCGTTGTTGTTCGGCGCTAACCATGAATGTTTCATTCAAGTAAGAATGTCGCGACCTCCCCTATGACGGTGGTCGTGGCATGCGAACGCCCAGCATACTTCTTTCCGACAGGTAATGCCGTGATATCGGAAATTGTTTGGATGCGTTTTAGTCGACCCTGATCGACCAGGCGTTGATCGATCGCAGACCATCTTCCCGCATAGACGCTCGCGACCGGCACCCCCAAAACCGCAGCTTCGCGGTTCATTGTGCCCCCGGCGCTGACGACCAAATCACTTGCTGCAAGAAGATTCGCGCCATCCAGCGGCTCCTTCAAAACAACTAAATTCTTAAAGACACCAGACGCGTACGTGTCACGCTGTGCTTTGTTTCGCGGCAACAGAATTACCTGCGTATTCTTACGAGTCTGCAACGTTGCAAGTGTCTCGTCAAACAGCCTGTTCTCAAAACGATGGTATAAAGCATCAAGTGCGGGTGGTCGCATCACGACCAGCACCTTCTGCGTATCAATTTCCAGTTTGGTTAACAGACGGGCAAACCCCGGGTCGGGTTTAAACTCCGCCAGATAGACGTCTTCCTTCATGCCATGAAAACGCCTGACGCGTTTTTCGCCGGCGCCGAACCTTCGTAGTTGCTGAGACGGAAAACAATCAGGCACGACAACCACAGAGCTGAAACGGAATGCAAGATGATTAGCAGGCTGGTATTCGTAATCCATCAAGGTAACGGTCTTAATGCCCAGTAGGCGTGCCGCGAGAATCTGAGAATAAGAGTTGTGGCTGATGGCCCGATCGATCTGGTTAACTCGCGCCCATCGGAACAGCGACCATGCTCGAGCAACCAGACTCGTACCTTTGGTCGATACTTGTCTTCCACCGTGTTTGCCGATTACTTTGAAAACCAGACCTGCGGCTGTAGCAAGCGGAATTGTTTCAGCGAAATCGCGAGCTGTAAAAACAACTTCGTGGCCTTGCCGAGTAAGTTTCGGAACGAGTGCTTTGAAAAATGGCACGTGAGGTGAGTTCGCAAGATCGATCCAGAGACGCATGAGGAAATCGTAACGTACAATTTGGCACAATTACAGCGCGATATCGATCAGGCTTCCGCGTGCCTGCAGCGACTTCTCGGCAGCCTCTATCATCTGGACCATTCGCAGGCCCGCTCGACCATCGGTAGTCGGCTGCCGTTTGTTGTTTATGCAATCAAGAAAATGTTGAGCCTCCGTTTGAAGTGCTTCAGTATTATCTAAACGGGGCGCCCACATGTCTCCCGATCGATAACTGACCAACATTTTGTACACAGCCTCGCGCCCGGGCGTCACGGTAATACCCTTGTCATAGACCTTCAGCTTTTCACTGGGATCGAGGTCATCGTAAAGAATCATTTTTTCGCTACCGCCAATCAACGTGTGTCGCACCTTTACGGGCGTCAACCAGTTAACATGTATGTGTGCGATCTGCGAATCTGCGAAGAAAAGCGTCATGTAGGCGACATTCTCCGGTTGGCCAGGCACATGACTGATGCCAGTCGCGGAAATTGCGAGTGGCCGTGTCGGTAATACGTAATCCATTATCGACAAGTCGTGGATTGCCAGGTCCCAAATCACGTTGACGTCGTGTTGGAAAAGGCCGAGGTTTACTCGAACTGCGTCGTAGTAGTAGATCTCACCCAATGCGCCGGCAGATATCAATTCGCGCATTTTTCGCACTGCGTCGGTATACACAAATGTATGGTCCACCATCAGCACCGATTGATGTTTTTCTGCTGTTTCAATTAGCGCAATTGCTTGTCGGGAGCTTGTGGCGAGAGGTTTTTCGACGAGCACGTGTTTGCCGGCATTAAGCGCCGCAAGAGCCAAATCAAAGTGTGAGGTGACGGGTGTGGCCACTACAACGGCGTCGACGCTCGTGTCATCTATTAATTTCTTAGCGTCCCGGTAGGTGGCAAGCGAAGGGTACAACTTACGCAAGGGCGACAACCGTTCATCGCGCACATCGCAGACGGCAACTACAGCCGAATCTGGTGCCTCCATGAAGTTACGCACAAGGTTCGGTCCCCAGTAACCATAGCCAATAACGCCGACCCGAATCATTTGCTTGTCAAAAGAAGTAAGATGGTTCTCGTGAACGCACATCGCCGATTACGCGCGCCGGTACACCAGCTACAATCGCGAAATCGGGGACATCTTTGGTCACAACGGCACCGGCTCCTATCAGCGCCGCGATCCCGATTGTTACTCCTGCGAGAATTGTGGCATTACTGCCAATGGAGGCGCGGTTTTTTACAAATGTCCGAACAACGTGCCAGTCGCCTTCGCCTTGTGGAGTTCCATCGGAATTCGTCGCGCGTGGGTAGCCGTCATTCGTAAACATCACACCGTGGCCGATAAAAACTTCGTCGCCAATTGATACGCCTTCACAGATGAATGTGTGCGATGAAATTTTGCACCGCGCACCCACGTTGGCGTTTCTTTGAATTTCTACGAATGCTCCGATGCGAGATTCGTCGCCTATGGAGCAGCCGTAGAGATTTACCAGATCTGATTGCGGAAGCCTTACGTTGGCTCCCAGCGTTACGTCAGCCGCAATAGGCATACGTGGTGCACGTCAATCTGATCCACAGACTGCTCGCATTTCTGAGCCTGACAGCTGCGAATCTGCTTCACTCCCGGTCGTCCAACATTTCCAGCAATCGCGCCAATGCGTAGAGCATCCAGGCCTGGCTCCAACGCATGTAGGGCTTTCTCACTGTGTAAAATCGTCGACGTTGATAATAAAAAAAACCGCCGCGATCACGCAGATTTTGAATAGCCCATGAAGCCACTTTCTGGCCCGTATTCAAGCCATCCGGATCGCATGACCTTAGCTCCAGGAACGTGACTACAGCACTCGCTGCCGCATGCGCATCTGCTGGATAGGGATTCTCATCGTAGTATTTCGGCCATCCGTCGACAAGGAAGAACGTGTTCTTCCAATATTGATATCCACGATCCAGCGCCCTCTGGAATTCATCGTTGAGCGAGCATGCTCGAATAATTCGTGACAGCGAAAACAGCACGAACGCCGTGTGGAAGTTGTCGATCCATTGCTGATTCTCAGCAGCACCGTATCTCCATGCGCCGTTCTCAAGCTGATGATTGATTACAAACCGGGCAGCACGCTGCGCCAGATCACAAAGTTCTGTTTCACCGGTTCTCATGCCAACACTTGCGAGAATTTCGCCGGCCAGCAAAGTGGAGTTGTAGATCTGATCGTTGCTGTGGGTCGTGTAGCTAAAGCAAATCTCGTTTTCATTGTCTACCGTGCGCCGCAAATCATGGATGATGAAATCGCAAACATGACGCGCAATGGTCAGGTATTCAGCTGAATTCAACGCAACACTCGCTTCAAAAAAAGCTCGCGCCGCAAACGCGGTGGGCACAACCGTGGGAGTGTCCTTGCGCGCAAAAAAACTGCGGCCCTGCCAGTCGAAGTTATAGCCCCAGGCTGGTCCGCTATAACCCGTGAGCTGTGAATCCGCTAACTCGCCGAGCATTCTCCGTGCTTTGCTTTCAGTTTCCGTTGTTTGCACGCGACGGTGATCGGCAACAGATGCAAGTGCGAACAGCGCCATCGCCTTTGCATTGCGCCCGGGTGGTATAAGGGCCAGGCGACGTGGATCGGCAGGCGATCTTCTCAGCATCTGTGTAAACACCAGACGCGCAGTTCGTGACCTGGCGAGAGGAGTCGAATTGAAAACGCGACTATTAAGTGCGTCGAAGGGATCGTGTCCTGCGAAATCGTGTTTCTCACACCACGTGAAGAGTTGCTGGTACACGGTGTGAAACAGATCAAAGCTTGAACTGGTATCTCTCAAATTTTCACGCCACGCAAGTTTGGACAAACATCAGAACTCCTGCCGGCTTGAGGGATTGACAGATGTTTCAATGCGCCGTGCAGTTTCAATGAAGCTTTCATGCCATAGTTCAAACATTAGCAAAGTCCAGAGCAGCTTGCGGTGATTTGCAACCCCATGTTCGTGTTCATCCTGTAATCGCGTGACATATTGAGGATTGAAAACACCCGCGCGTCGGACGCGCTCCGGCGAAAGCAAATCTCGCGCGAGTGGCCGTAACTTAAATTTCAGCCATTCTGCAACCGGTACGCCAAAGCCTTTCTTTCCGCGCCTTGTCACGAACGGAGGCACTAAACCAGCGACCGCCTTCTTCAAAATGTATTTCGTTTTGTAGCCACGCAGCTTGTAAGCGCCGGGCAACGACGCTGCGTATTCGGCAACGCGTGGATCAAGGAACGGTGCGCGAACTTCCAGCGAAACAGCCATGCTCGCCCGGTCTACTTTGGTCAGGATATCTTCAGCCAGGTACAGCCGCGTGTCGATACTTTGCATTTGCGCGACTATGTCGGAGTTGTCGCAGTCTTTAAGCATGAGCCTGGCTTGGCGATAAATATCGCCGTCGGTTGCAGCGAGTGTTTCGGGTGTCAACAACTGCTGCTGCTCTTCGGGGGTAAACGAGCCAAACCACACGTGGTGTCGCGCCACAGCGTCGTACTTTGTCCCGGTAATGAAACGTAAGGCTTTGTAGTCAAAAGAAAGATTCTTTGTTTTCACCGGAAGGAGACGCACAAATGGCTCGATGAGGCCGCCTTGTACAAACCGTGGAATGCGTTGATAGATCGCGGCCCAGCGATGTCCTGCATACATTGGATAGCCCGCAAAGAGTTCGTCGCCGCCGTCGCCTCCGAGCGCAACAGTGACGTGCTTGCGGGTGAAGCGTGAGAGTAGATATGTCGGAACTAACGAGGGATCACTGAAAGGCTCGTCCATCCACGCACCTATTTCGCTGACGAGATTGGCCGCAAGATTTGCGCTTAGTCGTTCTTCGTGGTGATCCGTTCCAAGGAATTTGGCCACTCTCCGCGCATACGCCGATTCATCAAACGATGATTCTGCAAAAGAGATCGAAAATGTTTTGACGGGATCTGACGAGGCGCGAACAGCGAGTGCGGTTATGGCTGAAGAATCGACGCCACCCGACAGTAGCACGCCAAGCGGAACGTCTGAGACGAGTCGCATTCGAACCGAGTCTGCGAGTAGGTCGAGTAAGTGCTCGGCGGCATCGGCTTCGCTGGGCACAGGGGTTTGCGTCGCATAATTCAAACGCCAATATGGTGCGACCGTTATTTCGCGATTCTCCAAACTTAGTTTATGTGCAGCAGGGAGTTTCTGGATGCCTTCGTAAATTGATAGAGGCGCAGGAATGTAGTCAAACGACAAATAATGTCGCAGTGCATCAAGGTTCAGTGATGGTTTGACTGCAGGATGGGCCAGCAGAACTTTCGGCTCAGAAGCGAAAAGCAAAGTGTTGTTGAAGACACCCCAGTAGAGTGGCTTTTCGCCGAACCGATCGCGGGCGATTAACAGCCGGCTACGTTTCGCATCCCAAAGTGCGAAAGCAAACATGCCATTCAACCGATCGAGCATGTTATCGCCGAACTCCTCGTACAGATGCGGCAACACTTCCGTATCCGAAGAGCTGCGAAATGAATGTCCGCATTGTTCCAATGTTTTTCTGAGTTCTCGATAATTATAGATTTCCCCGTTGAGGATCACGGCAATCGACTTGTCTTCGTTGAATACCGGCTGCTCGCCCGTGATCAGATCGATAATCGCGAGGCGTCGCATCCCAAGCGCCACCCCGTTTGTGACAAAGAGGCCTTCCGAATCAGGACCACGATGGACCATGCGCTCACACATCGAGTGAAGGAGTGCCTGCGCCCCATAATGAGGAGGAGTTTTACTATCTAAACTGGCCCAGCCTGTTATGCCACACATGTCGTTGAAATTCTGGACTGATGGTTGAATTAGACGTGGTTGAAGCCAATTCGTTCGCGCACGGCATAAATCGGTTTCGCCTGAGACTCATGGTACGTTCGCACGAGCATCTCAGCCAAGAGGCCCATTAGGAACAATTGCACGCCGAGTACGAGAGTTACCATGGCCATAATTGGCAGCGGCGTTTGAATAAAGTCGGCGTGATGTGGCCAACTCGCGTACTTCATCAGCACAGCCAGCAGCGCCGACAAAAACGACACCAGGAATGTGAGTAGCCCGGCCCAGCCAAACAGATAGAGGGGTTTCGTTTGGTAAGATGCCATGAACTTAATTGTGATCAAATCGAATATTACTTTCACAGTTCGGGAGAGACCATACTTCGATTTGCCCATAATACGCGCATGGTGTTGGACCGGTATCTCCGCCACCCGCGCGCCAGCCCATGAGGCGTAGATTGGAATGAACCGGTGCATTTCGCCGTAAAGTCGGACGTCCTGGAGCGACTCGCGTCGATAAGCTTTCAGGGAACAGCCGTAGTCATGTAGCGGCACTCCACCGATCCACGAGATCAACCGATTTGCAATCATCGATGGAAATTTCCTCGTCACCATCTTATCTTTTCGATTTTTGCGCCAGCCGGAAACCACATCGTAACCCTCATCCAGTTTTTGAAGTAGCCGCTCGATGTCGGCCGGGTCATTTTGTAAATCGGCATCCATCGGAATCAGGACTTTGCCGCTTGCTGCATCAATACCCGCGGCCATCGCGGCGGTCTGACCGTAGTTACGCCTAAGCGCAACTACACGAACGCGAGGGTCTGTTTCGGCAATCTCGCGGAGTACCCGAAGACTGTTGTCTCTCGATCCGTCGTCGACGAAAATAATTTCAGCGGAGCGGCCCAGGCGTTGCAACGCTTCATCAAGTTTTGCGTGCAGCGGCATCAGGTTGTCTTCCTCATCGTAAACAGGAAGAAACACTGAGACTTCAGGCCGCGATTGGACGGTCGCAGTCGTGAAAGCGATCTCTTCGGGTGATGTGGTGGTAACGTTACTCATTTCTTACGCCACTGAGCGGCAACGTAACAAGATAATCGCCGACCCTGCAGTTTATTAATGATTGATTCCATTACCACCAACGGAGTCGTGTAGTATTGTTTGAGCCACAATGGAACACGGAACACCATGGAATTAAATACGAGCAAATAAGCCAGGTTTCCCATATATTCCAATTTTAGAAACGCGAAATCATCGCTGAAGCGGCTCGTCAGTTCTCCCATCTGAATAGCCGCTTCGTTACTGGCGAACAGCGTGTCATACTTGTACCAGAATTGCCTCAGAAGGTCAGGCAAGGAACCGGCGTGGGGCTCGACAAAACAGAAGTAACCTGAAGGCTTAAGTATTCGATGAATTTCTGTCACCGCGCCGTTCAGGTTTGGATGTAAATGGTGCAACCCGCCAACAACTGCCGCGCAGTCAAAGTAGTTATCCGAGAAACCAGTGTTAAGGATAGAGCCACAGATCACCTCACATTGAGAAAACCGTGGACCGCGCGACGAACTCCTTCCGCGCGCGAAATACCTAACGTACGGCAGCGTGCATCGAGTTGGCGCATCTGTGCCGATGGGATATCAACGATAGTACGTGGCATAGGCTCGAGG
>JBHEMC010000104.1:0-14601 GCA_046262775.1 Pyrinomonadaceae bacterium | reverse complement strand
GATTGGCGAAATGACCACTCTGGTCGATTTGGCCGAAGATGGGCGACAGGATCAGTGGTTGACCAAATCATTCAGCTATGTGCGGAAATTCCTTTCCGAGGTAACCCGTATCGAGATGCTAGGTCAGCCACGCGACTACGACGGAATAGAAGCACGGCTGTTTGGCTTTCTCAGCGGCTGGGGCAGAGCAAAAGATTGGAAGGCTTATTACGTTAATGATGGCTTTGACGCCGATGCACTCAGAGATCGTCGTGAGGCCCTCAAACTACGCGTTGAGCAATTCATCGCGAAGGCAGGCGCTGATCTTGCACCGCGACTTCGTGAAGAACTCTGGCCGGTCATCGACGAATTTGAACGTCTTAAAGAGCGAGCGGGGTATCTGGACTTCCTGGATTTGCTGGTCCGCACCCGAAATCTGATAAGAGACAATCGCGACGTTCGTATAGATTTGCAGCGACGTTTTACTCACGTCTTTATCGATGAGTTTCAGGATACCGATCCGTTGCAAGCCGAGATGCTGATGCTTCTCGCAGCCGATAATCCCGACGAGTACGACTGGCGGCGCGTGCGACCTACTCCCGGAAAACTTTTCATCGTTGGTGATCCGAAACAATCCATCTACCGTTTTCGTCGTGCTGACGTCGCACTGTACCAGGAAGTTAAACGACAGATCATTGCCTGTGGTGGAGCGCTCGTCGATCTCAACGTAAGTTTTCGTTCCGTGCCTGAGATTCAGCGGGCCGTTAATGCGGCCTTCGCCCCCGTAATGACTGAATCCGATACGCAGGCTGATTACGTTGCGCTTGCAGCGAGTCGAAGCGGCTGTGACACACAGCCGGCGATCATCGCCTTACCGGTGTCGCATCCATATGGCGACTATGGAAAAGTGGTTAAATGGGAAATCGATCAGTCGTTGCCGGAGGATGTTGCTGCTTTTGTCAACTGGTTAATCAACGAAAGTGGATGGACCATCACCGAGCGTGGACGCGCGGACGAACGTGTACCTCTGGAGGCCCGGCACGTTTGTCTCTTATTTCGACGTTTGCGCCACTACTCGACAGACGTTACTCGAGGCTACGTCCAGGCGCTTGAGAGCTATCAGATCCCTCACCTCCTCGTTGGTGGAAGCTCGTTTCATTCGCGTGAAGAGATCGAAGCAATTCGCAACTCACTTACTTCGATCGAGTGGCCAGACGACGAACTGGCCGCCTTCGCCACGTTGCGTGGACCTTTGTTTGCTCTTACAGATGCGCAACTGCTCTCGTATCGAACAATATGCGGCACGCTGCACTTGTTCAAGCAGCCGCCCGATGATCTGCCGTCGTCGCTCGTTGAAGTTGTGGACGCGCTTGCCATTCTGCGAGAGTTACATCGCAGTCGAAACCATCGGCCCATTGCTCAAACCATACAGACCTTACTTGCGCTTACACGTGCGCACGCAGGATTTGCCAACTGGTCCACCGGGGAGCAGGCGCTTGCCAACATCATGCGATTGATGGATATGGCACGACGCGCTGAAAAGAACGGCGTAGTCTCTTTCCGATCGTTTGTTAATTGGCTCGACGAACAGGCTGAGAGTGGCGACGTTGGTGACGCACCTATCATGGAAGAAGGAGTCGACGGTGTTCGTATCATGACTGTTCACAAAGCTAAGGGACTGGAATTTCCAGTCGTGATCCTTTGCGACATCACCGCCAAAGACTCGCGAGAACCTTCTAAGTGGGTGGACCAGGCCACGGGTTTGAGTGCGATGCAGCTCGCCGGTTGCATGCCGATCGAAGTGCAGGAGCATGCAGAGGAAGAGTTACAAATCGAGAAAGAAGAGGCGGCACGTATTCTTTACGTGGGTACGACACGCGCAAGAGATCTTCTCGTCGTCTGTGCAGTGGGAGATGAACCCAACGATGGTTGGTTGCAAACTCTCGATCCGGTTCTTTATCCGAAGGAGAGTTCGAGTTTCAGTCCAGAAACAAACGAACCTGATGGCTGCCCTGCATTTGGGAACGATACGGTGGCGGATCGCCCTCAGAACGCATTTCGGAAGCTTGGTTCTGTGAGTCCAGGCTTACATCATCCACGTGCTGGGGAACATCGTGTGGTGTGGTGGGATCCGGCAGTGTTGCAACCGGGCACAGAAAACCGAAGCGGCACTAAATTAACCGACTATTTGAAAGAGGACGAAGACAGGGTTCGTTCTCAGGAAGGACTTCGCGCTCATGACGAATGGCAACGGAACCGGGCGCTCGTGCGCGAGAAGGCTATCGCGCCACAGTGGAGAATAATGACGGCAACTGCGCAGGTAATGACGCCGGTAACAGCAGAAGTTGCGAAGCGGGAAGTGCAGGTCATCCCAGTACAGATTGACTACTCCAGGTCCCATGGTAAACGTTTCGGCACATTGGTCCATAGTGTCTTATCGCTCATCTCGTTGAATGCTGCACCCACGGCAATAGAGGCCGCTGCGTATACGCAGGGTCGTGTCTTGGGAGCTACTGAACAGGAAATCGTAAATGCGACAGAGATCGTAACGGGTGCGTTGTCGCAGCCTCTGCTTCGCAAAGCTGCCCTGGCGGAGGCGAATGGCAACTGCCGTCGCGAAGTAGCAATCGCCATGACACTCGACGATGGCACAATAGTCGAAGGCATTGTGGATCTCGCATTCCTCGATGAAGAGCAGGAAGGACATTGGACGGTGGTTGACTACAAGACAGACTTCGAGATTTCCGGGCGCTTCGATGAGTACCGCGAGCAGGTCGGTTTGTATGCCGAGGCGATCCGCAGAGCTACGGGTCAACCCACCGAGGCTTTTCTCCTACGGCTCTAAATGTCCGATAAGTTTCTTCAGCTTGTCGCGCTGCTTAACCCCGAATCTCAGAGGAAGAACACTGGTTACGTTAGTTGTTTGGCATTGAAGCGCGACAAGCTGAAAGCTTATCGGACACTGCGGCCTAACGCACTGGGCGGAGCCGAAACTGTCGCTTTTCTTTCTTTGAAGTTCGCCAGATGCTGAAAACGTGATTTGCTCCGGACAACAAAAAATAAGTGCTCTCCGTCAGGCCCACGAAACCCGTTGACTCTACCACTTGCATTGTGACACTCGGTTTACCGTCGAACATTCCGACAAACATAAGGGGCGTTGTTACTACCGTATGAGCAATGTTTGGAAACGTCCCTTTATTGATGACTTGTTTCGTTTGTGGATCGACTATCCCCATCACATACGTTTCCGTAATCTCCAGATCGTTGATGCTCTTTACTTCGGGACCGAGTTTACCCATTAAATCCCTGACTCCCTGGTTTGCGACGAAGTCGGCCCCGACTTTGTCGCTGTCCCAGGGTTTTCCTCGGTAACCATGTTCGAGGTAGTTACCAACAAAGCCATTGCAATCCAGACCCACGTTATCGTCGCAGTACTGCTGCAGTTCTGAAGTTGTGTTCACCACCTTAAATCTTAGTGCTAACTGAAGAGCTATTTGCGCTTCTTCTGGTGAACCTTTCCCCCATAAGGGTTTTTTCGCAAAATACCAGGCGTCGCCCCATGAGCGAAAAAGCTTCTCGGAAACTTGACCGGTGCCCACAAAGACGGTGAGCGTTGAGCCGGGTTTTTTGAAGTGGTTCCTAAGTGGACCCATAAGGTGGTCCAGCGTCTTCTCCAAATTCGGTCGTCGCTCCGCTAATAGATATTGGTCTATTCTGACGGGTTCAGTACCAATTCGCTTCCCGGTCTCATCCACCACCGGCACCCTAAGATTCAGATATAAGTCCTTATAAGCACTTGCTGTCATTAACATATACCGGACGTCCTCCTTCGTAAGGTTGAGTTGTTGCTGAATTGAAATAAGAACAACGAGCACACTGTTCGGTCAGTTGAATTAAACAACATTCTTGACAAACGGTGGACGGTGATTTAGGTTTGGGTTTACTGATCACCGTACTCCATTCATCCAGCAAACGAGTGAATCCCTTGTGCGAAATTTGTGCTTTGGCAAGTAGAGCTAATTCTAATGCGTTAGCTTTGGAAATATAAGAGCGCGAATATGGACGACACAAGGCGAGAAGATGAGCTTGAGGATTTCGGAGCTACGACTCCGAATATTCGCATCTCTGACTTAAACACAGCGCGTCTTCGTCAACCGCCACCACAACAGACGCCGCGGCAAGTGGCGCCGCCACCTCGTGGGCGACGCATACCAATTTGGGTTTGGCTTCTCCTGGCGGGCTTCTTATTTGTGATAGCAATTGGTGTGAGTGTTGGGCTTTATGTCTACCTTACCTGGGAACCAGGCTTCACAATGATCGTGCGCGGAGCGCCGCCGGGAAGTGACGTGTATGTCGACAATGTAAGTAGAGGAGTCACTGCAGCGGACGGCACCATCAGAGTTCCCGGATTAAAAGCTGGTAAGCGGCTCGTGCGTGTTTCTCATGAAGGATACACCGATTTCAATACCTCAATAACCGGCAGTGGTAAAGATATTTCTATTGTCGCTCAGCTCACGCCCGCTGAAACAAAAGCAACGTTGCCCGCGCAACTCGACTACAATGGACCAATGATTTTGATCGCGAATGGTGAGTTCATCATGGGCGATGACAACCACGATCCCAGTGAACGTCCGGCGCACAAAGTTACTCTCCCGGATTTCTATATCGACAAGTTCGAAGTGACGAACCGGCAGTATCAGAAGTTTTGTGAACAAACTCATCGGCCGTTTCCAAGCAATCCCTGGTGGGATGACAATTACCTGAAAGCCTCGCCGCAATCGCCGGTTCTTGGCGTCAGTTGGGCCGACGCTAACGCCTATGCCGCATGGGCGGGGAAACGCTTGCCGAGTGAAGAAGAGTGGGAAAAGGCAGCTTCATGGGATCCGGCAACAAAAAAGAAAAGACAGTGGCCGTGGGGCGATACGCCAGAGGCGACGAGAGCCAATGTTGGTGGTCAGAAACGCACATCTGATGTTGGCCAATATGATGGTGGGGCCAGTGCTTACGGCGCCCAGGATATGGCGGGCAATGTCGCTGAATGGGTAAGCAGCTACTTTCAGCCGTACAATGGCAACCAGTCGCCGAACCCCGACTATGGGACCCAGAACCGCGTGGTCAGGGGAGGCACCTACAAAGGTGATATTGAAGATGCGCGTACTACGCGTCGGCTGTATCACGCTCCGCAATTGAATGAGGCAGAAAAGAAAAATCGCGCGTTCCTGATTGGGTTTCGCTGCGCTATCTCAGCAGACGATCCGCGTCTGCAACCACTTTTGAAATAGATCGTCTTTGTTTAACTGCCACATCAAAGTCCATCAGTATCGCATCGTACTCAGCCTGAATTAGAAGGAGTGATTTTTAGTATGCGAGGAAAATACATTCGTACCGGCCTGGGTTTGCTAGTTCTTTTACTCGCCGGCGCCATGCTCTTTATTAACCAAAGCGTTGGTCGCGCGCAGGGTGGAAATCCATTGATCGATGATCGACCGGTGACAATCGTTCGGAAGGCAAAACCGAACCGCGTCAAGAGAGCACGCAAACGGCGTCGCGTGGTGGAAAGAGTTCCGCTTCTGAAGTTGCAGTGGCGTGTCCTGAAGGTAAAGGACAACGGTAGCGACGAAGAGACGAGCCCGCTGGCCATGTTCCACGTGGGTGATCGCCTTCGTCTCTCAGTGAGAACAAATCAGGATGGCTATCTGTACATAATTCATCAGCCGTCACCGACCCAACCTGGACAAATAATCTTCCCCGATTCCCGCGTGAACGGCGGCAGAAATGACGTCACGAAGACACAGGAGTTGATTCTGCCGTCAAACTGCCCAGCGGGCATGCCGGCGAGAGATTGCAGTCTTATCGTTGCGCCTCCGGCCGGACGAGAGGTCTTTACACTCGTCTTCACTCGCGATCCCATAACAGATCTACCGAATACCGCGGCGGAATCGACCGGCGGGATTCCCGTAGAGACACTGGTAAAACTCAGATCAGAATCAGGTCAAGCGCTGCGTAGAATAAAAGGGACGACACCACTCTCGGTGCTAGTGGTTAATACGGACACTAAAGACAACGAGGAAATTTTCGAAACATTGCTATTGAACAAGGGGCAGTAGTGGCGCTCCCAACGGCGGGCGAGGACGCGCGCCCTCCCAAGTCTCGTTTGTCGATTGAAGGGGCAATTCGGTTCCAGTTAGTAAAGAACCGAATTGCCCTTCGCGCTTTTGAATGTAGAATCTGGATCCGGCGGCTCTTATAGATGAGCCACTGCCGGTCACACTAACCATGTCCAACGCACTTCTTTCAATCGCTCAACCTGGTCACGATGAGAGGAAATTAACAACCGAGGGTGAAGTAGTCTCGATTGGCCGCGCCGTCGACAATACTATTTGTCTTCAGGACGACACCAATGTTTCTCGTTATCACGCAGAGATTGAGAAACGCGACAAAACATTCTTCATTGTCGATCTCGGTAGCAGTAACGGAACCACGGTTAACGATGTGCCGGTTGAATTTGAACGAAAGCTTGAGAATGGCGATGTGATCATGATCGGCGGCTCGACAACGATCGTGTATCGTCTGATCGAAACATCTGTTGAGAACGCCGCTGCTGCTGCCGTTCCAAACTCATCCGCAGAACCACCGCAGAACGCAATGTCTGCCGCACCGTCGTTGCCAGACGCAAATGTCGCAGCAAAGCCGAGTATTAGCTTACCGTCGGCTCAGCGTGGCCCCTCGGCCTTACTAATCGTCGCAGGAGTAGCCGGCGGTTTAGTCTTAACTGCCGTGGTCGCAGTTTTGATCTTCGCTGTCATGTCGCGCAACAAGTGTAGTGCCAGCATTCACATCGTTAGTCCGCAAAATGGCACAACTGTTCATGGGCCAATACCGATCAGGCTGGAGGTCGAAGGAACGAAGTGCATTGAAAGAGTGGTTTATCAAATCGATGGCGTGGAAGTCGCAAGTGCCGAGACGAACCCTTATGATTTGGTTCTTGATCCAGCTCGTTTGAAGAATATAGGTAGCGGAAATCACACGTTGTCGGTAGCAATCGAAGATACGGCCGGCAACAAAAACGTCGAGGAAACTCTCCTGTTGGCGTTCGATGCAGCAGACAGCGGTCCTTCGCCTGGGAGCGCAGCCGATCAGGGAAACGCCGATCAGAACACAGTAACTTCCATTCAGGATCCGGCGCTCGACATCCGCTCATTAGCCGACCGCCTCGCGGGACAGATCTCGCGCAAAAGTGGCTACGTCTTTGACCGCGACTTTGTGCAACTCATTCGTTCTCGCACGGACGAATATCGAGTTCATGGTTATACGGATCGCGCACGACGCTACCGCCGGGAAATTAACAAAGCATTCCGGGATCAGGGACTCGATCCTTTACTCGGATATTTGTTGGCGATGAGTCGCAGCAAGTTCAATGAAAATGTCAGGGGAGACGGTATCGGTTTGTGGCAAATACCGTATTCGCTGGCGCAATCTCAAGGTTATCTGACATCCGGAGAGTCTGAGGAAACTCTGAAGGATCCTAAACGTTCTGCTGAAATCGCCGCCGCATACACTAAAGCGCTCGCTTCGACGTTTGAATCAACAGACGATTTCATGTTTGCAGTTTCCTGCTTTGGCTTACCGCTTAACCAGGCTGGGCTGGTTCGCACGCAACTCGCAACCGTCGCGCCTGACCCCCTTGCTCGTCGTGATTTTTTGAAGATGGTAAAATTAGGCGTTGTTAAAGGCGACCAAGTTGATCGTGTCGTGCGTTTCTTTGCCGCCGGAATCGTTACTGAGAATCCGCAGGCATTTGGGTTGCAAAACGACGAACCCTTCTCCTCGTTGTTCTAATCAATGCAAGTTGTTCTCAAGATCTATAGTTCGAATGAGACAAAACAAGTTCTCATGGCGCACTCGGAGTTTACTATTGGCCGCTCCGGGACCGTGGACCTTCTTGTGCCCGACTCGGGGGTGTCAGCAACCCACGCAACGATTTACCGAGATGGTGAAAGAGTTTGGATATTAGACGACGAATCCGCCAATGGTACGGCTGTTGACGGCAGACCTGTGCCGCCTTCAGGCGCAACTCTGTACGATGGCGCTGAGATCAGCATTGGTCACGACACCACGATCGTAATCGAATTCCGACACGACACGACCCCAACTCGGATCGTCAATGTCGCCTCTCCTCCACAAGAAGAAGCAGACGCTATTGGCCGTTCACTATCTGTCCCGATAATTGTCGGAAGTCTGGTTGTTCTCTTGATACTTGCCGCAGTTGTCGTACTCGCTTCACATGTCTTGGATTCGCGCAAACGGCAATCAGAGCACCAGGACCAACAGATTACCTTGGCAGAACCGTCGCCCGAATTAACAGCCACACCCTCACCGCAGCGGACGACTGGCTTGTCGCAAGATGTGGATGTCACATCTTCGCCAACCGGGCCGCAATCGATTAGCTCCCATAAGTTGTACCTGCAGATGACTCCGCCGGAACAGATGGAGTTCATTGATGCGCAGGCGCGACACATTTCAATGATGATGGGCAATCGGCCCTATACCTTCAACGACGACGTGTTGCGATATATCAAACAATATCTGGATGGTTACGCGAAGCGGGTTGGCAATAACTCATCAAAGCTTTGGGGCGAGGACTTGAGGTCTATGTTTGGCCGCGCCAGAGAGCAATATGCGCCTTACATTATTCGCTCCTTCAATGCTCGCGGTGTGCCTCCGGTAGTGGGTCTTTATTTAGTTGTTGTGGAAACCGAATACCACAACATCCAGAGTGAGAATGCGGCAGGTGCTGCTGGTCTTTTTCAGTTTATTGGACCGACCGCGCGCGGCTACGGTGTAGATCCGTCCGAACGAACAAATGTCGCAAAGATGGCGCCTGCAGCAGCAGCCTATATGTCAGACCGCATTGCTGAATTTGGTCCCGATTCAATGAGTGTTGCTTTGGCGATAGCAGGTTACAATCGTAGTCCGGATTCGGTGCGACGCGATTTGCGCGACGTTCTCAACAGCGAAAACAGGGAGAGAAGCTTTTGGACGCTTGTTGCCAACTCCGACAAATTGGACCATTACTTCCAGGGCGAGAATATCAAGTACGTCCCGAAGTTCTTTGCCGCTGCAATTGTGGGAGAAACTCCGTGGGCGTTTGGTCTCCAGATGCAACCCCTTTCCACCTATACTGACATTAAGAATCCCCCTTCCACCACTGCGGACAGCCAGTAGTGCTGCCTCCAGAATGAACAATCCAGAAATAAACTTAACAGTCAGCGATGAGTTTGGTCGCAGTCGAAAAGTGTTGGTGGGTTCGAAACGGTTTACGATTGGACGTACACCTGAAAATGACCTGGCGATAGAAAATTCCAGCTTGTCGCGGCGTCACGCAGTGATCGAAACCTTCGAGGGTTTGGTGCAGATCTCCGATTGCGGTTCTCAGAATGGAACTGAAGTTAACGGCGTTCCCATCGCTTCGAGTGCGATCCTGGAAAGCGGTGATCTGATCACGCTTGCCGGTGTTTGCGAGATCGAGGTTGAAATTTTCACGAACAGCACCCAACCGTCCGATCGATCCTCTTCTTTGGCAACTCCAAATTACCCTCAACCTGGCCAAAAAATTGTACCAACAGAACAGACCAATGAGCGCAACGCGGCGTTTGCAAAAACCTCAACAGCACACTTGCTGGCAATATCAGCTGCGGTGCTGATTATTTTCATTGCGGGAGGTTTGCTTTTCTTTATTTTGAGAGGAAGCCGGGAAGAACGACGCGCTGAGAATAGGCGTGCGAACACTAGCATCGGCAGCGATGTTGATCAGCCTACCTCAGGGTCTAACCTCGCTACTCCCGTTGACAGCAGTAAGGTACGGGCAAATTCTGATTCACCCCTCGCTGATGTTGTAGAGACCGCGGCTGGGGGAGTGATGCGGCGCATCAGCAGCGATGACAAGCCTTATGCATTTTCTGAAAAGGCACTGCAGGATATTGCGCGCAAAGTTGATCAATACAAGACATCATCATCACTGGCGGGAAATCTGTCAGCAATAGAACGCAGCAGTGCCGCCCTGGGTGCGCGCGCCCGAAGGGAAGGTATTGAACCCGGCTTGTTGATTTATGTCGTGCTCGCCGATGCTGAAAATCGACACGCGACTGGCGATCCCGATCCCATAGCGCAAGCCGCTCTTTCAGATTTGCTGGCATTGCGATCGACATTTGGCACTACGGACGCCGATAGCAGCCTACTCATAATTGCTGCCTACAAAATGGGAGCGGGGAACGCACGCTCACACCCATTGTTAGCCATCATCCGACGACTCGTAAAAAATCCGCTAACACAAAGAAACGTCTGGTACCTGAGCGAACATGGAGGCCTGGAGTCGCCCGCGTACGACTTTGTGATCTCGGTTTTAGCCGTGGGAGTTATTGCCCAGAATCCACATCAGTTTCAGGTGGCTGCCAGTCCTTTGGTTTTTTAGTCGGTTGACAAAGCGCGATGCTACGAGCTTGTCCCGTGTTCGTTTACGTTCGCCGCCTGCAACGGGCCCTCTTTATGTCTCTGCCTTCCGTGCTTGTGGAGAGAAGCGCTTTCTGTCGTAGCTACCAACCTAAACGTCCACGAGACAAGCCCGTGGCATTGTCAGCAGGGAATCGCTCCCTGAGAACCGCGTTGACAAATTATGAGCTAAAGATCAGAATCTCCTTGCTACAGTTGCAGTTATAACCAATTTCTCAGTGTAGAATGTCCGATTAAATTTCAGTTTGTCGCAATTCGATTACATGCAAGCATCGTAGTTATGATCTGTGCTCCTGCGGTGTGCTCCGTGACTGAGCGCACGACAAACTGAAGTTTACTCAGGCGCCTTCTTTACCTGTTCCATTGAATACTATTCCTGATCTTCCATCTGTTACTGCGTCAGCCGACAAGTTGGGAAGAAACGTACCGGCGAGCCGGTGAGAGCGCATAATTTATGAGCCGTTACCGGAAAATTGTTTGGAATGAAGGGATGTTGTTAGCCCCGCATCATTTCCAACAGTGGGACAACTATTACGAAGAGCTGATCGCCTCGCGGTTCGCATCGGCAATGCCCTACGAATGGGGCGTGTTGGATGTGCAAGCCAACTCAGAGGCGATCGCAAATGGCAACTTCGACTTGTTACGTTGTCGCGCTGTAATGCCCGACGGTCTCGTCGTAAATATCCCGCAGGCTGATCCATCGCCCGACGCCCGTCCGATCCTGGGCCACTTCGATCCTGAAGCAGAACGCTTACCGGTCTATCTGGCTGTACCTGCTAAGCAGGCCGGCGCCGCGAACTTCCAGCGCAACGGCGGCGGTGCGGATCAACTGGTGAGGTACGGTCAGATCGCCGGCACTGCGCTCGACGAAACGACAGGCGATAACGAACAACAGATTGCCTACGCGAAAAGTAATTTACGTTTGTTGTTTGCTGACGAGCTAAGCGAAGGCTACAGCGCGATCAGGATTGCGGAGTTGGAGCGAACAGCTACCGGTCAGCTGAAACTTTCCGATACCTACATACCACCTGCACTGAATATCCGTGCGGCAAGCTGGCTTGAGAACATGTTGCGACAGCTGGTGGAAATATTGATTACCAAGAGCAGTTCGCTCGGTGAACAGCGCCGGCAGCGCACCACATCTCTGGCTGATTTTACTACCTCTGAAGTGGCAGTCTTTTGGCTATTACACACTGTGAATGCCGCAATTCCCGGTCTGGCTCACCTATTTCGCACGCCTGTCGTTCACCCCGAACGGCTGTATTTCGAGATGGCGCAGTTAGCCGGACAGCTCATGACGTTTACACCCGATCGTCATCCGAAAGACATCGTCAAATACGAACATGAAAATTTATATCTGACGTTCAGTCTGCTTGCCCAGGAGATTCGTGATTTACTGGAAACCGTTATACCGACTCGCTGCGTGCCGATTCCGCTCGAGAAGGTGCGAGAGTCTCTCTATGCAGGACGGGTACTGGACGAGCGATTGTTGAAGGAAGCAGCTTTTTATCTGGCAGTGCGTGCTGAGATTCCCGAGGGCCAGTTGATTGAGCGCGTGCCGCGCGTAATCAAGGTTTCGTCTCGTGATACCATTGATGTAGTGATCAACTCGGCATTACCAGGCGTGACATTAACCCATGCTTCTCCGCCTCCCGCACCGATTCCGCTTCGGCCAAAATTTCACTATTTCGCTCTTGATAGCAATGGTATGTTTTGGGAACGAATTGCCGGATCGAAAGCGCTAGCGGTGTACGTCCCAGAAGAATTGAAAGATGAAACGGTAGAACTTTACGCAGTGAAACCCTAAAACATTCAGTCGCCAATAAACCGTCCCAACACCCGACGTAAGACCAATTCTCGGCTCGTTAGTTAACAAACACAATGCAAACCGCCGTCGCTGATAATCCGCAGCTTGCCGCGCGACGCCGCCGGCGCTCGAATCACGATTTTGTCAGCCTGGCGAGCCCGGTTTTCGAACTACTGTTACAGCTACAGGCAGAAGTAATCGCTCCGGGTCATGAGATTCGGCCCACTATCAAACGCCTGCTGGAGGATTTCGAGCAGCGGGCGAAGACACTGCGGTATTCAGACAGTCAAATTCAGGCAGTGAAGTTTGCGTTGGCGGCATTTGCGGACGAAGTGGTGCTGACAGCCGCGTTTCCACTGCGCGATGAATGGGAAAAGTTTCCTCTGCAACTAGAGTATTTTGGCGAACACCTTGCCGGTGTGAAGTTTTTCGAGCGGCTCGAAGGCTTAACAAAAAACATGACTAATGAGGCCGATGTCGTCGAGCTGTACTACGTTTGTATGTTGCTCGGATTTAAAGGCAAGTACAAAGCTTATATGGAGGATCAGCTGAACACTCTAATTGAGGCAACGGCCAGCCAATTACGCAAAGCGGGCCGGCTGCAGGACGAAGATCTTTCTCCCCATTGGAAAATGAATGATCAACCTCCACCATCGGTCCGACGAGGAGTGCCGATTTGGATCTGGGTTGCCAGTGCACTGTTATTTACCTTTGTGTTCGTCGTCTATATCGCTCTTAATTTGTTGTTATCAAGTGATCTACATGCGGCGCAGGAACAGTTGCTGCGCTGACGAACAAGGCATTGTCGTACCATACCGATCAACTTAAGTACATGTTGGGCATCTCGGGCCTGGTGTCGTTCTATGGCATTTCAAGTCTGGCCTTGTGGTTCCTTGGCCCAGCAATTGGTTTAGAGGGTTACTGGCAAGTAATAGTCATTGCGTTATTACTGATTACACTTCCATTCGTACTCCTATTCAGTTACCTCATCAGACGACGACGGAGAAAACGAGAAGCAGCACAGGCTCAACAGGCAGAAACACCTCAAGCGAGTGCGGTAAAACAGCCCGCAGCCCCGACGCGCGTGTATGAGGAATTGCATCGCGGTGCTGAAGAGGCGGTACAGTGGCTGCGCAGTACGCGGCTTGCTGGAAAAACTAATGACGCAGTGTATGGCTTGCCGTGGTTTGTTATCGCCGGGCCGTCGGGTAGCGGAAAGACCTCTCTTAGTCTTTCTTCCGGTCTTGACTTCTATGCGTTACCCAGCCAGCGCAGAACAGAAATCAACATTGTTCGTCCCACGCGCCACTGCGAATGGCGCATGACCGGTGCTGCCGTATTGCTCGATACAGCCGGGCGATATCAAAACGATGGACCAGCTCGTGAGGAGTGGCTAGCGTTCACTGATACATTGAAGCAGTATAGAAATCAGCGGCCACTCGACAGTCTGGTTCTTACCGTTGATGCGAGTGAGATAATTCGAGCCTCCGACACGGAGATCGAACAACAAGCCAAGACCTTGCGCGCCCGTCTCGACGAGTTAATGCAAAGAATGCGAGTGCGGTTTCCAGTTTACCTTCTCTTCACGCACATCGATTCGATCGAAGGCTTCAAGGAATTTTTTTCTGCCTCCCATCCGACCTGGCGGAATGAGGTCTGGGGCGCAACGATACCACTGGAAAAATCGATGAGTGCTCATGCGCTGTTCGACGCCGAGTTTGATCACCTGTGTGAATCGCTCGGTCGTCGCAGATTGCTGCGTTTACCAGGTTTGAGGCCACCGCGCCGCCAACTACGCATTTTCGAGTTTCCGTCGAATTTTAGTAATGCCCGTACAAAATTGGGCCTCTTCACTTCTGCTGTCTTTCGCCCTAACCCATTTAGCGAGAGTCCGATGTTGCGGGGTTTTTATTTCACCGCGACTTTACGTGACCGCGATAGCGCTCCGGTAACAACAGCCGGAGACGGTGAGGGTGACGAAAGACCTGCACAGGCAGTGGGTCAGTCGTTCTTCACGCAACGTTTCTTCAAGGAAGTCCTGCTGAGCGACAGGGATGTTGCGGCGTCTTTTCAGAACGCTCAAAAGCGCCCCAGCATCGTGCCGTACGTTCTTCTAAGCCTGGCAGCAGTGCTCTTGTTCGCATTCACGGCGGGTATGGTCATATCGTTTGTTGGCAACAAATTCCTGATTGCTAACGCGCTGGAACGAGGCGCGAGAGTTGACGAGATAACGCGCGCTGACCTTGGTAAGGATCCCGCTAAGAAGGAACCCGCCGCCGCACGTGTTGAAGTCGAAGCTGTGGACC
>JBHEMC010000103.1:0-14703 GCA_046262775.1 Pyrinomonadaceae bacterium | reverse complement strand
CTTCCTGACTGTAGATTTTTGCAAAATGGGTGGTCCGCTCCAACTTTCACTGCCATCCCCCACCTTACACCAGTGAATTCACACAAATTGGAATGCCTTTCCTTCTTCACCTGCCATTTTTCTGGCTTTGAATCATGACCTCGTCATTTGCTGATTTCACAGGCTCGGCCGCTCAATACATTGGTTGCTACCAATCCAAAAATTTGTTGCGATATTTTGGATTTGGAAGCATGCACGTGTCGTATCGACCGAACACGCGATATCGATTGCGCGCAATCAGGGTGTAAAGCCAATCGCGAAGGAACCCGGGCAGTATTCGGCCCCAACTTCCAAGCTGCCAGATTCCGCCGAGTTCTTTACCCAACTGGAGGATTGCGTCCGAGCGGTTCAGGAGTCGTTCGTCTAGCTGTTCGGGATTAACTACTACCCAAACAGTGTCGAGGTCATCTGAATTCTCTCCGTGCCGCCCTAATAACTGATGTGCGAAATCACTTTGTAGTGATGCGTACCTGAGCCGGTCCTGCTTGTCGTGCTTCAACAGAAACCGCACAACTCCATTACACAGCCCGCATACACCATCGTAAAGAACAATCGAATGCGACATCGAAGATCAGGGTGCGAGCTCCGGTTGGTTTGCCTTTCGCAGTTGTGCGTTGATCGCTGGCAGATCTTTGCTCTTGAAGTCACTCCAGCGGCCCTGCAACGTTGTCAACGTCTTGTGTAGTTCCGCTGCTGCGTTAATAGTTGGGACGGTCGGAGTCAGATCCGCACTCTGCAGATTCTCCAGTAGCGACGAGAAGCCGTTGTTGAGCCGTGTGAAGTTTGGGTCGCGCAGGTCAATTGTTCCCCCGGGAATTCCAGGTGAGCCTGATTCCCCGCGACCTTCACCTTCAATGGCTGCGACTCTCTTATCCACGGCAGAAAGTGCTTCGGCGAGCGGCCCACGACCCACATGAGTGATGGCTTGAGTGATCTGGCTGCGCAACTTCTTAATATCGGCAACAGCCTCGAACGACTGCTGCATCGCGCGATATGCATCCATTGACACCTTGAACTGTTGCGTCAGTCCCATCAAACCAGTCTTCACACGTGGATCGATCTTAACGATTAACGTTTGAGTGAGAGTTTTGCCGCCCGCTGTCAACTTCACTGTGTAGGCTCCAGGCAAGACTACTGGACCAAGCGGATAACGTGGCGTGTCTCGATAGATTGCCGATATCGGAAAACCGTAACTGAATGCGGGCGGGGGTGCATAGTTCAGGTCCCACACAAAACGCTGCATTCCCGGCCTCGCAGAAAGCACCTGCGGTGGTCGGAACCAGTATGGAGGAACGGGATGATCCTTCTCGTCTACAGTGTCAGATTGATCGTCGCTCGAAAAACGACGAACAAGTTCATTCCTGCTGTCGAAGATTTCGAGTCTGACTGGACCAGAGGAGTTCCCGCTCAGAAAATAATCTATGATCGCGCCGTCAGGCGGGTTTTGACCTGCCGGCTCGTCGGGAGGTAGTGGTGTATCCGTATTGACGTTGCGTTTCACTCGATAGGCCACTTCGGGTACGAACAAGAAGGCAGCTGAGCCCGCAACGGCGTTGCTGATTTGGCGTAGAGGAGTTATGTCGTCGAGTATCCAAAACCCCCGACCGTGCGTGCCGACAACTACGTCGTCGTTGTGAATCACTAAATCGCGTACTGAAGTTGCGGGCATGTTTAGGCGTAACGGCGCCCAATCGTCGCCGTCATTAAGAGATACGTAAACAGCGCGTTCACTGCCTGCAAAGAGTAAGCCTCGACGTTTTGGATCTTCACGGACAGTGTTAATAGGATCATCGGGTAGGCCCTTTACAATTTCAGTCCATGTGGTGCCGCCATCGTGCGTACGATAAATGTGAGGTCGTTGGTCATCAAGTCTGATACGGTTGACAGCAACGTAGGCCGTCCCGGGATCGAAATGACCTGCGTCGATCTGGGAAACTTTACTCCATGACGTGATCGCCACTGGTGTTACGTTTTTCCAGTTCAACCCACCATTGCGAGTCACGTGAATCAGACCATCATCGGTTCCCGCCCAAATTGTATTGATGTCCTTAGGAGAGAGTCCGAGCGCGTAAATCACGCCGCGTCGAGCCTGCGTGGCCAGTTCAGGTTTGCGGAAGATACCGATGCTCTCAGGGACTTCCGGTTTTTCGCGGGCGAGATCAGGGCTGATGATCTGCCATCTGCCACCGCCGTCCATAGTTTTAAACAGAACGTTTCCAGCGAGATAAAGCACGTGCGGATCGACTGGCGAAAACATGATTGGAGCGGTCCGCAGAAACCGGTACTTGCCACTGCGCAGGATTTCTGGTGCAACATTTTGTACCTGGCCGGTGGTCTTGTCGAAACGCGTGGCCTTGCCACCATAAATTAGATTTGGATTTAGCGGATCCGGCGCGACATATCCATACTCTTCGACCCCGACAGTACGCCAGTCGCGAAATGTAATCGCTCCATTATCGCCGCGACTCGCGACGCCGGCTGAGCCGCTCTCCTGTTGCCCACCGTAGACCCAATACGGAAACTGATTGTCGGTAATGACGTGGTAGAACTGTGCGGTGGGCTGGTTGT
Source organism: Pyrinomonadaceae bacterium (assembly GCA_046262775.1). Taxonomy (GTDB): domain Bacteria; phylum Acidobacteriota; class Blastocatellia; order Pyrinomonadales; family Pyrinomonadaceae; genus PSRF01. The sequence continues at coordinate 12,096 of JBHEMC010000103.1, read as the reverse complement.
ACCACGAACTCCAGGTTTCCCCACCGTTCACGCTCACCAGAGCGCCTTGATCAGCCACCAGAAGAATAATGTTCGGATTTTCGGGATTGATCCACACAGTGTGGTAGTCGTCGCCTCCCGGCGCCCCTTTAAAGGCGGTAAATGTACGGCCGCCATCCGTCGAGCGATAGGTAGAGGTGTTTGCTGAGTAGACGATGTCCTTATTTCGTGGATCCACTTTGACTTCAGCAAAATCACTCGCTCGACCCCAAACGCGAAGTTCGGAATTTGTTCGCTGCCAGCTCTCGCCCGCGTCGTCTGAACGATAGATTCCACCAAGCTGTGAAGCATCGACGGTCGCGTAAAGTCGATCGGGATCACTCGGCGCGACCGTTACGCCAATGCGGCCTAGCCCTTGTTCGAAGGTCGGCAGACCCTTTGTGAGTTGGCGCCACGTGGCGCCGCGGTCGGTCGATTTGTACAACCCACTTCCAGGTCCCTGAAACGCTCCATTTTCCCAGGGGCCCTGCCGAGATGACCATAGATCAGCGTAAATTATCTTCGAGTTTTGAGGAGCGAACGCCAGCGCAATAGCGCCGGTGTTTTCGTCCTTGTAAAGTACCTTTTGCCACGTCTGTCCACCATCGGTCGATCTAAACACGCCGCGTTCGGTATTTGCACCGTAAGGATGGCCCAGAACAGCAACGTAGACGAGGTTCGCGTCGTGGGGATCGACAAGGATTGCGCCAATCTGTTGCGCGTCTTTGAGTCCCATATGACGCCACGTTTTCCCGCCATCAATAGATTTATATAAGCCATCACCTGTGGAAAGATCCGGCCGCTGCAATCCCTCGCCACTCCCAACGTAAATAGTTTCGGGACTCGAAGGCGCGATTGCGAGTGCACCGATTGATCCAGTTGGTTGATCGTCAAAGATCGGTCTCCAGGTTCGGCCGTAATCAGTAGTCTTCCAAACACCACCGTTGTTAACGCCAATATAAAACAAGTTCGGTTGGCCGGGCACGCCGGTTGCGCCGACTGTACGTCCGCCGCGAAAAGGGCCGATCATTCGCCAGCGCATGTTTTGATAAAGGTCGGTGCTGTATTGTTGACCGTCAACTAATGGTGCATGAGCGACGACGATCACGGTGAACGAGAGCGCGAGCAGAATTCGAGTCATCATCAGTGTGTATCCTCAATTATCGCTGGGCTGGTTCTGGAATGCAGGAAATCATTGCGTATTCTAGCTGTTCGAATCCGGACAAGCGAATGCGTTTATGGTGTCGCGATTGTATATGGTGAACGACGCATCTACGCAAGTAATAATCAATTCCCAGGCAGGCGGCGCGGAAGGCAACTCCGACCAGCTTGAGGCGCGATTGCGAAAGTACGCAACGTGGCGTGTTGACGTTGCACGCAGTGGCGAAGATCTTTCTTGCGTCATCTCTCGAGCAGTAAACGGTGATGCGAAAATAGTGATCGCAGCAGGCGGAGATGGCACGGTTAACGCAGTTGCCTCCAGTTTGGTGGGTACAGACAAAATCTTCGGGATCCTCCCAACCGGCACACTCAATCACTTCGCAAAGGATCTCGGTTTGCCGCTGGAACTTGATGCTGCCCTCAAGACTATCGAGCAAGGCTATACGGCAAGAGTAGATGTTGGAGCGGTCAACGGAGAGATTTTCTTAAACAACTCCAGCCTCGGTTTGTATCCGAGTATTGTTAAAGAACGACAGAAACAACAACGTCTTGGATCCGGTAAGTGGGCCGCGTTTATTTGGGCGACAGTAACCGTCCTTCGACGCTATCCCTTTCTTGATGTACGACTCGCGTTCGACGGCACTACCTATGACAGGCGTACTCCTTTTGTATTTATCGGCAACAATCGTTATGAGATGGAACGATTCAATATTGGCGGCAGGGCTTGTCTGGATCGTGGCGAGTTGAGTCTCTACATGACGGATCATACCGGCCGATTAGGTTTGATCAGGTTGGCACTGCGCGCGCTGTTCGGAGGATTGCTAAAAGAGAAGGATTTCACGGCAATGTGCACGCAGGAGATCTGGATTGGCACGCGGCACAGTCATCTTCGAGTTGCGCTCGATGGCGAGATAAAGGAGATGCGACCACCGCTGGTATATCGGGTTCGTCCGGGAGCGCTGTGCGTACTAGTGCCCAATGGCAGGCAGAGCTGACATGCGTTTACTGGTGCACCTTTCTGACATTCATTTCGGACGCGTCGATCGGTTGTTGATTGAACCGCTACAACGGCGCATCAATGAGATCAATCCGGATCTTGTAGCTGTTTCGGGAGATCTAACGCAGAGAGCTCGTTCGTACCAGTTCCGTCAGGCGCGAATGTTTCTTGATTCCATACCCAAACCACAGATTGTCGTGCCTGGCAATCACGACGTTCCCATGCACAATCCGTTCGCGCGTTTTCTTCAGCCCCTTGCGAAATACCGACGCTTCATCACGGATGAGTTGCAGCCGTCGTATTTTGACCGGGAGATTGCCGTTGTGGGCGTAAATTCCGCAAGATCTCTAACAGTCAAAGGAGGTCGGGTCAACGAACGACAGATTGAGTGGATGCGTGAAAAATTGTGTGCTTACGATGATACGGTCACAAAAGTAGTAGTTACACACCATCCATTCGATCTGCCGGAAGGGCATTACGCTGGTGATCTTGTTGGACGTTCGAAACTGGCCATGACTGCACTCGCTAACTGCGGAGCTGACGTGTTTCTTTCTGGTCATCTTCATTTGAGTCATACGCTGCACACCGCGAAGCGTTATCAGATCAAGGGGCACTCGGCCCTCGTCGTATCGGCCGGCACGGCGGCCTCCACACGTGGCCGTGGAGAGGCAAACTCCTTCAATCTTATTCGAGTGGACCACCCTAAGCTGGCAGTGGAGCGCTGGGAGTGGCGCCTAGGTGTCCACGATTATGTTTCTTCCGCTACAGAGCGCTTCCGTCATACGTCCGAAGGGTGGGTCAGGGAATAGCTCGACGCCCTGCGACGGGACTTCGCTTGAAGTCTCATATACAATCGTGGTCCATAGTCCAGTTCCATGCCTGATGAGTTCGCACAATTTGAACATCAAAGCTGGCAGCGTGTGGCTAACCTCTACGAGGAGTCGTGGAGCAACTTAACGCGATCCTTCATCCCTGCCTTGCTCGCCGCAGTGAACATCAGAAGCGGTGTTCGTGTGTTGGATGTAGCTTGTGGACCAGGTTACGTCTCTGAAGCAATCCTCGCCGCAGGCGGAACACCTCTTGGTATCGACTTCTCTTCCGAAATGATTCGACTTGCGCGTCAACGAAACGCGAAAATCGAATTTAGGGAAGGCGACGCACAGGCATTGGATTTCCCGGATGCTTCATTCGATGTCGTTACGATGAATTTCGGAATACTTCATCTTTCCGATCCGGAGAAGGCAATCTCAGAAAGCCGCCGCGTACTGCGTCCGGGAGGCCGATATGGATTCACTGTTTGGGCAGATGCGACCGTAAGTCTTGGAGCACGGATTGTGGAAACCGCTTTGACCGAATATGCGGAAATGGAAGTGGGGTTACCTAAGGGCCCCGATTACTTCGCCTACAGCCGGCCCGATGAATGTTTACGCACGCTGCTCGATGTTGGCTTCGATGGCAGCACCTTCGACTTCCAAACAGAAGTCGTCCAGTGGCAGGTACCGACTGAAACTTTCTTATTTGAAGTCGAGCGCGATGCGGGAGTTAGGACAGCCGCCTTGTTGCAGCGCCAAAGGCCGGAAATGCTTGATCTAATCTCCCGTCGTATTGCCTTAGGTGTGGCGCCTTACGCAAATGATCGCGGTTATGCGATACCTTTCGCCGCCCACATTGTAACGATACGTACACCTTAACGTTGGGCAGCAGTAGTTCCTCAGGCTATTGAACCTTCTCCCTGTCCTCTGCGCCATTGACGTATCTGCATCTTGAGTTGCCGCCCTGATTGCTTAAATTCAGCGCCGAGGCCAGGACGTAGCGAACCGCGGAAATCCTAAAAATTTAGTTGACAGCGCAAACAGTTTACGCGTCTGCTTGATCCTGCGACGCATGATACAAAGCGTCAACCGTTCGGCATTACGTAGTAAGGACGTAATCTTCAACCGGCGCTCTCTCAACAACTTCACCCATCAACTTAGCGAAGTCCGTCAAATCCAGCGACTGCGGACCATCTGAGAGCGCCCGTTCAGGACATGGATGTACTTCAATGAGCAATCCATCTGCGCCTGCAGCGACGGCAGCTTTGGACATGGGGATTATCAAACTTCGCAGCCCTGTCCCGTGAGATGGATCGGCGATCACAGGAAGATGAGACAACTCCTTCACTAATGCGATAGCCGAAAGATCGAGTGTATTACGCGTGGCGGTTTCGAAAGTCTTAATGCCGCGCTCACATAACACTACGTTCGGATTGCCGCCAGCGAGAAGATATTCAGCCGCTAAAAGCCATTCTTTCACGGTTGCGGATGGACCACGTTTCAGCAGAATAGGTTTGTCGACGGCAGCCAACCTTCGCAAAAGAGAAAAGTTCTGCATATTCCTGGCTCCGATCTGCATCATGTCTGCGTATTCTGCGACGACCTCAACGTCGCACTCGCTCATAACCTCCGTCACAATGGGCAATCCAGTTTCCTCACTTGCTGATTTGAGAAAGCGCAACGCTTCCAGACCTAACCCCTGAAAGTCGTATGGAGAAGTGCGTGGTTTGTAGGCCCCGCCTCGCAGCATGTTTGCACCCGAGTCTTTAACAGCTCTCGCTGTTGTCATCAGTTGTTCTTCAGATTCAACCGAGCATGGGCCGGCCATTACGATTAACGCGCCCGCTCCAATCTTTGTGCCTGCGACATCAACAACCGTCGGTAGCGACCGCAGTTGACGGCTGACGAGTTTGAAGGGATGAGCGATCTGGATTACTTCTTCAACTCCGGGAGCAGCGCGCAAGGCCTCGATTTCTGCCCTGCGACCATTACTGCCTACCGCTCCAATAATCGTGCGTTCAGCTCCTTCGATAAGGTGTGCTTGATAGCCACATTCCTTTATTCGGTCGATGACATGCTTGATTTCATCGCGGGTAGCCGCACTCGTCATATTGATAATCATGAACTCCGTTCCTTTCTGCTTACATTTAATGGTTACGACTCAACAAAACAAATCTAGTGTAATTGTCTGTTCGATCCTGAATGTTTTCTCGCAATATATTTCCACCATAGATTTCAGCAGCCCTCCGACCGGCTACAGCCGCGCGATGACGGTCGTTATTTTTGACGATCTCTGCGACGCTGCCCGCAGTGTCGTCTGCTTTGACAAGCTGAATCTCCGGATGTTGTGAAAAGAATTCTGCGCATTGAGCGAGTGCAACTGGATGAGACTGCGCTGTGGAGATAGCGTCGAAGTCAATGCCGCGCAAAGCGATCAAATGTTGTTTGATTCGAATTGCTATTTCATCCAGGACGATTAGAAAACCAGCGTGAAGTACATCCACAGTCTCGCGAACATCTCCGGCGATCGTGTTGTGAACGGGAGCCAGTACCAGGTCTGCCGAACCGTTTGAAATGGCCGCGAACAGGTCTTGAAAGGTGCGAGTCGGTACGAGCTCAACATCAGGACCTAAAAGTTTGAGAGCGGCTTCTTCGCTGAATGCGCCCCGTTCGCCTTGAAAGGCCACGCGTCGTCTGAAGTCTCTGGAATAATCCGTCATGTCGTTCTTCAGCGAGATACGCTTTCTAGAACCTGTGTCTCCGCAGTAGTTTCTATTCCACGCGCTTCGACACAACGCGATTCGCAGATGATGCGTCGAAAAATCTTTGCCACGGCTCGCGAATCAAGAGGTCCGCGGTTGTTTGCCTGCAATCGTGTTAAGACTGATCGCTCCCGGTCGGCATCGCAAATCGGTATTCCGGACTGCTTTTTGAGTGCGCCGACTTTTAATGCAAGTCTCGCTCTCATGATCAGCAGACGAAGCAGTTCCTCATCCAGGTCGTCAATTTCGTTGCGCCAATGTTCGATATCCATTGTCGTTTCTCCCGATTCAGGAGAGCTGTAAATAAAAAACCGGCCGCAACTTATATTGGAGTCGCGGCCGGCTATCTAAGCTCTTTGTGCTGGTTGATTTAGGTTTTCAGCACGTTGCGCTCATCTTTCGCCAATCCGCTCTCCTTCGTAAAGAAGAAGCGGTAGGTAAAGGCGAAGTTAGTAAATGAGCGAGTAGTAATCATGACTCTTATGCTTCGACGTGGAAGCTAAGGAGCAACTATACGGAGTTGGAAAAAACCTTGTCAAGAGAAAGTTTGCCTTTAAGCGAGGTTGATCCGCACTATGCCGTAGATGCGCTGGAGAAAGCGTTCACGGAGCATCGAGTCTGTGATGCTTGTACAGTATCGGCCATCGTTGGATTTTCACATCCGCTAGCGCGCGGAGGTACGGACTGCGTGCTTCTATCTAACCACCATCCATGTAAACACGTACGCCTGCAAGAGCACCAATAGCCCCACTAACATTGCCAGCGCAAGACTATGAAAGAACACAAGCCGCAGAATCTCACCTTCATGGCCGAACCACCGAGTTGCAGTACTGGCAACCACGATTGATTGGGCGTCGATCATCTTTCCCATCACGCCGCCTGAGCTGTTTGCCGCCGCCATTAACGTTGGATTCAGACCTAGTTGCGTTGCGGTTATCTTCTGCAGACTGCCGAACAGAACATTGGACGAAGTATCTGAACCGGTCAAAGCAACACCGAGCCAACCCAGCATCGTGCCGAAGAAAGGATAAAGAACGCCGGTCTTCGCGAACGCGAGACCGAGCGTTGCATCCAGTCCCGAGTATCTGGTCGTGAAACCAATCGCCATCATTGCCGAGATGGTAAGCAGCGAGAAGCGAACAAGTTTGAGCGTGCGCCAGTAAAGGCGCAGCAGATCGGCAACTGAATAACGCATGACCACACCCGCAATTATCGAGGCAAACAGGATTCCTGTACCGGTTGCAGAAAGCCAGTTGAAGTTGAATACAGCGCCTTCCGGTGTTGCCTTCGCGACAACGGGTGGTACTCGCTGCACCATCCTGTCGAGATATGGCATTGGGATCTTTGGTGAGGATAATCCATCGAGGATCGATTTAATCGGAGGTAGTCCCCATAGAAACACCATGAAACTTAGAATGATCCACGGAAGCCACGCTCGCAGTACGTTGTAACCCGCGGGGCGTGTGCCGAGTTCTTGACGATTGTTCTGTCCGATCTTCCAGATGCGCTTCGGCGTCCAGATTTTCAAGAAAAAGATCAACGCTCCCATTGAAATAACTGCTGCTACGACATCAACCAGCCATGGTCCATGAAAATTCGAAACAACGAATTGAGGAATAGCGAAACAGACACCAGCAACGAGTATCGCAGGCCATATCCCCAGCATTCCCCTAAATCCCGCAAATGCCCAGACCAACCAGAATGGAACGATGAGGGAAAACAGGGGAAGCTGCCGGCCAACCATCGCGCTCAGCTGATGAAGGTCTAATCCAGTGACGCTCTGCAGTCCTATGATTGGTGTGCCGAGCGCGCCGAAAGCGACCGGAGCAGTGTTTGCGATCAACGACAGACCGGATGCACTCAAAGGCGAGAAGCCTAGACCAATTAATAAGGCGCCGGTAACTGCGACAGGTGTGCCAAAGCCGGAAGCACCTTCAAAGAATGCTCCGAAGCTGAAAGCGACAAGAAGAAGTTGCAGCCGGGCGTCGCCAGTTAATCCGTCAATGCTGTGCCGGAGCGTGTCGAAAAGTCCGCGCTCTTTTGTTAACTGGTAAAGGAAAATGACATTCAGAATGATCCACCCAATGGGAAAGAGACCGTAAGCGGCGCCCAACGTGACGCTTGCAAACGCCATCTTTGGCGGCATGCGAAACACGGCTGCGGCAATCAACATGGATGTTCCGAGGGCGAGAAGGGCTGCTATGTGAGCTTTAATTCTAACAATACCCAAGGCGCCCAGGAGTACCACGATGGGGAGTGCGGCCACGAGCGTGGAGATAAGAGGATTGTTGAGTGGATCGTAAACCTGTGGCCACGTCATCGTGTATTTGACCGCGTCCTCACTCGCCTCCTCTCAGGAGCGGGATTCGCGTGCTTCTTCCACTTGTGCCGAAAAAGCGCCCCCTCCCATCTGCATCACGGACTTAGCAGCAGCTTTCCACTAGTTTTTCTCGCCTCCAAATCTTGGTGCGCCTGCGTCGCTTCGGATAGTGGATACGTTTTATGAATGCGAAGCTTGAGCTTGCCATCGCTGATCCAATTGAGCACATCACCTGCCCGCCATTCGAGATCCTCGCGCGTAGCAATGTAGTGGGCCAATGATGGGCGAGTTAGGTAAAGTGAACCCTTCTGTGAAAGTTGGATCAGGTCGAACGGCGGTACAGCACCACTTGACCCGCCGAATAGGACTAGATAGCCGCGCGGCCGTAGCACGTTTAAGTCTTTGTCGAAAGTAGCCTGGCCAACTCCGTCGTAAACGACGTGAACCTTCTTGTCGTTTGTTATCCTTTTTGTTTCTGCTTCGAAATCAGAAGACGTGTAGACTATACATTCGTCAGCCCCAGCCGAACGGGCCAGCTGTGCTTTCTCCTCAGTTCCTACTGTGCCAATAACTTGCGCACCGATCATCTTCGCCATTTGCACTAACAGCAAACCTACTCCACCCGCGGCTGCGTGAATCAGCGCCGTCTCGTCTGACTGTAACTTGTAGGTGCTGTAGAGAAGATAATGCGCAGTCATTCCCTGGAGCATTGCGGCAGCAGCATCGCGGAAATGGAGTTTGTCGGGAATTTGGACCAGTCGTGACTCAGGGATGGCCGCGTATTCAGCATAACTGCCGAGGCTGCCCGTGTAGGCGACGCGATCGCCGACTTTCAAGCTGCGAACATCGGCGCCGACTTCGGTAATGATTCCCGCGGCTTCTTGACCATTAATGAAGGGAAGTTGAGCTGGATAACGACCTTCGCGAAAGTAAACATCGATGAAGTTCACGCCAGCCGCCTTAATTTGAACAAGTGCTTCGTTCGGCTTTGGAGTTGGTGCGGCTACGTCAACGAAAGTGAGCATTTCCGGCCCACCGGTTTGGCTAACTTGTATGGCTCGCATGGGCGAATAGTAAACCGCCAAACCAAAATAGTGAATTGTACCGTGCCTATACGACATGTGACTTCAGAGTTAAATTCAGTTTGCTCCAGTTCATCCAGTCTGAAACCGGTGAACGATCGGTGTACCAAACCTCCGATTTCTTGTTTCTTTGGAAATTATGCCAACTCATGAATGGTTGCGTTTGCTCTGCGGACCGTTAGCGCAGCGAAGTTCGCCTGCATCTCCGAAATTTCGTATCTCGCATCCACGAATTTCAACGGTCGATACTCGCTTCTAATTGTTATTGACAGTACTGATCTTGCTTCATAGGATACCGCGCGAACACCTGCCAGCCGGATAATTCGCCAGCCCGTGAAAGGAGTCTTTTTCTCATGACCAAACGATTGATCTCGACTGCGCCTGCATTGCTACTGATGCTTTGCTTCCTGCAATCGGCTGTGGCGCAAAAGAAAACCGCCACCTCAGATGCCATAAAAAATCCGTACGAAAACTACCATTTGCCGAATGGACTAAATGTAATTCTTTCCGTCGACCGAGCTACGCCAACCGTTGCAGTAGACATCTGGTACCACGTTGGTTCAAAAAACGAGATACCTGGGCGAACGGGCTTTGCGCACCTGTTCGAACACGTCATGTTTACGGGGTCAGGCCATGTTCCTTATGGTCTGCACGACAAACTGACTGAGGGAGTTGGTGGCGGCAATAACGGATCGACAACCAACGACCGCACGAATTATTTTGAGATCATCCCGTCTAATTATCTGGAGTCTGCACTCTGGCTTGAGGCGGATCGAATGGGATTCTTACTCGATACTCTCGATATCACGAAATTGAATGCTCAACGCGACGTTGTGAAGAACGAGCGGCGCCAAAGCTACGACAATCAGCCTTACGGGCGTGTCAGCGAGATATTCGCGGCGGCGATTTACCCGAAAGGTCATCCATATTCGTGGCCAGTAATCGGATCGATGACTGACCTTAGCGCTGCATCTGACGACGACGTCAAAGACTTCTTCCGCCTTTACTACGCGCCCAACAACGCAACGTTAGCAGTTGTGGGTGATTTCGATATGGCGCAGGCCAAAGCCTGGATAGCAAAATATTTTAACGATCTGCCGCACGGTAAAAACGTAGAACGACCACGCGTCGGCGCGGCGAAATTACAATCGAGCAAGCGACTTGTGTATGAGGATCGCGTGCAGGTCCCACGTCTCTACATTTCGTGGCCGACGGTGGGTGTCCAACAGGAGGATGATTACGCGCTTTCCGTTATGGGTTCCATTCTTTCCGGTTCTCGCACTGCGCGACTAACGAAGGCATTGGTCTACGATTCGCAATTTGCGGCGAATGTCGGATCTTTTCAACGCTCAAACGAGGACGTTGGCGAATTTCAGATCATCGTAATACCGCGTCCCGAACATAGTTTGACCGAGATAGAGGCGAAGGTCGATCAAGTTTTGCAAAAGTTCATCGCCGAAGGTCCTACAGCTGAAGAAGTGAAGAAAGCCACCAGTGGAATTGAGCTGAGTTTTTTGCGTGGACTTGAATCAAACCTCGGTAGAGCAAATCAGTTGATCGATGGCGCGGTTTTCCATGGGGATCCTGGATACTTCCGAACGGATTACCAAAAGACTTTGGCAGTCACGCCCGCTGACGTTAAGCGCGTCGCTAACCTCTATCTGTCGAGAGCGCGCGTAGTGTTGAGCGTTGTTCCGAAAGGTAAAAAGGACCAGGCGTCAAAGTCAGCCGAAAGTGAAGCGGTCACAATGCTGCTGAAGAGTTTGCGAGGAGGTCGATCATGAAACAATATAGGCGACTCTCAATTTTAATCCTGACAATCACGCTGTTGTCTAACATTGCTGTGCCGGCACAGCAAACGTTGGATCGCACCAAGATTCCACCGCCGGGAAAAACTCCTGAACTGCGTGTGCCGGTCTGGACCACATCGCAGCTTTCGAACGGTGCGACGTTGATCGTTTCAGAGCGTCATGATCTGCCGCTCGTTTCATTTTCCATTACATTTGTTGGCGGCGCCAACCAGTACGAGCGGGCGGACCGTCGCGGGTTGGCAGCCATTACGACTTCGATGTTGACGGAGGGAACAAAGACACGCACAGGCGATCAGCTCTCCGACGCACTGCAGTTGTTGGGGACGAGCATCAACGCCAATATCGGCGGTGAAGACGGTTCGGTCAGTTTCGTTTCCACGACTCGTAATTTCGAACCGACGCTCTCAATTTTGTCTGACATGATGTTGAACTCCATATTTCCAGCGGAAGCGCTCGAGCGGTTACGCGCCCGAACATTAGTCGGACTGACACAGGCTAAAGATCAGCCTACCGTAGTGGGGGCTGCAGTATTCGCAAAGGTACTTTACGGCGATGCGCATCCATACGGCCAGAGAGCGACAGAAGCATCAGTGAAGTCGATCACTCGAGATGATGTCGTGGGATTCCAAGAAACTTACTTCCAGCCGGCACGTGCAACCATCACGGTTGTGGGTGATGTCACGGCTGCAAAAGCAAAGGCGGCAGTCGAGAATTCGTTGACGGCCTGGATCAAAGCCGGAGACAAGCCATCGTTCGATTATCCAAGGCTTCCGCAACTACAACCTGCGAAGATTTATCTGGTAGACAAGCCCGGCGCCGCACAGTCTGTAGTAAACATCGGTCTGCCAGGGCCACCGCGAAATACACCAGACTACTTCGCTTTACAGGTACTCAACACAATTCTCGGCGGCCAATTCCAGTCGCGACTAAACGCCAACATTCGCGAACAGAAGGGCTATAGCTACGGGGTTAATTCCGGATTTGCATACGGCAAAGGTCCTGGAGCATTTCGCGCGGGCGGTTCGATATTCTCTGCAAAAACTGATGCAGCGCTGATTGAGTTTATGAAGGAGTTGCATGGAATTGTCGGCGACAAGCCGATTACGGACGAGGAGTTGAAGACAGCTAAGGAC
>JBHEMC010000102.1:0-14826 GCA_046262775.1 Pyrinomonadaceae bacterium | reverse complement strand
GCGATATTTTTACCCGGCGATTTTTATCCAAGACGACATTAAATTAACGCCGCGGCTTACGTTGAACGTCGGGCTGCGCTACGAAATCAGTTACCCGCGCACTGAATCGCACGATCGCTATCGAACGTTTGATCCGACGATTCCTAATCCTGTCGTTGGTGGACGACTTGGTGCTCTCGTCGCTGCAAACGGTAGCGGTAGCTTGCAAGCCCAATACTCAGGGTTAGCTAAACCTGACTATTCCAATTGGGGACCGAGAGTGGGATTTGCTTACTCTCTAAATAATAAAACTGTAGTCCGCGGGGGATATGGACTCTATTATTCCCCGATTCTTTATGGATTTGCGGGCGACATTGCGGTTGGCGAAGGTACCGAAGGCTACAACACACACCTTGCGCGCCCTCAGTTTGGCGCCGACGCAAACTTCTTCCTCCGCAGCTATCCGCAGCAGCCACCTAACAATCCTAACGACCAGTTTATTGGTCTTGATGTTTCATACTTCAATAAAGATTTCAAGACCGGTCGAACTGCACAATGGAGTCTCGACGTTCAACGAGAACTTCCAGCTCATTTTGTGGCGTCCGCAGGTTACATCGGTAGCAAAGGAACACGGCTGAGATCGGACTTTGGCCGTTTGAATGCTTTGCCGTTGGAGGCGCTGAAACTCGGAAATCCCTTGCTAAACAAACCGCTGCGGGACGTCACAGCTGCTGAGCGTGCTTACGCAACAAGTGTCGGGTTCACTTTGCCCGCAACTCCCAATTCAGTATTTCCTGGGTTTGATGGCACTGTTGCGCAATCGCTGAAACCTTTTCCGCAGTACGGGATCATAAAGAACATTCTCGAGAGCAACGGTCAAAGCTGGTATAACGCCCTACAGGCAAAGGTTGGGCGCCGCTTCTCGCAGGGAATGCAGTTTGATGTTTCCTATACTTTCTCTAAACTACTTTCAACCGGTTCGGAGGACCTGTACGGTGGCAGTCCGGTCAATCAACCGCAAAGTCCATACGAACGACCGAAGTTTGTTTCGCCAAATAGCACTCCGCATGTCATTGTCTTCAACTACATTTTGGAGTTGCCATTCGGCAAGGGTAAACGCTTCCTGAACCAGGCTGGTGCCGTCGACAAACTTGTGGGAGGCTGGCAGTTCGGAGGAATTCATCGGTATCAGACGGGCTTGCCGCTCGTCGTTACATCGAGTCGGAACAGCGGTTTTCTTAACACGGTCGGATTCGCAGGTTTTCGCGGCGCGCAACTGCGTCCAAATTTAACAGGACAACCGATCTTAACGGGCAATCCTGAAAGCGATTTGATCTTCAAACTGATTAACGGCGCGGCTTTTGCGCAGCCGCCAAATTTTGAAGCTCCTCCGACTAGTGACGTAACGGATCCTGCGTATCGTGCCTATTACGCGAATCCGTCGCGATTCTTCGGTACGGCACCCGCAGTTATAGAAGAGTACGTACTGCCGTTTTCAAGTGAGAATGTAAGTCTGCTGAAGAAAACGCGAATAACGGAAACGGTAACTCTCGAGTTACGCGGAGAAATATTTAACGTATTTAACCGTCACCGTTACTTTGGACCAGACCTGAACTTCCAGAACTTTGATCCAGGTAATCCAAATCCGACGGGAGGGTTTGGTTTCTCGGGAATCGTTGGTGACCCCAACGTGTACGGACCAAGAAACATCCAGCTCGGCGCGAAGATAATCTTCTAGACGGAGTGTTTTCTTGAACAACGGCGCGGGAAGAGTCAAGCACGCTTTCCCCGCGCCGCTTGCTTTGGCGCTCAGCGAACTAGACCCATCAAGCTATGACACATGCTTGCGGTTTCCTGAAGCTTACCGTGATGACAGCAGCAATGGTGCTGTTCTCCTCGTTCGATCAGCCAGTCATTTGCGATTCGAATGTTTTATTTCAACGGGCGGAAAATAAGCAGCGCGCGGCTGCTTCGATTGAAGAAGGCTTAGCTGCACTGAACCGCGATGAGACGGACGCGGCGAAAATTTCTTTCAATCGTGCACTGCAGGACGATCCGAACAACGAACTCGCACATACCTATCTTGGCATAATCGCTGATCGCGGTGGGAATTTGGCGGAAGCCGAGCGTCAATTCCGGGCCGCTGCCACGGGCTCGCCAGCCTCACCATCCGCCCTCAATAATTATGGAGTGATTCTGGTCCGGCTTGGAAAACCTGACCAGGCTGCCCGTCAATTTGAAACTTCGCTGCGCCTCGATTCAGCGCAAGCAGGGGCACTGATAAACCTTGCGCAGATTCGCTTTTCAAGCGGAACTTCAGAGGGTCTGCACACCGCTCGTGAACTCTTCGAGCGCGCTCGTGATATTGCACCCGATGCAGAGATTGCTCGTGCTCTTGTCGTTATAAGCTTGCGCCTCGATGATCGGGAGGCGGCTGCGCGCTACTATCAAGATTACCAGCAGCGCATTAGCGATGCGCCGGCAACGATCAGGAGTACGGCGATGCGTGCCGAATTGGGAACAGCCTTGCTCGCTGCAGGACTCGTCAGAGCAGCGAACTCTGAACTCCAGGCCGTGGTCGCATCCGATTCAACCAACGTCGATTACATCATTCTGCTGGCGCGCTCGTACCAGGCGCTGAAAGACATTGCCTCGGCTGGTCGGACTCTGGAGTCAGCCGTTGCGCGAGGCATTGATGTCGCACCTCTTTACGCTGCGCTTGCAGAAGTCTATGAGGCGTCCGGTCATGTTGAGAATGCAATTCCCGCAATGAGACTGGCTATTCAACGCGATCCGCGGAATGAGTCGTACCGGTTTCGTTACGGCATGCTCCTCACTGACACGAGAGCGCCTGAAGCAGCGGTGATACGCTTGAACGAGGCGCTTAAGGATTTCCCCCAGTCGCCAAAACTCCTTTTCGCTCTCGGCGTGGCTCACTTCAAGAATAAAAAACACGATCAGGCGGCCATTGCATTCCAGCAGGCTATCGCACTTGATCCGAAATTTGCTTCGGCGCAGGCATACCTTGGACTGACATACGATGAAACGGGGAGATATGCAGAAGCCATTGCTTTGTACAATCGAGCGCTGGCTGCAGACGAGAAGCTCGCTGCTGCCCATTATTTACTGGCCAACGCCATCCTCAGAGATCCAAACGGCGATTTGACCGTCGCCGAAAAACATCTAATTCGCGCGGTAGAGATCGATCCTACGTTTGCTCCCGGGCGATTGGCGCTAGCCCGTGTTTACATGCGGACAGACCGTTTCGAACAAGCGGCGCCTCAACTCGAGGCAGTTGTGACCGCCGAACCAAATCTCTCAGAAGCGTTATATCAGCTTAGCAGAGTGTACGTACGACTGAAGCGCAAGGAAGATGCCGAGAAGATGTTGGCAGCTTTCAAGCGCCTCAGTGATACCGAAAAGCAGCAAGAGTTGACTGAACGCAAAGAGCTAGTGCAGCGTTTGGCGAATGTCAAATTTTGAACTCATAAACACTAAAGGACATTCGTTGTGCCGGCGCCTGAGCTGGATGATCATGGTCGCGGTGGCCATGGTCCCGTTCCAGCATTCTGCGCACGCGCAGGACAAGCCTTCAACTCCACAGGCTAATCTCGCTGTCGATGAATGGACTGACAGTTTTGATGGCAGCACTCTCGATTTAGACAAATGGGAGCTGTACAGCCTGGCAGGGGGCAATGGAAAAGTTGAAGTGAAGGATGGGCAGCTGAGAATGCGCGGACAGAATGGCTGGCGGGCCGGAGTAAGAACCAGGCAAACGTTCACGGGCGATCGTTTTATCGTGGAAGGAACAATTGCTCGGATTGGCCAGGCATTACCGGACCCGAACTCAAACGCTTTGCCGATCGGCAATGCCATCGTAACAATCCTTTTCGACGGTTCCGGAAGGAACCGCATTGAGTGGATTCTCACAAGCGAAGGAACCTTCGAGGCGTGGTCTGTGATTGATGGCCAGGGAGAGCGGCTGGACAACAAGAAGCTGGGAACGAAAATAAAAAACCCAACGCTTGGCATTGTGCGCAAAGGTGACGAGTTTCATTTCATGCTCAACGGTCAGGAAGGCTTACGGAAGACGATCAAGAATTTACCTCGTGCTTTCCACCTCATGTTGTACGGGTTCGGCTCCTCAGAGAATGACTGGGAATCAGTTCGGGTCGTTACAGTCAAGCAGTAATATTTGTTCGCCTGGCCGGTACACGATAGCGGCGAACGCGCAATTCACAGTTGAGTGATCGCCGGAAATAGCATCGCAGCTGGAATGTCACGACTTACGTTACAAGGTATGATTGGGAGATCCGCTTCGTGGCTTCATCGTGTCTCTTCAACGCTCATTCTGTTGTATCTCGTCGCCGCTAGCTCACCTGTAACGGCCCAGAAGACGAAGCTTGATCGGGGATGGCAATTCCTGGTCGATCGAGCAGGGACTCTCAAGCTAAATGACATCGACAAATCTCAAGCATGGCGAAAGGTACTGATCGGGCTGTCGTGGAATGCGCAATTTCCCGATCTACGCGACTATATGGGTGTCGCATGGTATCGCACGCAACTTCAGCGACCCGATATAAGCAACGGTCAGAGACTAATGTTGGAATTTGGCGCCGTCGACTATTTTAGTGAAGTCTTCGTCAACGGAAAACGAGTAGGTGAGCACGAAGGCGGTTATACGCCCTTCACCGTTGATGCCACTGACGCCTTGAAAGTGGGAGCTAACGAGTTAGTGGTACGTGTAGTGGACCCGCCCATGGACGAGAAAGAGAACCGCGCCCGCTTTCCAGACATGATGTACAACGAAATACCGCACGGAAAGCAAAATTGGTATGTACCAACTGGTGGAATTTGGCAGTCCGTGACCTTACGAGTTTGCCCGAGAGATTGCATACAGCGCGTGCACGTAACGGCTCGTAACGATGGTCAGGTAACAATTTTAGTAAGAACAGGCAATCCTGGCCGGCTTGCAGAACCAACTTCCGCGCAAGTGACCGTCCGAAACCAGCGGGGTGACATTGAGTTGCGGGATATGAAGCCCGAAGTGTCAGACATCACGGTGTTTGAAGGACGTATAAAGTCTCCACAACTATGGAGTCCTGATAAGCCGAATCTTTATACGGTGGAAATCAGAAGTGGAAAGGATAACTCCACTGACTCTTTTGGCTTCCGTTCGTTCGAGGCTCGGGATGGCAAGTTCTATCTAAATGGTAAACCCTTTTACATGATCGCGGCACTGGACCAGGATTTTTATCCCGACACGATCTATACGCCACCCTCTGTGGATTATGTTCGCGACGAGATGGTCAAGGCCAGGCGAATGGGTTTGAACTTGTTACGTTGTCATATCAAGGTTTGCGATCCCACTTACTTGCGTGTCGCTGACGAGGTTGGAATGCTCGTGTGGTACGAGATTCCATCGTGGAATGATTTCAATCACTTTGCAGCGAAGGCTGCCGAGCGCGGCGAAAGAACTTTCCGCGAGATGGTCGAGCGCGATTGGAATCACCCTTCGATCGTAATTCAATCTCTGATCAATGAAGGCTGGGGTGCAGACCTCGCTCATCAATCGGAAAGTCGTCGATGGTTGCGCGCGGCTTTTGAGCGCGCCAGGGAATTGACGGCGCCGCTCGGCCGACTCATCGTCGACAACAGTGCCTGTTGTAATAATTTCCATTTGAAGACTGACATTGAGGACAACCATCGTTACAACTCCATCCCTGACGACTACGGCCCATTCGACCAATGGGTCGCGGATTTTGCCTCCCGGCCCAAATGGAACTTCAGTCCACACGGTGATGCGGAGCCGAGCGGCCACGAACCACTTGTAGTTTCAGAATTCGGTAACTGGGGTCTGCCCGTGCTGCCGAAAAGGTTACCTTGGTGGTTCGACCGCGGCTTCGGCGATCGAGCAGTTACGCGGCCAGCCGGATTGTTTGACCGTTTCAAAAAATTTCGCCTTGGCACTGTTTTCCCGAACTACGATGCGCTCGCGCTGGCAACACAGAGGCATCAATTTGTTTCGCTGAAACATGAAATTGAAGAAATTCGTCGTTACCAATCAATTCAAGGTTATGTGATCACGGAATTTACCGATGTCAATTGGGAAGCTAACGGTCTGATGAGCATGTGGCGACAGCCGAAGATTTATGCTCCCGAACTGGCGAAGCTGCAAAAGCCTGATGTCGTGATGGCACGAGCTGATAAAAATAATTTTACCAGCGGCGAGAATATACAGTTGGACGTATTGTTCTCGCATTACAGCCAACGTGATCTGCTCGGCGCGAACATCGTCTGGCGCGATGAAGCAGGAAGGCGATTGGGTGCACAGCCTCTTGCGGGAACAATAGCTCCGGGCAGCATTGCGTCAGTAGGAAAACGAACACAAACAGCGCCGAATGTTACGAGTCCCAGAAGTGATGTCATCCGCGTGCAGGTGCTCGACAACAAGGGAATTTTGCTCGCGGAGAACAGCGTTACCGTTTTCATTTATCCAAAGGCCAGACCGGCGGTTCAGGTTGGTTTGCAGTTTGCTGACGTGAAATCGAGCAGCGGCTTGAAACCCGAACAATTAACGGCGGGCGGCTACAGAATTTCATCTCACCCGCTTGATTCCTCCGACCTCAATCCACAGACGATAGTAATTTCAAACAAGTTCGATGAGAAGGTAGCGCAATACGTGCGGAACGGGGGCCGTGCTCTAATTCTTGCCGATTCCAAAGATGCGATACCAGACGGTACAGTGAAAGTGACAGCACGCGCCGGTTCGGATCTGGATGGCAATTGGGTTACGAATTTTAATTGGGTCCGGACTGACGCGCTGTCGCCGTTTCGCAGCGTTGCGTTCACAAAAATTCTCGGCTTCGAGTCGGAGCATGTTGTGCCCCGTTTTGTGATTCAAGGCATCGGCGGAGCGAATTACGATGATGTGCTATCAGGAATCTTTTATGGCTGGCTAAACAACAACGCTGCGCTTGCAGTGCAGATGCGCGTTGGGAAGGGCGCACTCTTGCTTACAACGTTTCGTTTCGATGGGTATGGCAAGGATGCGTACGCAACGCACTTGCTTGATTCTTTAATCCAATATGTTAATGGTCCGATTTTTCGACCTCGACTGGCTGCGAATTTCACAGAGAAACAATGACCGACGAGTGACCCGCCACTGCGATTACGTAATTGAGCGGCTGAATACAGAACCGACCATTAACTGATCATGAGTATCAAAGACGTTGCACGTGAAGCCGGAGTTTCCACCGCGACGGTTTCGCACGTCCTCAATAAAACCAGGTTCGTTTCTGAAGAGACACGACTGAAGGTCGTCCGCGCAATCGAACGCTGCAACTATTATCCAAATGCTCACGCGAGGAGTCTCGCCTCAGGCCGGAGCCATACGATTGGCTTGCTCGTCTCTGATATCTCCAATCCTTTTTTCCCCGAATTGGCTAAAAGTGTGGAGGACGTCGCTTTTGAGCGAGGCTACGATGTAATTTTGTTGAACACAAAGTACGACGCTCAGCGGACGTCACATTACGTTCGACGTCTGATTGAAAGACAGGTCGCCGGAGTCGCGCTGATGACTTCCGAGCTCGATTTCGCGGTGATCGACGAGCTTGCGAGTAAACATGTTTCTGTTGTTTTTCTGGATCTCGGAACGGCGGGCGAGCGCATGAGCAATCTCGCCGTCGACTATGCGATGGGAATCACAGAAGCAGTACGTCACCTGGTTCAACTCGGCCACAAGAGTATCGCGTACCTTGGAGGGCCAAATCGGTTGCGTTCGGCGGCCAAACGGCTGGAAGCATTTCGCAATGCTCTGGCGCAAGTGTTGCCAAATGTGGAGCCCTTTGGAATTTTTGAGGGTGACTTTCAGCTTGATGGTGGAAGGCGTATCGCTCGCGAGATACTTAGCGGCGGCACGCCACTTCCGACCGCGATTATCACCGCCAACGACATGATGGCGCTTGGTGTAATGCAAGAGTGCCGCGCGGCAGGAGTGTCGATTCCACGTGACGTATCGATTGTTGGCTTCGACGACATAGCTTTTGCTTCGCTGGCTTATCCGCAATTAACAACGGTTTGCCTGCCGCGACTGGAACTCGGGCGGCGTGCTGTAGAAGCCCTCTTAATGACAATCGAGGAGCCGGAGCATCAGGGCGTGGAACTCCGTATACCGACGTATCTCGTGAAGCGGAGCTCGGTGGGGCGCGCGAGAAATTCTTTTGGTTACGAAGACAAGCGACTTAGCGCATGACCTTGGACGGGGAAATCGGGACAATTCCGGAAACGAAATATGAAAGCTAAACAACAAACGTTGGGCCACCTTCGCATCGCATTGATTCCAGTGCTACTGGTTATCTGTTGTCTGACGGCGCCCGCACAAAGGCGTTCTACTTATGATAATCCCGTGCTCGCCGGGGACTATCCCGATCCTTCGATTATTAGAGTCGGTACAAACTACTGGGCCGTTGGAACATCTTCGGAATGGGCGCCCGAATTCCCCATCCTCTTTTCAAACGATCTGGTGAACTGGAATGTCGTTGGCTCGGTCTTTCAGAAACGACCAGAATGGTCGACAGGTAATTATTGGGCCCCGGAAATCTCTTACTATCGCGGACGTTACTTTGTCTATTACGTCGGTCATAAGAACGGTGGTTCTCTATGCGTCGCCGTTGCGACCTCCACCAAACCTGCTGGGCCATACCGGGATCATGGACCGCTGGTTTGTCAGGATGCGGGATCGATCGATCCTGTGGCGGTGACTGACGAGTCGGGAGTTCGTTATCTCGTCTGGAAAGAGGACGGCAACAGTCGAAACCAGCCGACCCCGATCTGGGGACAACGACTCTCCGCGGATGGGACCAGTCTGGTAGGTGAGCGGCGTGAATTGATTCGAAACGACGCCCCATGGGAAGCTCAACTAGTTGAAGGTCCGTTCATCTTGAGGCGCGGGAACTGGTTCTACATGTTCTACTCAGGCAACGCATGCTGCGGACGTGAGTGCAACTATGCCCTTGGCGCTGCGCGATCGCACAGCTTATTGGGGCCATGGGAAAAGAACAAAGATAATCCAATTTTGAAGGGTAACGAGACGTGGAAGTGCCCGGGGCACGGTAGTATTGTTGCCGATCAACGCGGACGCACATTTTTGTTCTATCACGCATACAACGCGAAAGACTTTGTCTATGTCGGACGTGAGGCAATGCTGGACGAAGTGACGTGGAACGCTAACGGTTGGCCTGCAATCAATAATGGCAATGGGCCAAGCCACCGTGCACCGTCTCCTAGCAACACTACTGAACGCAACCTGGAGTATTCATTCTTCGATGATTTCACTAATGGGACACTGAAGTCAGGTTGGCAATGGCCGCAGGACAACCAGCCGACGACCAGAATTGAACGCCGGCAGAATAACGGTCAACTGCTGCTGACCCCCAACGGCGCGCACGTTTCCGATCCAATTGGAGCCATCGTCGCACGATCGACTACTGTCGGTAATTATGTGGCGACCGCGGAAGTCTCAACGGCGTCGTTAAAATCCGGCGCGCTGGCTGGCCTGGCAACAATTGGTGATCAGGAGAACGCGCTCGGTATCGCGATCGGAGGCGACGGAAACGTTATCATCTGGAGGAGACAGAAGAACCAACACCAGACGGTGATTACTTCCGCCGCTCCGAAATCGACGGCGCTGTGGCTACGCCTGACTGCGCGTGCTGGTCACTTGTTTAAATTCGCGTTCAGCAGCAACGGACGGAATTGGACTGATGTAGGACCAGAGCTGGAGGGTGATTACCTGCCACCGTGGGACCGCGGTTTACGCGTTGCCCTTACCGCCGGCGGGTCTGATATCGCCGCACGTTTTAACTCGCTTCGGATTGTACCGGTGCGCTGACTACACGGAGCGCGGGCGTCTTCGCCCGTCGCAGCTTACTTCGGTCATTCAGACAGTGGAGAGCATAGCCATGAACAACAATCGGCGGAGGTATCTTGCCTTCGTAGTAATTACGGGGCTCATCTTGGCAGTAATCACGCAAATCGGTTGCAAGAAGCAAAGCGGTTCAAGCGGAGCAAACGGGAAACTTGTCGTTGGCTTTTCGCAAATGGAGAACGACGGACCATGGCGGATTGCCGAAACGAATAGCATGAAAAACGAAGCGACAAAGCTCGCGGATAAGTTCGATTTGGTAGTTACTGATGCGCAGGGACAAACCTCGAAACAGGTTTCGGATGTCGAAGACCTCGTCTCGCGAGGCGTGAGTGCGATCTTCCTGGCTCCGCGCGAAAAGAACGGACTGGAAACCGCAATGCAAGCCGCCGAGGAAGCGAAGATCCCTATCATTCTCGTAGATCGAGAAGCTGCTGGAACCGCTGGAGTAGATTTCGTAACTGTTCTCAAGTCTGATTTTGTCGAGCAGGGCCGACGCGCTGCCGAATGGTTAGCGGAACACACAAACGGCAAGGCGAACATTGTCGAGTTAAGCGGCACGTCCGGAGCTTCAGTGTCCCAGGATCGTCAGCAGGGCTTCGCTGATGAGATCAAAAAACACCCCGATATGAAGATCATGGTTTCCCAAACCGGCAACTTCAATAGGGCCGAAGGACAAAAGGTGATGCAGAACATCATCCAGTCTATGGGGCAACGGATCACAGCCGTTTACGCACACAACGATGAAATGGCAATTGGGGCGATTCAGGCGTTGAAAGCAGCCGGTATGAAACCGGGTAAGGACATTCTTATCGTTTCGGTGGATGGTGAGAAAGCAGCGCTGCAGGCGATCATCGATGGTGATATGAACGCAACTGTTGAATCGAATCCGCGCTTTGGTCCACTCGCATTTGAGACGCTGCAAAAGTTCCTGAAAGGTGAAAAGTTGCCGCCGAAAATCATTCTGCCTGATCGGTTTTTCGATGCAAACAACGCAAAGCAGTTTCTGAACGAGGCATATTGATGGGCCAGGCGTAACCGAACTGTTCTACAACACATGACCACCTCTGATCAGATCGTGCTCCGCATGGAGGGCATCACAAAGGTATTCAACGGCGTGCCGGCGCTGTCGGGCGTCGATCTTGAGTTGGCTCGCGGCGAAGTACATGCGCTTGTAGGAGAGAACGGAGCAGGGAAGTCGACGCTGATTAAGATTATGACCGGCGCATATCAGCGCGACGGCGGGACCATTATCTTAGAAGGAAGGCAGGCCGATTTTCATTCGCCCGAAGACGCGCAAGCGTTGGGCGTAGTTGCTGTTTATCAGGAGGTCAACCTGCTCGCGTTCCGTACGGTGGCTGAAAACATTTATTTGAACCGCGAGCCGCGGCGATTTGGCCTGATCAATTGGAAACGCATGAATACCGAGGCCGGCACACTGCTGCAAAGCCTCGGGTTGGACATCGATCCGCGAGCAACGCTCGGCAGTTTGAATATAGCGCTTCGGCAAATGGTCGCGATTGCACGCGGTGTTTCATTTGGCGCAAAGGTAGTAGTACTCGATGAACCTACCAGTTCCCTGACTGAGCACGAAGTGAAGATTCTTTACGCAGTTATCCGGCGCCTTAAGGAGCAAGGCACTGCGGTGGTCTACATCAGCCATCGCTTTGACGAGCTATATGCCGTATGTGACCGAGTGACCATTCTGCGTGATGGAAAACTGGTCGGTACGCGTGACCTCGAGGGACTTGAGAAACTTGATCTCGTCTGTTTGATGTTGGGCAAGAAACGCGAAGAGTTACGGCAGGGCACAACCGCTTTTGCAAAACACCCCACGACAACCGCAGATGCCGCTCCATTAATGCGTGCTGAGAACTTGACGAGGGGCCGCAAACTGAATCATGTCACCGTGGAGGTGCGCCGCGGCGAGATTGTTGGTATGGCGGGATTGCTGGGATCTGGCCGTACAGAAACCGCACGCGCAATTTTTGGTGCAGACTTGGTTGACTCAGGTGCTGTCTATCTGGAAGGCGAGCGCCTCAACGTACGCTCAATCAGTCGGGCCATCGACGCCGGACTCGCGTTTCTTACGGAAGATCGCAAAGCCGAAGGAATAATTCCTGAGTTGTCAGTGCGTGAAAATCTTACGCTTGCGGCGCTACCCACGTTGACTACTCTCGGTGTTGTCTCACGTTCAAAGCAGCAGGCAATAGTCGATCGTTTTATGCAACGGCTCGGGATCAAAGCGGCCAGCGGTGATCAGAAGATTCGGGAGTTGTCGGGCGGCAATCAACAAAAGGTATTACTTGCGCGATGGCTCTGTCGAAATCCCAAGTTCTTGATCCTCGATGAACCGACTCGGGGTATTGATATTGGAGCCAAGGGTGAAATCCAGGCGTTGGTGAATGAACTTGCCGAGTCGGGTCTGGGAGTGTTGATGATTTCATCGGAACTGGAAGAGTTGGTTGAAGGCAGTTCCCGTGTGGTCGTAATGCGCGATGGACAGCGCGTGGGTGAACTCACCGGTGCAGACATTTCGCAGCAGCAAATCATTCATGCCATGGCTGAAGGAAGCGCTACTGATGGATCCGCTGGGGACGGAGCATAGCGTATGGAGAACACCGCCACAGTCGGTCATGCGCCGCACTCCCGCAGCCTGAGGTCGCGGTTGGGAAATCTTGGTCCGACTTATGGTGCTCTGATCGCACTGGTCCTGCTGCTCCTCGGTAACGCCATCTTCACTCCAAACTTCGCTACCATCAGCAATCTGTGGAACGTGCTGCAACTCGTTTCCACTACGGTACTGGTTGCAGAAGGCATGACGATGGTAATAGCTGCCCGCGGCATCGACTTGTCGGTGGGATCCGTTATGGCGATTGCCTCGGCGGCTGCGGCAGTCTCGTTGGAAAGCGGCGTCGGTTTCGCCATTCTGCTTGCGCTTGTTATCGCCTGCGGCGTGGGCGCCTTTAACGGCATATTGATCTCAGGCTTCCGCATTCAGCCAATCATCGTGACTCTGGCGACGTTGATTACGGGCCGGGGCGTCGCGCAGGTCATTAGTAACGGTGGACAACTCATTCCTTTTACTAATCCTAC
This sequence comes from Pyrinomonadaceae bacterium, assembly GCA_046262775.1. GTDB lineage: Bacteria > Acidobacteriota > Blastocatellia > Pyrinomonadales > Pyrinomonadaceae > PSRF01. The sequence continues at coordinate 1,826 of JBHEMC010000102.1, read as the reverse complement.
TTTCGAGTACCTGGGGAAGGGATTCGTAGGACCTGTCCCGGTTCAGGTTGTGATCATGTTAGTGGCGGTCGCAGCCGGAATTTTCATGATGCGAGCGACGAGCTTTGGCCGTTATATCGTTGCGGTCGGCGGTAACGAAGCTGCGGCCAGACTTGCCGGTGTAAAGGTTCATCGCACGAAAATCACAGTTTACGCGTTGAGCGGGTTTCTCGCCGGTCTCGCAGGGCTGATTGAGACCGCGCGGCTCGGCGCGAGCGACGCGCAGAAGGTCGGTCTTTATATTGAACTCGATGCAATTGCCGCCGTGGTTGTCGGTGGGACGCCGCTGACCGGTGGAAGAGCAACAATCATCGGCACGCTAATCGGAGCGCTGATCATGCAAGTCATTACTACAAGTTTCAACATGGGTCCGTTTGGCCTGCACCCGTTGCCGTATTCCTGGGGCCTTGTATTTAAGGCGGTGATAATCCTGTTTGCTGTTTATATTCAACGACCGAAAGTAGCGTAGAAGGAAATGAGCCAGGCAGCGACAGTTAGCGAAGTTGGATCCACGCGCGGACGCGTCGCGCGGATGAAATTCGCTTCGTTCATTCAACGACAGGGAGCGCTCGTCGCGCTTGTACTCGTCTGCATATTCGCTGCATACCGGTACGATCGGTTTCTGACGGAGTTTAATCTTTCAAATGTGCTGCGCCAGAACAGCATGTTAGGTCTGGTCGCACTCGGAATGACATTCGTAATTCTCACCGGCGGGATCGATTTATCTGTTGGCTCGTTCGTAGCGGTTGCAGGCGTGATCGCAGCCCATCTCGCTAGCCGGGGAACAGTGTTGGCCGTAGCGGCCGCAGTTGTTTTTACAGCTTTCCTCGGTTTAGTAAATGGTTTGATTATCGCAAAGGCGCGGATCCAGCCATTCATTGCGACACTGGCAATGATGATTGCCGCGCGCGGACTTGCCCTCGTGTATACAGGGGAACAATCTGTCAAAGCAGAAACAGTGTCGGGAACTTTCAGCTGGTTGGGCCGTGGGGCTATCGGGTTCCTGCCTGTACCGGTTCTAATGCTGGTTATTGCATACGCAATAGCATGGCTGGTTCTCAACCACACACGATTCGGCCGGCACGTCTATTCCGTTGGCGACAATGAAGAAGCAGCGCGGTTGATGGGTTTGAACGTAAATCGCGTAGGAATCGGTGTCTATACTTTGAGCGGGGCCTTGGCGGGTCTCGCCGGCGTGATCTTGTCGTCGAGACTTGGCACCGGACAGCCAGTTGCCGGTACTGGTTGGGAGTTGGACGCGATTGCAGCCGTTGTAGTCGGTGGAACACTTTTGACTGGCGGGCAAGGTGGCGTTGGATCGACTCTAGTCGGAGTCTTGCTCCTGGGTGTGATCTTCAATCTTTTCAATCTCGAAGGAACGATTAGTCCCTGGTGGCAACTGGTCCTGCGAGGCCTCATCCTCCTGATGGTGGTGATTATTCAGAATCGACTGAGTGCGAGAAAATAGTTGTTCTTCTTATAACTAGGAATTATGTCAGCTCGATACGATCACACCCAGATCAAAAACTTTGAGGAGTTGGTTATAACGGATGGGTTCTGTGTGCTGCCGGAACACTTTTCACCCGACACACTCCATTGTTGGCGTCAAAACTTTCTTCCTCTACTCGAGAGACACGTTGCGCGTGAGGGACAGCTAAAAAACCGTGGTCCTTCACGATATTACGTCACTCTACCTTTCATCCATCCGTTCGCCGACGCGTCGATTCTCGGCTGCCAGGCCGACGGCGTGGTGCTCGTCATTCGCGCCAACGTCACCAGCCATAAGC